>NZ_JACANS010000009.1:23878-176236 GCF_030329305.1 Acinetobacter sp. 251-1 | reverse complement strand
CCCACTTACCCAAGTTACGCCTTAAATTTGGATCAATTAGGGGCGCTTTGCATTTCAAATCTTTGTGCAACAAAGCCTAAGTAAAATACAAGTATTAAATATTACTAATTTTTTTAAAAATCCTGATAAAGTAGTTAATGTTCTAATTCCTATTGATCAAAGAATTAAAAAATTTGACATTAATAATATTAAGTTAAATGATTTTGAGAGATGTAGTTATAATTGGCCTAATAATAAACGTGGCTATCCTATATATGAAGACTTTTTTGAACATAAGTTCGTTGTCTCTAAGAAATAATTAATAATCAAAGGTATTACTTCCAAAATTATGATGTGAAAATTGAATTCACAACTTAAATAGGTTTGGAGTAATACCAGGGATGATTTCCTTTATAAACTTTATTTCGTTCTAGAGTTGTACAGGGGGACGTCAAATAGATTTCAATTCATACAATAATTGAGTACAAGACTACATCAACCAAAAATACCAATATGATGACTATGGGCAACTGATCCGACAAAGTGAAGGTGGGCATTTACAGTATTTTGAATGGGATGCTTTCGGCAGAATGATTCGCAGTAAAATCATAAACCACCTCGAAATTTAATTGTTCATTCGGACAGAGGCAGTCAATATTGTAGTCATGAATATCGGAATATGCTTGAAAAATATAGTTTTGAAGGTTCGATGAGTAAAAAGGGTGACTGTTTTGATAATGCACCAATTGAAAGTTTCTCGGGTGAGGAACAACGTTCCGCAAGTAAGAACGAACTTGTACATCATCGGAACTATAAAACGAGGGAAGAAGCTAAGGCAGATATTACAAAATACATAGAGCTCTTCTATAATCAGCAGAGAATTCAGAAAGGACTGAATTTTAAGACACCAAATCAAATGGCAGAGGACTTTTACAAGTTAGTTGCCTAGAATCTCCCAAGTGGAAGTGTCCTATTATTTCAGCACATATCATGACTGGTGTAGAGCAAGTATTAGCACACATCAGGTTTAACCATTATTGAAAAATCTACCGATTCTACATTGATGTCTAAAAAATTCTTGAGTGGAAAAATGGTGCCTCAAAACGTATTGTTTTTGCATGTGTAAAAGATAATTTAAGCTCGAAATATATTGATCGTTTTATGGGCTTATTCCAATTTCAATCTGCAGATGAAATAAATGGCTGTACGTGGAGCAGAATTGATACGCGTGTAAAAACTTACTCTCCTAAAATTGAATCATAATTATTTAACTATATTTAAACCTGAGGTAGTTAATCCAACTTCAGGATTACTTATAAATTTTATTAGCCGTCCCCATGTTCGGTGACCAAAATGTGACCATTGTGTGCCACACTCTGTATAAAGTACTTTAAATGACCTCAAATTTCACTCAATCACTTGTAATTTTTAGACCCCCTAAAGCTAAAAAACTGGGTCTATAAAATAGAATTATATTCCCAGTTTTAACTTATTTTTCGAATTTGTGACCAATCACTTTTATAAAGTGACCATCGGTGACCAGACTACTCTTCATTTATTTGATTAGTAATATTTTTTCAAAAACAAATAAATCACTACTTGAATGTCTAAATATTCACAAATACGGTCAATCGTTTCTAAGTCGATGCGAGTTAAGTCACCGTTGTATAGCTTATGCAAAGTCGTTTTATTGATGCCAGTCCCTCGGATCAGATCTGCAACCCTCATTTTTCTTTCAGCTAACAAAATTGGCAATTTACAAATAACCATTAATTTTTCATCTAATACAATGAAAATTTAATTACATTTAATTAAATTTGAGGTTGTTTTACGTTTAAGGATGAAAAATACTTACATCCGATGAATTAATATAGGAATACAATTATGACATATACATATCTTAACGGCACAGCAACTCGCTGAAAAAATTCAATACGACGCTCGCACCATTCGTAACCAACTTAAAGATAGCGTCTTCATGGCTTTGTTGCACAAACCTACTGTTAAAGGCTTATTCAACATTATAATTCTCAAATGAATAAGCTCACACCTAAAATCTATCGTACAATCAATTGGTCTTCTTCTAACAGAGCATTAATAAATCGAGGAAATATTTCTATTTGGTTTGATCCCAAAACTCAATGGTACGCTCAACCAAAAGGCAAAAATGGTCGAAATCAAATCTATTTAGCTTACAACCAACAATGTGAGTGATTCACAGGTGCTTGGTGATTTACTGAATCAGATTCCACAGGAAGAACAGATTGACTCCGTCTATACTGATGGGGCTTATGACATCAAGTAATGCCGTCAGGTCATCGCAGAGCGACAAGCGCATGCGGTGATTCCACCAAGCAAAAATGTGAAACCTTGGAAAGATACAAAGACCAGCTCGCTAGAGCGAAATGAATTACTTCGAACAGTTAAAAATTTAGGCAGGACACTATGGAAAAAATGGTGAGGCTATCATCGCCGAAGTTTGATCGAAACCAAAATGCATTGCATCAAATTATTAGGCGATAAACTCAGTGCAAGAAATTTCCAAAGCTAAGTCAATGAGATGCATGCACGTGTGGCAGTATTAAATAAATTTACGGAGTTGGGTCGACCTCACACCCGAGTTGTCACTTAAATTTGGATAACTTGGGAAAAGTTTAGCTTTTGAATGTTTGCGCAACAAAGCCACTTGATAGAAGGGTGTGCGTCCTGCGTTGAAAAATGCTAGAATATGGCGCTTAAATCCATTTGCCTGCATAGTTGTATATTCATGACGACCAATACTCAAATTACTGAAGATCGTATCCTGATTTTGGATTTCGGTTCTCAATATAGCCAATTGATTGCACGCCGTGTTCGTGAAGCGGGTGTTTATTCTGAAATATATGCGTTTGATATGTCAGAAGAAGACATTCGTGCATTTAACCCGAACGGGATCATTCTTTCAGGTGGGCCTGAAAGTGTGCATGAAGAAGGCAGTCCACGTGCACCAGAAATCGTCTTTAATTTAGGCGTACCAGTATTGGGTATTTGCTATGGTTTACAAACCATGTCAGAGCAGCTTGGCGGTAAAGTAGAGCCAGGTGATGTACATGAGTTTGGCTATGCTGAAGTTAACATTCAAGTTCGCGATAAATTAATCGGTGATCTTGAAGACAATAAAGATCAATTAAAAGTATGGATGAGCCATGGTGATAAAGTAACGCGTATCCCTGAAGGATTCCAAGTGACTGCAAGTACACCAAGCTGCCCATTTGCGATGGTGTCGGATGAAACTCGTCGTTTCTATGGGATCCAGTTTCATCCTGAAGTCACGCACACTGCCAAAGGTGCTGAATTACTTTCTAACTTCGTTCATGGAATTTGTGGATGTCGTAACCTTTGGAATTCAGAAAACATCATCGACTTACGTGTAGAACAATTACGTGAGCAAATTGGTGATCAAAAAGTATTATTAGGTCTTTCAGGTGGTGTGGATTCATCAGTCGTTGCTGCACTTTTACATAAAGCGATTGGCGATCAATTGACATGTGTATTTGTGGACAATGGCTTACTTCGTTTGAACGAAGGCGAGCAAGTGATGGATATGTTTGCAAAAAACATGGGCATTCGTGTGATTCGTGCCGACGCTGAAAACCGTTTCTTGTCTGCACTTGCAGGTGAAGTTGATCCTGAAAAAAAACGTAAAATCATTGGTCGTGAGTTCATTGAAGTATTTGCTGAGGAAGCACGTAAACTTGATGGCGTAAATTTCCTTGCTCAAGGCACGATTTACCCTGACGTGATTGAATCTGCTGCAACCAAAAATGGTAAAGCGCATGTGATTAAATCACACCATAACGTGGGTGGTTTACCAGAAGATTTAGCGTTTGAATTGGTTGAGCCAATCCGTGACTTGTTTAAAGATGAAGTACGTCGTTTAGGGACAACTTTAGGTCTGCCACATGAGATGCTGTATCGTCATCCATTCCCAGGCCCAGGTTTAGGTGTTCGTATCCTCGGTGAAGTGAAAAAAGAATATGCTGACATTTTACGTTTAGCTGATGACATCTTTATGCAAGAGCTTCGTGCAAGCGGTTGGTATGACAAAACTGCGCAGGCATTCGCTGTATTCCAACCTGTCAAATCTGTGGGTGTGGTGGGTGATGGTCGTCGTTATGCATGGGTGATTGCACTTCGTGCGGTTGAAACGGTTGACTTTATGACGGCTCGTTTTGCACATCTTCCATACGACCTCGTAGACAAGATTTCTACACGTATTATGAATGAAATTGCAGACGTTTCTCGTGTTGTTTATGACGTTTCATCTAAACCACCTGCAACGATTGAATGGGAGTAAAATCAGGGTTTCAAAATGCAACGCATTTTGCTGATTTTACGCCAAGGGCTGTGCCCGCGGCAGTGAGGGCTTTGAAGAAGCAATGCTTCTTGCCTAAATTACCCTAAGAGCAAAATACAAAATGTTGTTTTGAATTTTGTGCAAACTGTTTGCGGTAGTTGATCGACATGATTAAGTAAAAAAGAGCGCTTAGGCGCTCTTTTTCATTTTTACCGATGATCGTAATTTATGGATGACTTAAGTAAAACTCGTGTTCTTCACTTCACAGGCTTTACATTTCAACATCATCCCAATTTTTTCTCTTCGCCCTTGTTCAGTCATTACCCACGGACGATTTTGCCAAGGTGGTGTATGACGAACATGTTGCGTATGACCGCAAGCAAGCTCAGCCACCCAATGACCTTCATGGTCTATATGAAAAGCAATTATGGCTTGTTGCATATTTATCCTTAAAATATTTAAAAATATAATTCATCAAAGCTTTACTGAAAATGGCATAAATGCAAGAAAAATCTCCGCTATACTAAAACCATTAAACATTGAAAAAGAGCTTAAAAATGCGCGTACTTGTAGTGATGGACCCGATTGAAAATGTAAATCTGAAAAAAGATTCAACCATGGCAATGTTATGGGCAGCATCACGACGTGGGCATGAACTCGGCTATGCATTACAGCAAGATTTATATATTGATCAAGGTAAAGCGTTTGGCTTAATTCATCCTTTAACAGTATTTGAAGATTACAACCACTATTACGAATTGGGTGAAAAACAAAAGCAATCTTTGGCTGATTATGATGTGGTGTTGATGCGTAAAGATCCACCATTTGATATGAACTTTGTTTATACCACTTATATTTTAGAACAAGCAGAGCGTGAAGGTGCATGGATTATTAATAAGCCACAAAGCCTGCGTGACTGTAACGAAAAACTATTTGCAACTCAGTTCCCTGAGCTACAAGTGCCGACTTTAGTGACGTCACAACAAAGCCTGATTCGTGAGTTTTTAAAAGAACATGGTGATGTGATTGTTAAACCTTTAGATGGTATGGGGGGAATGGGTATTTTCCGTTTATACCAAGATGGGGTAAATATTGGTTCAACCATTGAAATTTTAACAAATAATGGCACACAACCAATCATGGCACAGCGTTATATTCCTGAAATTGTGGATGGTGATAAACGTATTCTCATGATCAATGGTGAAGCTGTTCCATATTGCTTGGCACGTATTCCACAAAATGGAGAAGTGCGTGGTAACTTGGCAGCAGGTGGTTTAGGTGAAGCTCGACCATTGACTGAAAATGACAAAGCAATTGCAGCAAAAGTGGGTCCATTTTTAAAAGAAAAAGGCTTAGTTTTTGTTGGTTTAGATGTGATTGGCAACTATGTCACTGAAATTAATGTCACCAGCCCAACGTGTATTCGAGAAATTGATACACAATTTGGCACCTCAATTGCTGATGACTTATTTACTGTCCTAGAAGCAGGATGTTAATCGTTTTAAGTCGGTTTGAAAACACCAGCATCAAGCTGGTGTTTTTTAATATGTCTGAAATTTTTAAATGACATTTATTGTATTTTTAAGGGGTACGCTTTAAATAATTGCCAAACTGCACCAATGCCAAGTAAAGACAAAGCTGTGGTAATCCAGACAATATTGCTCCAATTGTGTGTATATGAAACGAGCATTCCACTCAGAGGTGGCAGTATAAATTGTCCAAAAGCTGAGATTTGTAATACTAAACCGACACTTGCTGCAATTGCATTCGGATGAGGTGCGTAATTTAAAGTAATCGCAAAAACAGTTGCAGGAATCAGCCCACCTACAGCAGAAAAAATAATGACACTTAAATATTGAATTGGAAATGGTAAATATTGATTGAATACGAACATAACGAAACACATCGTACACATGGTCAAAAAACCTGTAATGATGAGTTTTTTAGCCGTAATCCCATGGTGTAAAAGTGCACCTGCAGCCAATGTTCCGGCAATATTAGAAATAGAAACAAGAGCTGTTAATATCCCTGCAACTTGAAAATCAATTTTTGCATTGAGATAAATACTTGGTAAAAAACCAATGACGGTCAGCCATTGACTGGTATAAGCAGCAAAAATGATGGCTAAACAGACAACAGGTGCATGACGCAATGTCATTTTAACAACACTTAAAAATGATAATGATGAGGTCTGTGTTGAATGTGTACGTGGAAGACGAAGTAAAACTTGCACAATTGCGGCAAAGCCTAAACAGAGCAGTCCTAAACCAAACCAAATATGTTGCCAAGAAAAGTACTGTAATAATAACGGAATGCTGAGCATGGCAATCCCTACACCGAGTCCCATATAAGACCCCCAGATGCCCATTTTTACATTCATTTTTTGTGGATCACAAATTCTTTTTAAAATTGCAGGGGCAGTGAGGGTAATCAATAAAAAGCCAATTCCTTCAAAAAATCTAAAGAAAAATAAACTGAATAGTGAATGAATAAAAACACCACTTAAACTTGCACAGCCTAAAATCACTAAACCTGCAATAAAACACTGTTTAAGCCCAACTTTCTCACTAAAACTTCCTAAACATAACGCAAATAACATACCTGCCGCTTGTACTAAAGACAAAGCAAGTCCTGCTTGGGCAAGATTTAGATCAAGTTGTTTTTGTAAAATAGGCAGAATAGGGGAGAGTTTACCGACATGAATCGCAGCCAAATATCCTGCTGCAATAATCCAAAGATCATGTCGTGAATTATGTTGTGTCACGATGTCTATTCTTCCATGAATAATTTTTAAGTAAAATTTGAGTATAAAGAGAATAAAATATATTTCTATAAAAACAATTTTTAAGTTTATAGATAAATTTTTCATATAAAGAGAAAGGTACGGTTAATACTTAAGGCATACAGGAATCCCGATTTAAAATATATAAATTGTACAAAAATAAGTATTTTCTGATAGATTAATAACAAAACTAGTTTAAACTTTCAAATCAGTAGAAAAAAACAATGAAGTGTCAGGTGAAAAAAAGTAAATAAACTTTTCCCTCTCATGGTTTGTGATTACAATTGTCTGCTTAAAGACTCGTTAAATTTTATTTTTGGTATTGAAGAATTAGACTGTGAGCAAACCTCAACAAACTACACCTAAGCATGTCATGATGATGGCAGCAGGTACAGGTGGGCATGTATTTCCAGCCTTAGCGGTCGCTAAAGAGTTGCAACAACAAGGGTGCCAAGTCTCATGGTTAGCAACCCCGGCGGGAATGGAAAATCGTTTATTAAAACAACATGATATTCCAATTTATCAAATTGATATTCAAGGTGTACGTGGCAATGGTCTTGTCCGTAAATTAGCAGCACCTTTTAAAATTTTAAAAGCAACCTTAAGCGCAATGCGCTATATGAAGAAGCTCAAAGTTGATGCTGTTGCAGGCTTTGGGGGGTATGTTGCAGGTCCGGGTGGTTTGGCTGCCCGTTTATTGGGTATTCCTGTGATTATTCATGAGCAAAATGCTGTGGCGGGCTTTACCAATACACAACTTTCACGTGTAGCAAAAAAAGTATGTCAGGCATTCCCAAATACCTTTCCTGCATCTGAAAAAATTGTGACAACAGGTAATCCTGTGCGTGCAGAAATTACCGCAATTTATAATCCATCTTATCGTTATAAAGAACGTGAAAATTCAGGTGAACCCATTCGTATTCTCATTGTGGGTGGTTCTTTAGGTGCACAAGCTTTAAATGAATGTGTACCACAAGCGTTGAAACAGCTTAATGTTCCACTGAATGTTTATCATCAATGTGGTCAAAATAAGCAAGAAGCCACACAAGCATTATATGCAAATTTACCTGAAACTTTGCACGTTGAAGTTCAGCAATTCATTGAAGATATGGCAAAAGCGTATAGTGACGCTGATTTAATTATTTGTCGTGCAGGCGCACTCACTGTAACTGAAGTTGCAACTGCGGGTGTCGCTGCGGTTTTTGTCCCTTTACCAAGCGCAGTGGATGACCATCAAACAGCAAATGCTCGTTTTTTGGAAAAAATTGGTGCTGCAAAAATTTGTCCACAAGCCACCATGACACCTGATTCGTTAAAGGATTTATTAACGCCGTTGATGAATCGCCAATTATTGATGGAAATGGCGGTTAAAGCTCGTCAACAAGCCCAACCTGACGCAACACAGCGTGTGGTTGGTTTAATTCAAGATTTGTAAGTTAGAGTTGATTATGTCTCCAACAAGCCCAGCTGATAAAGCAAAAAACCTGATTAAAATTCCTGAAATGCGCCGTATTAAGCATATCCATTTTGTGGGTATTGGTGGTGCAGGAATGTGTGGTATTGCCGAAGTATTGAAAAACCAAGGTTATAAAGTTTCAGGCTCTGATATTAAGGCATCTAAAACAACGGCACAGCTTGAAGAAAACGGGATTAAAGTTTATATCGGGCATGCAGCTCAAAATATTCAAGGTGCAAATGTATTGGTGGTTTCAACTGCCATTGACCCTGAAAATCTTGAAGTTAAAGAAGCAATTGAAAACCGCATTCCTGTTGTTCGTCGTGCCGAAATGTTGGGTGAGTTAATGCGTTATCGTCATGGGATCGCAGTTGCGGGCACGCATGGCAAAACGACAACAACCAGCTTAGTCACTTGCATGCTTGCTGAAGAAAATATGGATCCAACTTATGTGATTGGTGGATTACTCAATCGTACAGGTGTAAATGCTGCACTTGGAGCAAGCCGTTATATTGTTGCTGAAGCGGATGAGTCAGATGCATCATTCTTACACTTAGAGCCAATGGCTGCGATTGTCACGAATATTGATGCAGACCATATGGACACTTATGGCGGTAGCTTTGACGTATTAAAAGATACCTTCGTCAAATTTTTACAAAAAATGCCATTTTATGGTTTAGCTGTCGTCTGTGGTGATGATGCTAATATTCGCGAAATTATGCCGCGTATCGGTCGTCCCGTTTTAACGTATGGTTTTAATGAAGATAATGATATTCGTGCAATCGATGTTGAACAAACAGGCATGCAATCAAGCTTTACTGTTTTACGTAAAGATCGTGAACCTTTACGTTTAACCATTAACTTGCCAGGCTTACACAATATTTTAAATGCTTTGGCTGCGATTGGTATTGCAACCGATGAAGGTGTTTCAGATGCTGCTATTGCACGTGCTTTAGAAAGCTTTAGTGGCGTGGGTCGTCGTTTCCAAGTACAAGGTGAATTTGCGCTTGGCGAAGGCAATGTAAAACTTGTCGATGACTATGGTCACCATCCTAAAGAAGTTGAAGCGACCATTAAAGCGGCACGTGCGAGTCATCCAGATCGTCGCTTAGTGATGATGTTCCAACCTCATCGTTTCAGTCGTACACGTGATTGTTTTGATGACTTTGTTGATGTGTTGTCACAAGTCGATCAACTATTACTTTTAGAGGTATATCCTGCGGGTGAAAAACCGATTGTGGGTGCGGATAGCCGCTCATTGGCGCGTAGTATTCGCCTACGTGGCGAAGTTGAGCCGATTTTGATTGATCCTGTTGAAGGTAATTTGCAGAACGTTATACAAAAAGTGTTACAAGCGAATGACTTGTTATTAACACAAGGTGCGGGTAACGTGGGTGCAATTTCGATAGAATTGGCTCAAAATCAATTGTATTTAAAATAATTTACAATGTTGGGTTTTTATTGTTTGACAGAAAAATAGTGAAACCCAATATTTTAATTTAAATTGACTAACATATAAGTTTAAGGATTTAAACGTGTCAAATGCTTCTAAATTCGGCAAAGTAGCGGTGTTGCTTGGTGGTAAATCTGCTGAGCGTGAGGTGTCATTAGATAGTGGTAAAGCTGTATTAGAAGCATTATTACGTTCAGGAGTAAATGCTGAAAGCTTTGATCCACAAGAACGTAGTGTGACGGAACTTGTAAATTACGATCGTGCTTTTATTGTCTTGCATGGTCGTGGTGGTGAAGATGGTCAGATCCAAGGTGTTTTGGAGTGGTTAAACATTCCTTATACAGGAACTGGTGTGCAAGGTTCTGCAATTGGCATGGATAAAGTTAAAACCAAACAAATTTGGCAAGGTTCAGCATTGCCGACTGCACCGTATCGTATCATTTCTAAAGATTCAAACTTAAATGAAGTGATTGAAAGTTTAGGCTTACCTTTAATCATCAAACCTGTACATGAAGGTTCAAGTGTAGGGATGAGTAAGGTTGAAAAAGCTGAAGATCTAGCAAAAGCTATTGAAAAAGCAACAGTTCATGATGCTGTTGTGATGGCGGAAAAATGGATTACAGGGCGTGAATATACCATTGCCTTTTTAAATGGACAGGCTTTACCTGTCATTCGCTTACAACCGCCTGCGGATGTTGCATTCTATGATTATGAAGCAAAATATAACCGCAACGACGTTGAATATGGAATTCCGTGTGGTTTAAGCGAAACAGAAGAAAAACAACTGCAAGAACTATGCTTACGTGCTTTCCAAGCTGTGGGTGCAAGTGGTTGGGGGCGTATTGATGCCATGCTAGATGAACAAGGTAATTTCTGGTTGCTTGAAGTTAACACTGTGCCAGGTATGACCAGTCATTCATTAGTACCAAAAGCTGCTCAAGCGGTTGGTTATGAGTTTGATCAACTTTGTGTGGCAATTTTAGAACAGACTTTGGGCGATACACACTAATTTATGGCTCAACTCCCTGCTTCGATGCGCCGTAAAAAGGCAGCAATTACTTCAATACATGAGAAGCCGCCCACTCGTAAAGAAAAGTTAATTCATGCTGGTGGGTGGGTCTTGCTGTGTGTGGCTTTTTTAGTATTGGTTGCTGGTTTGTTTGGTTTATATAAAGTTGTGACAGATGCTAAAGTCGCGACTTTGCAAGTGGTGGGTGTAGATTCACCTATCGAAAATCAAATGCTGTCGCAATATTTAGCCCCTGTGGTCAAGGATAATTATTTTACTTCTGACTTAGAGCAAATTCGAGATCGGGCATTAGAAGTATCTTGGGTAGATCGCGTTGTTGTCGCTCGTGCATGGCCCAATGGGATTCGTGTTCGAGTGATGCCACGTCATGCAATTGCACGTTGGGGAACAGGACGATTGTTGAGTGACAGTGGCGATGTGTATAGTGAAGCACAGTTACGCAATCATCAAAATTTGCCACTTTTGCATGGGCCACTGAGCCAATCTAAAGTTATGATGCGTCGCTATAATGAGATTAATCAATTATTTCATCCTACTCATCTTCGGTTGAAAGAGTTGTATTTAACAGAACGAATGACATGGTTTATGCAGTTTGATTCGGGTATGCGCATTATTGTTGACCAAGATCAAACCATGAGTAAATTACAACGTTTAAGTCATTTGGCACAAACTGATTTAAAACCTGTTTGGTCAAATATTGCTGCCATTGATTTGCGTTATCGAAATGGTCTTGCGATTCAATGGAAAGATGCAAAAATGCCAAAAATTTTAAATGGTGGCTTTGTTGTAACGAACAATGACCCAAGCGTTGCAGATCCAAGCATAGTACAGCCATAATAGATGGCTTTATAAGAGGCGATAAGCCAAAGATAAACAATATGAAGATAATGGTAGTGAAGTGATGAGTGAAGCTGTTCCCTCAGTTGTTGCGATAGACATTGGGACACATAAAGTTTCAGTTCTAATAGGTAAGGTGCATGCCCCTGATAATATTCAGGTTATTGGTATGGCAAGCGCACGTAATAAAGGCATGAATAAAGGCAAAATTGTTAGCCTAGATAAAGTGACCAATGCCATAAAACAAGCCGTGCAAGAAGCGGAAGACATGGCAGAATGTCGTGTACATTCGGCATGGGTTTCTATCCCTAGTACAGAATTACAAAGTCATTATGCTGTGGGACGTACCCCAATTGCGAATCCAGATCGAACGATTACGACTTCAGAAGTTGTTCGTGCATTAGATTTGGCTAAAGCCAGTCATTTAACTGCAGATCATTATTTAGCAACGGCTGTCCCTTTGGGCTTTGAATTGGATGATTCACAAGAATGGGTACAAAATCCAATTAATTTGACTGCACATAGTATGACTGCGCATTATCAGCTCATGATGATGCCGATTGCAACCATGCAGAATCTTGATCGTGCAATGAAAGGTGCCAATATTTCTGTTGAGAAAATGGTGGTATCTTGTTTAGCAACAGCAGAAGGTAGTTTGCTAAAAGACGAAAAAGAATATGGGGTTTGCTTGCTCGATATTGGCGCAGGCACGACCAATATTGCCGTATATATTGAAGGTCATTTGGTACTTGCACATACCATTCAACGTGGTGGTGAAAATGTCACGCGAGATATTGCAGCTGTATTACAAACCACTACAGAAGAAGCAGAGCGAATTAAGTTACTCTATGGTTGTGTAGATATTCATCAAGTCAAACCTGAGCATATGATTCAGTTTGAAGCAATTGATGGTCCACAAACCATCAGCCGCATTGAACTTGCTGAAATTATCATTGCTCGCTATGAAGAAATTTTAGGTTTGGTACGTGATGAATTAGAACAACGTGGTGCATTGCCAAGTTTATATCATGGTGTGGTATTAACAGGGGATGTATGTCAAATCGAAGGTATGGTAACGTTAGCACGTAGAATGTTAGGTGTTTCAGCACATTTGGGGAATCCCACAGTAAATGTATATGCAGATGACCAACATTTATCTGCTTTACGCCGTTCGATGTATGCAACTGCGTCAGGATTATTGTTATTTAGTCAAAGTGAAATGCAAGATGCTGTAGAAGAACCAGAAGTCAATAGCCATCGCTCAGTTTGGGAGCGGATAGCCAATGGTTGGACTGCAATGAATAACAAATTGAAAGGTATTTTTTAGGTTTGATTTTTTGGAATATTGTTAAAAAGTTGTAAGTATGTCGTCCTATACTTGACAAGTTTAACAATGAGCAGCATCCTAAAACAAATTTTATTATTGAAGATCAAGGCAGTATACGGGCTTAAGTGACTGCCATACATTAAGTAGGAAATCTAAAGGTCATGGCCTCATTTGAATTTTTAGAAGATGAACAAACCGATAGTAACGGTCAAGCCCGTTTTACTGTATTTGGTGTTGGTGGTGGTGGTGGTAATGCCGTACAGCATATGGTGCAGTCGGACATTAAAGGCGTAAAATTTGTTTGTGCAAATACGGATAAACAAGCTTTAGATCGTATGAATGCCCCATTTAAAATTCAACTCGGTGAACAAAGTACCCGTGGTTTGGGTGCAGGTGCAAACCCTGATGTAGGTCAAATTGCTGCTGAAGAAAGTCGTGAATTGATTCGCCAACACCTTGAAGGTGCGGACATGGTATTCGTGACTGCGGGTATGGGCGGTGGTACAGGTACAGGTGCTGCGCCAGTTGTTGCTGAAATTGCTCAAGAAATGGGTATTTTGACAGTGGGTGTGGTAACAACACCATTTAACTTTGAAGGTCGCCGCCGTCAACGCTCAGCAGAAAAAGGTATTGAAGCTTTAGAACAACATGTTGATTCATTGATTATTATTCCAAATCAGCGCTTACTTAGTGTGTATGGTGACATCTCTATGCAAGATGCTTACCGCAAAGCAGATGATGTATTGTTAAATGCTGTGCGTAGTATTTTTGATTTAGTTGTTCGTCCGGGTCATATTAACCTTGACTTCGCCGATTTAAAAACTGCAATGAGTACCCGTGGTTATGCCATGATGGGTGAAGGTAAGAGCAGTGGTCCAGATCGTGCTGAAGAAGCTGCACGTTTAGCGATTCGTAGCCCATTATTAGATAATGTGAATATCATGAATGCCAAAGGCGTTTTGATTAACATTACTGGTGGTGCGGATGTTACATTACGTGAAACTGAAATTATCACAGATGTTGTCAATCAGATTGTTGACCTTGATGAAGGCGAAGTCTTCTTTGGTACAGTATTTGATCCAGATGCACGTGATGAAATTCGTGTGACTGTGATTGCCACAGGTCTAACACGTAATGCCAATGAAGCAGAAGTAAAACGCCGTACTCCTGTAAGTGTTGCTGCAAATGTACAGCAATCTACTCAAAATGCTGTAGATGAGGATGATATTCCTGCGATCAGTAAGCGTCAGAACAATGATGCGCCTGTTGCGAATACCAGTGCATCACCACGTTCTACACCGATGAGCATTCAAGATTATTTGAAGAATCAACAACGTAAATAATTGATTATTTAAATAAATACTGATGATGATCGAAAAAGGCAGTAAGTTTTACTGCCTTTTTTGTTTTTTATCAATGGCTAAATGTGCTAACGTATAGCAGATTTAGGTTGAAGAACACAGAAGCATGTTGAAACAGCGTACCCTGAAACGTGTCGTGAAAGCGAGTGGCATCGGACTGCATAGTGGACAAAAAGTGATGATTAACTTTTTGCCACATGTTGCTGATGGGGGTATTGTATTTCGCCGTATTGACCTAAATCCGCCTGTAGAAATTCGTGCTGATGCTATGCTGGTGCAAGAAGCCTTTATGTGCTCCAATTTGGTTGAACATGACGCCAAAGTGGGAACGATTGAGCATGTGACGAGTGCCATTGCAGGTTTAGGCATCGACAATTTAATTATTGAAGTTTCTGCCTCTGAAATTCCGATCATGGATGGCAGTGCAGGACCATTTATCTACTTATTAATGCAAGGCGGTTTGGTTGAGCAGGATGCACCCAAAAAATTTATTCGTATGCTCAAGCCTGTAGAAGCATTAATTGAGGATAAAAAAGCTGTTTTTACCCCTCATAATGGTTTTCAAATTAATTTTGAAATTGATTTTGATCATCCTGCCTTTGCTAAAGAATACCAGTCTGCAACTATTGATTTCTCGACTGAAACTTTTGTGTATGAAGTGAGTGGTGCACGTACTTTTGGTTTTATGAAGGATTTAGATTATCTCAAAGCGCATAATTTAGCGCTGGGTGCAAGCCTAGATAATGCTGTGGGGCTAGATGATACTGGGGTAGTAAATGAAGAAGGTTTACGCTTTGCAGATGAGTTTGTACGACATAAAATTTTAGATGCGGTAGGGGATTTATATTTGCTTGGTCATCAAATTATTGCCAAGTTTGACGGTTATAAATCGGGTCATGCCCTGAATAATCAGCTTTTACGCAATGTTAAAAGTGATCCAAGCAGCTATGAAATTGTAACATTTAATGACATATCTTCTTGTCCTATTCAATATGTACAGGTCTTATAAGTCCTTGCTTTTGAGTAGGTATGTTATAAAGTAACATTTAAAAATGTGACTTATTTGGCTTTTTGTAAATACAATATATTAATTTTTATTTTCTTGTTTACTTTTTATTGCTTGCCAAACGTAACAAAGCTTGGCTAAGCTTAGCATCGTTCACAAAGCTTGCAGCGTGTTGTAACATTTCTTGCGTTGCGGGAGTAAGGGTTTGAACGGGTTTATTTGAAAGTATAGGTTCTACTTTTCTTGTGCGAAGGCGAATTTGAATTTTTTGTAAATCTTTCAACTCTTCTAATTGTGATAATTGAGAAATATATTGTTTTTGAAGATAACCGAGCTGACTGATCATAGCTTGATTTTCACCGGTAATCGTCAAAATACCGTATTGATAACATACGACCTGCCATACTTCTGGTTGAGGTAATAAGGGTTGAATTAATTTAGTAAGTCTTTGCCATTCGGCAACTTGCTTTTTTAGAAACGATAAGTTTCCTGTTTTTACGTGTTGTCTTGTTTGATGGAAGAGATTTTTAGGTTCAGACATACATTATTCCTACATAGTTATGTCTTATCTTAAGCCCTCGTTTCAGTAGATATCAAGGACGAGATCACTCAAGGAACTTGACTAAGAACAGTTAAAAGAGGTTTTTATGCATTCGCGACGTATTTTATTGGCATTTTCTTTAGCAGCTTCTGCTGCATCGGTTGCATTCGCAGATTTAGTTCAATTAGATGTTTCTAATCCTTCTGCTCCAGATCGTTTAGAGCAGCTTTCGAAAACATTGTCTCAAGGCTCTTATACACATCCTGATGATATGGATATTCCAGGCAGTGTAACATTTCAACCGCATTTACGTACATCAAATGAAAAATCAATTGAATTGAACAATGCAACAATTGCTCAGAAATACGGTTCAGCAGCACTTTCTTCTTCACATGTTGCATCTACAGGGTCTCGCTATTCAGCAGGCTCTCCATATTCATGGTTAGTGACGCATCCATTACCTGATTTAAAACGTGTAAGTTCAAATTATGGTGGTCGTACCATGGGTGGTCGTGCAGAAAATCACTCTGGTTTAGACATGTCAGCACCAAGTGGTACGCCAATCTATGCAACAGGTCCAGGTATTGTGACCAAGTCAGGTTGGGGTACAGGCTATGGTCAATATGTCGAAATTAACCATGGTAATGGTTATTTAACACGTTACGCACACGCTTCACGCTTAATTGCTCGTGTGGGTGATCAGGTGAAAGCAGGTGAACATATTGCTAATGTTGGTTGTACGGGGCGTTGTACAGGCCCACATTTACATTATGAAGTAGTGAAAGATGGTCAACGTAAAAATCCATCTACCTATTTAGCAATGTTGCCATAATCACGCACCATTCGATTGATGTATATTGTTTGAGTGTGGATGCATAGTGAATTCTATATTTCAATAGACTATCATCAAATAAAATCTTAAGTGTATATAAAACCGCCTTTATTGGCGGTTTTTTGTTGCTTTGTGTGATATTTGGTCAGTATGTATTTAGCTACTAAATAATACAACAGCTCTACATTCATCTGTAACGATAACTTAACACCTCTAAAACATGATACATATAAGATATAGAAAATTAGTCTAAGGAGTAGGTGAAACATGGCGTATTATGGTGATACTGACGCACAGGAAACACAAGAATGGCAAGATGCCTTTGATTCTGTGTTGCAACATATGGGCAGTGAACGTGCTGCTTTTTTGCTCGAAAAATTATACCAACAAGCAATTTCGAAGCATGTCCCTATTCAGCGACTAAATACTCCTTACTTAAATACGATCCCAGTAGAAGAACAACCTGCTATGCCAGGTGATCCAGATATGGAGCGTCGTATCCGTGCGCTCATCCGTTGGAATGCATTGGCAATGGTTTTACGTGCCAACAAAACAGGTGATGATTTAGGTGGTCACTTGGCAAGTTTTGCATCTTCTGCGACGTTGTATGATGTTGGCTTTAACTACTTCTTCCGCGCCAATAGTGATCACTTTGGTGGTGACATGATTTACTATCAAGGTCACTGTGCACCAGGGATTTATGCACGTTCTTATTTAGAAGGGCGTTTGACTGAAGATCAGCTCAATAATTTCCGTCGTGAAGTCGGTGGTCAAGGTCTTTCAAGTTACCCACATCCTTATTTGATGCCTGATTATTGGCAGTTCCCAACCGTATCGATGGGTTTGGGGCCAATCATGTCAATTTATCAAGCACATATTCAAAAATATTTGATGAATCGTGGTTTAATCAAAGAAGAAGATCGCAAAGTTTGGGCTTACCTCGGTGATGGTGAGATGGATGAACCAGAAAGTTTAGGTGCCATTTCACTCGCAGGTCGTGAAAAATTAGACAATCTCATTTGGGTGGTGAACTGTAACTTACAGCGCCTTGATGGCCCTGTACGTGGTAACGGTAAGATTATTCAAGAACTTGAATCATTATTCCGTGGTGCAGGCTGGCGTGTGATTAAAGTCGTCTGGGGTCGTCATTGGGATCCTTTATTAGATAAAGATGCTTCAGGTGCTTTGAAAGCGCGTATGGAGGAAGCATTAGATGGTGATTATCAGCGTTACCAAGTGAAAGGTGGTGGATATACGCGTGAGCATTTCTTTGGTAAATATCCTGAAGCGGAAGCGCTTGTTAAAGCTTTGAGCGATGAAGATATTGAAAATCTCAATCGTGGTGGTCATGATCCATACAAAGTGTATGCAGCTTATGCCGCAGCGATGACGAGTAATGGCCAACCTACAGTGATTTTGGCAAAAACCGTAAAAGGTTATGGTTTGTCTGAAGAAATTGAAGCGGTTAACAAAACGCACCAAATCAAGAAAATGCATTTGGAATCATTGAAGTATTTCCGTAACCGTTTCAATCTGCCATTTAAAGATGAAGACTTGGAAGAGCTACCTTTCTATCGTCCGGGTGAAAACTCTCCTGAATTGAAATACATGAAAGCACGCCGTGAAGCATTAGGTGGTTATCTACCTGCACGTCGTAAAGAAAGTGAAGCGTTGGCGATTCCTGAACTTTCAGTTTTTGATGGTGTGCTCAAAGGCAGTGGCGGTAAAGAACAATCAACGACTATGGTGATGGTGCGTTTGATTGCTGCATTGTTGAAAGAAAAAGCGATTAAAGATCGTGTTGTGCCAATTGTACCTGATGAAGCACGTACTTTCGGTTTAGAAGGTATGTTCCGTCAGCTGGGTATCTATGCTGCACATGGTCAGAACTATACTCCTGAAGACCAAGAACAGCTCATGAACTATCGTGAAGCAAAAGATGGTCACATGTTACAAGAAGGGATCAATGAAGCAGGGGCGATGAGTGCTTGGTCGGCATTAGGTACAAGTTATTCAACCAATAATTTGCCAATGATCCCGATGTATATGTACTACTCAATGTTCGGTTTCCAACGTATTGGTGATATTGCATGGGCAGCGGGTGACTCTCAAGCACAAGGTTTCTTGTGTGGTGCAACTGCAGGTCGTACAACTCTGAATGGCGAAGGCTTACAGCACCAAGATGGTCATTCACATATTTTAGCTGCAACGATTCCAAACTGTGTGGCTTATGATCCTTGCTTTGGTTATGAGTTGGCCGTGATTGTGCATGATGGTTTACAACGCATGTATGTCAATCAAGAGCGTGTGTTCTATTACTTGACACTAATGAATGAAAACTACGATCAGCCTGCATTGCCACAAGAAGCGATTGAAGGTATTAAAAAAGGTCTGTATTTATTCGAAAAAGATGACAAAGCGACAGTTCAGTTGATTGGTTCAGGTGTGATTCTGCGTGAAGTGATTAAAGCTGCACAAATCTTAAAAGATGAATATCAAATTCATGCCAATATTTGGAGTGCGACAAGCTTTAACGAGTTAGCACGCGATGGTATGGCAGTTGAAGAATACAACCGTTTACATCCACTTGAAGATGGTCAAGAGTCTTGGGTATCGCAGCAACTCCGTGGCACAGATGGTATTGTGGTTGCAGCAACCGATCATATGCGCGCATACAGTGAACAGATCCGTGCTTATTTGCCAGACAGCCGTCCATATGTGACTTTGGGTACAGATGGTTATGGTCGTTCAGATACTCGTGGCAATTTGCGTAGTTATTTTGGTGTTGATGCTGCACACATTGTGGTTGCAACGCTGAAAAAACTCGCAGATGAAGGCGAAGTAGATCCACGTTTAGTGAAAGATGCGATTTCTTCATTTGAACTTGATGTTGATCGTCCAGTGGCTTGGTTACCACAGGCGCATCCTTCAGTACAAGATGTTGCAGCATATGCAGAACCAACTGAGGAGAATAAATAATGCAAGTTAAAACTCCTGATATTGGTGTAGATAAAGCCACTGTCGCTGAGATTTTGGTAAAAGTGGGTGATACGATTGCTGTAGATGACAGTATTGTATTACTCGAATCGGATAAAGCCTCTGTTGAAGTGCCAAGCACTTCGGCAGGCGTGGTTAAAAACATTGCAGTTACTGAAGGGGATGAAGTTTCTGAAGGTGCAGTGCTGATTGAAGTTGAATCTGCTGAAGCGGAAGCAACGCAATCAGAATCTACGCAAGTCGAAGAAAAAGTAGAAGTAGAACCTACACAAGCAGAAACGGTTGCTGAACAGCCCAAAGCTGAAACAGCATCTCCTATAACAACATCGCAAACTGTTGAAGTCAAAGTCCCTGACATTGGTGTGGAAAAAGCACTGGTCGGTGAGATTTTGGTGAAAGCAGGCGATGAAATCGCGGTTGATGACAGCATCGTGGTGGTTGAATCTGACAAAGCCACTGTAGAAGTCCCGAGCACGGTTGCAGGTACTGTAGAAAGCGTGATCGTCAAAGAAGGCGACAGTGTCAAAGAGGGTGTGGTTTTAATTACTGTGAAAACAGTATCAGTTGCCCAAGAGACTGTGGCAGTTGCTGAAACCAAAGCGAGCCCTGTAGCATCTACGCCTGCTGAAGCGCCGAAAGCTGAGGCAACAACTGTACAAGCCGGCCCTGTAGAGATTGCTGTACCTGATTTGGGTGTAGATAAAGCATCTTTGTCTGAGATTTTGGTCAGCGTCGGTGATCGTGTTGAAAAAGATCAGAGTTTGGTTGTTGTTGAGTCCGATAAAGCTTCAGTTGAAGTACCAAGTACCGTTGCGGGCACGATCAAAGCAATTCATGTAAGTGAAAACCAAGACGTCAAACAAGGCATGCCTTTAGTGACGATTGATGGGGTTGCTGATGTCAAACCTTCTGAAGTTGCTAAAGAAAAAGCAGCTGCAGCACAGACTGAAACAAAAGCTGCACCAAAAGCAGAAAAAGTAGTAGAGCCGCAAGCACATCTTGCCCATACCTCGGATAAACTGAGCAAAGAACAACAGGCTGAAAATGCCAAAGTCTATGCGGGTCCTGCTGTACGTAAACTGGCTCGTGAACTTGGTGTATTGTTAGCGCAAGTTGAGTCTTCAGGTCCGCATGATCGTGTCGTCAAAGAAGATGTTTTTGCTTATGTTAAACAACGCTTAACTGCACCACCATCTGCACCACAAGCAGCAGTGACTCAGGTTGCTTCAGGCTTGCCTGCATTGCCTGACTTTAGTGCATTTGGTGGCAGTGAAATTGCACCAATGACGCGTTTACAGCAAGTGTCAGTACCACAATTGTCATTGAATAACTTTATTCCACAAGTGACGCAGTTTGATTTGGCAGACATTACTGAACTTGAAGCTTGGCGTGGTGAACTGAAAGGTAAATTCAAGCAAGATGGTATTAGCCTGACGATTTTGGCATTCATTGCTAAAGCGGTGGCATTCTTGTTGAAAGAAGAACCTTATTTTGCAGGGCACTTGGCTGATGATCAAAAGTCAGTTGTGCTACGTCATGAAATTCATATGGGTATTGCGGTTGCAACACCAGATGGCTTGACTGTTCCTGTACTGCGTAACCCTGACCAAAAATCAATTAAGCAAATTGCGATTGAATTGGGTGAGCTCAGTAAAAAAGCCCGTGATAAAAAACTTTCACCGAAAGATTTACAAGGGGCTAACTTTACCATTACCAGCTTAGGCTCCATTGGTGGCACAGCATTCACACCATTAGTGAACTGGCCGCAAGTGGCGATTTTGGGTATTTCACCTGCGACTATGCAACCTGTATGGAATGGTGAGGCTTTTGATCCAAAACTGATGTTGCCGCTTTCATTGTCTTATGATCACCGTGTGATTAATGGTGCAGATGCAGCACGTTTCACCAATAAGCTGACTAAATTATTGGCAGATATCCGTAATATTTTGCTATAAATTAAATTTTTAATCTGAATGAGAACCTCGCTACGGCGGGGTTTTATTTTGACTAAGTTTAAAATTTATAGAAAATCGCTCAAATTTTTGCTTCGATCATAAATTGACAAGGTTGAATCAGGATTGATATTCCAAATGCTAGGTAAAGGGCGGTCAGTAAATACTTTTTTCCATTGTTTGGCTTTAATTTTTTCAAAATCAGCAAAATCCCTCAAAAACATACGCCAAAAAGATTCATAACGTTTTATTGAGGCAGAATTTTCTGTTGCATAGCCATGACTTTGTCCATTTTCAGTTTTGAAATCAAAGCCAATGAGCACAATATTTTGTGGTTGAAATAAATGGGCAATACACATTGCCTGCAAGCCGCAGTTATTGCCGTAGACCTGCATCGTTGAGCTAAAGAGCTGTTCCCACTGTGTCGGTGGCGTAATTTTGAGTTCGGTCACCGCTTTAGGATAAGTTTTGCTATTACCTAGACCACAGCCTGTGATGAAATCACCTCGAAATTCGCTTGCTAAGCGAGACTGATATTGCTCCCACCACGCATAGTCACTGTGATGAGTGATTTTTGCTGATGGAATCAGTTGAAATGCTTGATTGCAGCAGATGACGAAATGTTCGGGTGTATTCAGTGGTGTCAAATCATGTTTTTTTAATGAAGGACCACCACCAAGGACAAAAATCGTTTGAGGAGATGAGTGTTGCTCAACATATTCGGAAAAATGGGTTGTCGTCATGAGTGAAGATAGGTCTTTCAAGTAAATTATTGGAAAAATAGCTGTAAAATTTTTATAGACATTGTAAACTAGTTCTACACTTCATTGGGGAGTAGCCGCTATTCACATGCATTTTAGTTGTGAATAGGTGATGGTCAACATAATTGTTCAACAGAACATGGTCATCATAGCAAAGAACCAATCTGCTTTTTAAGCATATCTTTTGTTGGCAAGACCTTTGATTTATCACTCCGCATGTCATGGTAAATATCATGATACAAGGCTAGCAGGAGGGATAAGTCATTGGTAAATATTGCTAGCCTGAGAATATGACATGTTACATGCCTTCCTCATCTCGCTTGTTGTCGTTGCCCTATCTGAAATGGGTGATAAAACACAATTACTTGCGTTACTTCTTGCGGCAAAATTTCGCAAACCTATACCGATTCTGATCGCTATTTTCTTGGCCACTGTAGTTAACCATGGGGTTTCTGCACTGCTAGGACAATGGATTACCACTGTGTTGAGTCCAACAGTACTGCTTTGGATTGTATCACTTGGCTTTATTGCGATGGCAGGTTGGATGTTGATTCCAGATGAGTTGGATGATGAGTCTGAAAGTATTAACAAATGGCAAAAATACGGTGTGTTTGGGGCAACTTTTGTGTTGTTCTTTCTGGCAGAAATTGGTGATAAAACGCAAATCGCAACCGTTGCTTTAGCTGCTCGTTTTGACAGTATCGGTTGGGTAACTTTAGGGACAACATTAGGGATTATGTTGGTGAATGCACCTGCGGTATTTATTGGCAATAAACTCGCAGAAAAATTACCAATTTCTTTGATTCATAAAATTGGTGCATTGATTTTCTTGGTGATCGGTGTTGCCGCTTTAGTACAGCATTATTTTTTCTAAAAGTTCATCGTTAAATCATTTTGGTTTTGCAGCTGCATTGAGTTGTTCATCAGCTCAATGCTATTTATTAAATATGACTGCAAAATTTCGATATCTGACATTGGGTTTTAATTGTAATTTGATCATAATACTTATAAATTATAAGGAATTTAAAATACGCTTTCGTATTCTTTCATCGGGGTTCTCATCTATAAATTGTTTGAATGACATATTGTACTATAAATGTCTGATTGCTTGTAGAAAAAGAAAATGAAAGAAGTGAAATATATAAATAATTTTTAGAGGTTGGGGTATGGCTTTAGATCGCACCACATCGCAAGTACTGTTTGATAATGGTACACATAAATGCATTAGTTTTACGAGTTTAGTTAAAGGTGAAGGTGTACAAGCCAATCAGTTTTTAATTTTAGATCATGAAAGAGCAGCAGTGTTAGATCCCGGTGGTGATTTGACCTATGTGCCCCTCACGATGGAACTCAATAAATATACGCGTTTGCAAAATCTTGATTATGTTATGGCATCGCATCAAGACCCTGACATTATTACCTCTATGCCACGTTGGCTCGTTTATACAGATGCCAAAGTGGTGGCTTCAAAATTATGGGCACGTTTCCTACCGCATTTAAACTCAGCATTTATGAGTGATCGCATGAAAGGTGGATGGTTAGAGCGTCTGATCGAATTACCTGACCAAGGGGGCTCAATTACACTAGGGCAAAGTCAAATTATTGTTGTGCCTGCACACTTTTTACATTCAGTGGGTAATTTCCAATTTTATGATCCGATTGCGAAAATTTTATTTTCAGGTGATATGGGGGCATCTATGGTCAAAGATGCTTCGAAACCCATTGATAATTTTGCAGCACATATTCCCACGATGAAAGGTTTTCATCAGCGTTATATGTGTTCAAATCGTATTATCCGTTTATGGGTGAAAATGGTACGACAAATGGACATTGAAATGATCGTCCCACAACATGGAACGCCTTTTGTTGGTAAAGCAATGATTAATGAATTTTTGGATTGGATCGAAAATTTACAGTGCGGCATCGACTTGATGGATGAAACGGTTTTTACCTGCCCACAATAAGCGAACAAAAAATTAGAAAAAAATATTGAGTTGAAGAAAAAATATTTTTAAGATTTGCAGTGCCAAAATCTTTTTTAAACCTCTTTCATTGTAACTTAATGGAAGAGGTTTTTTTGACCACGAGAATTTTAAAAATATGTTGTCTCAAATCCCAGCACAGGATGCGTGCTTAAGCTGTGGGGCGTGTTGCGCCTTTTTTAGAGTGTCATTTTATTGGGCAGAAGGAGAGATCATGCCCGATGATGTGGTGGAAGAATTAACCCCTGTCTATTCATGTATGAAAGGCACCAATCAAAAAAATCCACGTTGTGTCATGTTGTCAGGTGAGATTGGGCAGCAGGTGAGCTGTACGATGTATGAACAACGCAGTTCAAGCTGTAAGGAAGTTCAAGCAGGCGATGTACAGTGTAATAAAGCACGCTTTGCACATGGCTTGATTCCATTGGTTGAAATTGAACCTGTATTGCCAAGTAATGACGATGGCTACGACCAAGTGTGTTAAAGGACTGGGTATTTTTATTGCTTTAACTTTGCTTGCGGATTATGCCTATTCGACCAGTACTTTTACTTTGGCGCGAACCCATTGGCTCATGAGTGAAATGGGAATAGGCAATGCAGAGTGCACAGACACTTATGGTTTGAGTAAATAAGACTTCCCACTGCGTGGCAAAACATGGGAGGTGCAATATCGTTTTGTGGATTTAAGACTCATTTTGTATGATCCCAAGACGTATGAAATGGCATGTGTCTATGCTTCAAAGTAAGTCTTATTTTTTCATTCAACATAAAATAACAATTCAAGTTTCTAGAGTTTGATAAATTTTGTATATATGGAAGTCCCATGCAAGTTTAAAAAAGACAATAAAAAATGAAATTTAAACGGAAATTTGTATATAATAGCTCACGGAAATTACCAGCGAGACTGTTATGTTGACCATCGTTCAAGAAGCCCTTACTTTTGATGATGTCTTATTACTCCCTGCCTATTCTACTGTCCTCCCAAAAGATGTCTCTTTAAAGACACGCCTTACCCGCGGCATTCAACTGAATATTCCTATGGTTTCAGCAGCAATGGATACTGTGACTGAGTCACGTATGGCGATTGCAATGGCGCAAAATGGCGGTATCGGTATCCTGCATAAAAACATGGACATTTCTGCTCAGGCTGCAGAAGTACGCCGTGTGAAAAAATTTGAAGCGGGTATGGTGAAAGATCCAATTACTGTGACACCAGAAACGACAGTGCGTGAGTTGATTGCGATTACAGAAGCAAATAACATCAGTGGTGTACCTGTTGTAAAAGACGGTAAAGTGGTAGGTATCGTAACAGGTCGTGATACACGTTTCGAAACCAATCTTGAACAACCTGTTAGCAATATCATGACAGGTCAAGACCGTCTTGTGACAGTTCGTGAAAATGAATCTAAAGAACATATCCAAGCACTTTTACAAAAAAATCGCATCGAAAAAGTGATTGTGGTTGGTGAAAATAATGAACTAAAAGGCTTAATTACGGTGACTGACTTCCGTAAAGCTGAATTGTATCCAAACAGTTGTAAAGATGACTTGGGTCGTCTACGTGTAGGTGCTGCGGTGGGTACAGGTGTAGAAACGCCAAGCCGTGTTGAAGCATTAGTAGAAGCGGGTGTCGATGCGATTGTGGTTGATACTGCACATGGTCATTCTGCAGGTGTAATCGAGCGTGTACGTTGGGTAAAAGCGAACTATCCACAAGTGCAAGTCATTGGCGGAAACATTGCAACAGGTGATGCTGCATTGGCATTGTTAGATGCAGGTGCAGATGCGGTTAAAGTCGGTATCGGTCCTGGTTCAATTTGTACCACACGTATTGTGGCGGGCATTGGTATGCCACAAATCTCTGCAATTGATTCTGTTGCAAATGCATTGAAAGATCAAATTCCATTGATCGCAGATGGTGGTATTCGCTTCTCAGGCGATATGGCAAAAGCGATTGGTGCAGGTGCAAGTACCATCATGGTGGGTTCACTCATGGCGGGTACTGAAGAAGCACCAGGTGAAGTTGAATTCTTCCAAGGTCGTTACTATAAGGCATACCGTGGTATGGGTTCATTGGGTGCGATGGCGGGTGCAACAGGTTCTGCTGACCGTTATTTCCAAGACTCAAAAGCGGGCGCTGAAAAATTAGTACCAGAAGGGATCGAAGGTCGTGTACCGTACAAAGGTCCAATGGGCAATATCGTGCATCAAATGATGGGTGGTTTACGTTCATCTATGGGGTATACAGGTTCTGCAACAGTTGAAGATCTACGTCAAAACGCGAAATTTGTGAAAATTACCTCAGCAGGTATGTCTGAATCACACGTGCATGATGTAACGATCACCAAAGAAGCGCCGAACTACCGTGTAGGCTAATACATCTTTTTTCGTTGTAATTTTGCATTTAAAAACCGTCATTTTATGACGGTTTTTTTATTTTGGTGTAAAGTAATGCGATTGAAAATCAACTGTTAAACAACACGATAAATAAGTGGGTAAAAAATGAGTTATTTTGGTACAGACGGGATTCGAGGCAAATTTGGTGAACTCCCAATTACCCCAGAATTTGCATTAAAATTAGGATTTGCAGCAGGAAAAGTATTAAAGCAAATTAGTCCAAAAACTAAGCCTATTGTTGTTTTGGGTAAAGATACACGTTTGTCAGGTTATATTTTAGAAGCTGCTTTACAAGCAGGATTGAATGCAGCAGGTGTGTATGTGCATTTGCTTGGTCCTTTGCCAACGCCTGCGATTGCACATTTGACCCGTGCTTTACATGCCAATTTGGGTATCGTAATTTCAGCTTCACATAACCCATATTTTGATAATGGGATTAAATTCTTTTCTGATGAAGGTAAAAAATTACCTGACGCCATTCAGGAAGCGATTAATAAAGAATTAGAAAATGACATCGTGATCGAAGACAACGCCAATTTGGGTAAAAGTGTCCGTGTTAAAGATGCCAATGGTCGTTATATCGAGTTTTGTAAGTCGACATTCCCATACCATTTCAACTTACGCCATTTAAAAATTGTGGTGGATTGTGCACATGGTGCAGCCTATAGCGTAGGCCCTGCGGTATTTCGTGAACTCGGTGCAAAAGTGATTGCTCTGTATAACGAACCGACAGGCTTAAATATTAATGAAGGTTGTGGCTCAACCCATCCTGAAAATTTACAAAAAGCAGTGGTACAACACCAAGCAGATTTAGGTATTGCTTTTGATGGCGATGCGGATCGTGTAGTTTTGGTCGATCGTCATGGTCACTTGGTTGATGGCGATGCGATTTTATATATCCTCGCAACACAAGCAGCAAACAAACCTGCGGGTATTGTGGGAACTGTGATGAGCAATATGGCATTAGAACTTGCACTTGAAAAAGCACAAGTGCCATTTGTTCGTGCCAAAGTTGGTGACCGTTATGTATTGCAGGCACTTGAAGACAATCAATGGGTGATCGGTGGTGAGCCTTCAGGTCATATTTTGACTTTAGATAAAAGTACCACAGGTGATGCGATCATTGCAGCACTACAAGTCTTGACGGTTATGGTTGAGCAAGACAAAGCTTTAGATGAATTAATCGCTGACTTTAAACTTTTGCCAAATGTTTTGGTGAATGTACGTTTAGAAGAAATGTATGACCCGTTTGCTGTACCTGCATTGGTTGCCGCATTTGATCAAGCTGAAAAGCAATTGAAAGGTCGTGGTCGTATTCTGATTCGTAAATCAGGCACTGAGCCTGTGATCCGTGTTATGGTTGAAGGGGATAATTTACAAGAAGTAACTGATCTTGCAAATCATTTGGCAGATCAAGTCCGCCAAAATGCGAAGGCTTAAGAGTTAAGGGGATAAGGTACATGAGTGATGTCATTAAAGATTTAAGTGAGCTACGTCTGACTTATGAAAAGGGTGAACTGCATGAAGATCAAGTGGATACAAATCCACATGAACAATTTCTGAATTGGTTCAATCTGGCTTTAACTGCAAAACTACATGAACCTTATGCTATGTCTTTGGCGACTGCGGATGATAAAGGTCGTCCGCATGTGCGTACTGTGCTACTGCGTGGTGCAACGGAAGCAGGTTATGATTTTTATACCAACTATGACAGTCAAAAAGGTTTAGATTTAGCTGCTAATCCTTATGCAGAAATTTTATTTTATTGGGCTGAATTAGAGCGTCAGGTGCGGATTGGTGGTTATGTCACGAAGATTTCACTTGAAGAGTCCACCGATTATTATCATAAGCGTCCACGTGATAGCCAAATTGCAGCGCATATCAGTACACCACAAAGTGGTGTGATCGAAAGTCGTGAATTACTACAACAACGTTTTCAAGCATTGCATGATCGAGTTGAGCAACAGTCTGAGCTGAATAAACCTGAATTTTGGGGTGGTTATCGTTTAGAACCACAACATTATGAATTTTGGCAAGGTCGTCCGAACCGTTTACACGATCGTCTAAGCTATGAAAAAGTGGATGCAGCTTGGCAGATTCGACGGTTAATGCCTTAAAATATGATGAATATCAATGCTTTGTATTAAGCTATATGTAATGATGAAAAGAGATCGTTTGTGATCTCTTTTTATTTTAAGATTTAATTTTTTAAATACACAATACTTTGAGTTTCATAAATTTTTTGTCCTGAATAAGGATTATCCACTAATTTAAGATTGACACGTGCTTTACGGTCATTCAGTTCATATTCCTGATATTCATCTTCAGCAAGGTGTTGCATCATATTTTCATATGCTTGATGGTATTGCGTGCAATATTGACGATCGCCACAGAAAGTTGAAAGCTGAACATTGTCCACATTGGCAATTTCCATAGATAAATAACAACTATCTGAACCACAAACAAATGATTTTAAATAGACCTCTTCAGTCATTGTGCTAGGTAAAGCATATGCATGTTGTAGGCTGAATAGTCCAAATGCCAAAAGAATTTTTTTCATCATATCCTCATTATAAAAGTTGAATTGATTATGGTGTATAAATTTGTTGGTATTTTAAGCTAAATGACTGAATTATTTAAGGTCTAAACAAGCACTCAAAAGCTGATTGTTATATTGGACATGCTGCAAAAATCCTATGCTTGCTGAATTAAAAAGGAACTCTTTATAATCCTATTTAATTGATATGACATGTGAATGCAGTGAATAAAATTAAAATTCGACAACGACCCTTGTTAAGCTCTCCTGATGTTTTTCCGCAATTGCCACATTTCGCTGCTGAAATTTTAGCAAGACGTGGTGTGCAGTCTGAGCAAGAACTCGATTTAAAACTGAAATACTTACTTGCGCCAACCTTGAAAGGTCTTGATCAAGCCATCGAAATCATTGACCGTGCGATAGATGAACATCAAAAAATTGTGATTGTGGGTGACTACGATGCTGATGGTGCAACCAGTACCGCATTGATGATTTTAGCACTGACCGAAATGGGTGCGGATGTGCATTATCTGGTGCCTGATCGTTTTAAATATGGTTATGGCTTAACACCTAAAATTGCCGATTTGGCTTTTGAAAGTTTTCAACCTGACCTATTGATTACTGTGGACAATGGCATTTCAAGTCATGCAGGGGTGGAACAGGCACAGTCACATGCGATGCAAGTGATTATTACCGACCATCATTTAACCACTAAAGAAACACCAAAAGCTGAGGCTGTTGTGAACCCAAATCAGTTGGGCTGTGATTTTCCAAGTAAGGCATTAGCAGGGGTTGGTGTTGCCTTTTATTTACTTGCCAATCTAAGTAGTTATCGTGGCAAACAAGGAAAGTCGGCTGCGAAGATGGCACAGTATTTAGACTTAGTGGCATTGGGAACCTATGCGGATGTGGCAAGTTTAGACTATAACAATCGCATTTTGGTGGATGCAGGTTTAAAACGCATTCAACAAAATCAATGCCGTGTTGGCATCAGTGCATTGCTCGATATCGCAGGGCGTGAACCCGCAGAGTTAAAAGCCTCAGATTTAGGTTTTGTACTCGGTCCTCGGATTAATGCCGCAGGGCGTATGGATACGATGGATATAGGCATTGAATGTCTGTTGGCAACCGATGCACAAAAAGCTTATGCCTTAGCACAGCAACTTAATGATTTAAATTTGGAACGCCGTCAAATTGAAGCGCAAATGAAGCAGGAAGCTTTGCTTGAGATGGAGAAATTACAATTAGATCAAAATCATTTACCTGCTGCTTTAGTGATGTTTGATGAAGATTGGCATCAAGGCGTGATCGGCATTGTTGCGGGACGTTTAAAAGAACAGTTTCATCGCCCGAGTATCGTCTTTGCTGCGGATAAAGATGGTATTCATATCAAAGGTTCAGCTCGTTCCATTGAAGGGATCCATATTCGCGATTGCATTGAAAAAGTGGCGGAGCAGCACCCTCACTTGGTCAGTTTCTTTGGTGGGCATGCAGCAGCGGCAGGCTTAACCATCAAAAAGCAGCACTTTGAAGAATTTAAGCAGATTTTTACTGAATTGATTGCCCAATCTGAGGATGAGTTATTTCAAGCAACGTTATGGACAGATGGCGAATTACCATTGCATGAGATTCAACTGACGACCGTGAATACCATTGAAAATTTAGGCCCTTGGGGGCAAAAATTCCCTGCACCTGTATTTGAAGGGCATTTTCAGGTATTAGAACATCGTTGGCTGAAAGACGTGCATTTAAAATTGAAATTGGCACTGGGCAATGGGCAATCTGTAGATGCAATAGCATTTAATGTTGCAGATCGGTTTGATTTTGACCCTGCGAAACCACAGGTACATTTGGTTTATGAATTAGATAAAAATCAGTTCAATGGCAATGTTAGTGTGCAACTGAGAATGTTGCATTTACAACAGTAAGCTATTTTTCCATTTTCTATGAAAAAACCGCTCAAAGTTGAGCGGTTTTTTGTTTTGCTAAGCTCGTTTAATCTTAGAAACGATAACCTGCACGTACGCCATAAGTATTGTAGTCATCACCGAAGCCTACACGACCTTCCACGCTGACATTTTGATTTAAGAATTTCTTCGCAGAAATACCAAATTCATCACGTTCAGTTAAGTCATTGTTGTAGTAATCAGCACCAACACTTAATGTTTTATCTAAATATAAATCGCCACGAACTTTATATTCATCTAAGTCACCAAAAGCACCATATGCTTCAAAGTTCGCATCGTATTGACCAACTTGAGTGACATATTTTGCACGTACAGTTGGGTCTACGCCGTCGTCACCATCTTTTTCATCATAGCCTGTTAAACCTAGAGCAAGTAATAAACCTGGCGCAGGTAAATAACCAACTTCAGCACCGTATGTTGTTACTTTTCTGTCAATATTGGTGTTGTCGACTTCAAGATCGTCACGACCAACATTACCACTTAAATAAAAGTCACTACCTGGTACGAAGTACTCAACGCCTGCACCATATTGTGAATCTTTGATGCCATCATTGTCGGCATAATTTACATGTGCTTTTACATTACTTGCACGGTCAAGGAAGGCTGCTTCATTTAAAGGTGCATTACGTGTTTGTACTGGGTTGAAATAGTAAGTTCCATCTACACCGAATTGATGTGTTGCATCAAAATCATCCCAATCAGTATAAGTATAAGAACCGCCTACTTCTGCTTGATAAGCATTTGCAGTGCCTGAAACTGCGATCGCTGAAAGTGCGATTGCTGAAGCGATTGCTAATTTTTTCATGGATTCTTCTCCCCTCTGAAAGAAATATAGTTTCATCGTTTTAAATCTTTTGTTACAAGTTCAGTCTAAGGGAAATAATAACTGCGTCAATCATTGCAAAGTAACAGAACTGTAATGTTGGTAAATTAATGTAAAATTCAATAATTAAATTATTTATTTTCAATTATATATGTTTATGTTTTGTTTTATTAAAACTATGTAGAAAATGTGTGTAATCTTAAATTTTGATTAAAAATAAAACAAAATATGTAACAATACATTTTTTAGCCGTTGTCATTTTGCCAAAATATTGTGAAATTTAATTGCTCAATTGACCTCAGTATACCGCGTAAAAGTAGGCAATATTTTATAGCTGAAACAAGCAATTTATTCTAAAAATAAAAGCATTTTTTCATGTTTATATGCTCTGTGATAGAATGCCCCCGAATAAATTTTGATACATAGGATAGCACTCGTGGAAATAAATCCATTTCTAAACCAATTAAAAGACTTAAATGACCGTGGTCTTACACTACGGGGGTATCTTTGACTACGATCTAAAGAAAGAGCGTTTAGAAGAGGTTCTCCGCGAGTTAGAAGATCCTGCCATTTGGAATGACCAAAGCCGTGCACAGGCGATGGCTAAAGAAAAAGGTGAACTTGAAAACGTACTCAACGTTTTAGAAGGTTTAGCCACACAAATTGAAGATGCTCAAGCACTTTTAGACTTGGCTGTTGAAGCGGATGATGAAAGTTTATTGGTCGATGTACAAGCAGAGTTAGACACAGCAGAAGCTGAATTGGCGAAGCTTGAGTTCCGTCGTATGTTTAGTAACCCAATGGACCCGAACCCATGTTATGTGGAAATTCAGGCAGGTTCTGGCGGTACAGAAGCACAGGACTGGGCTTCGATGTTACTACGTATGTATATGCGTTGGATTGAACGTCATGGCTTTAAAGCCGAACTGATGGAAGAATCGGATGGCGATGTAGCAGGGATTAAATCTGCAACCATTCGTGTGGAAGGTGAGTATGCTTATGGTTGGTTACGTACCGAATCTGGTGTACATCGTTTAGTGCGTAAGTCACCTTTTGACTCCGGTAACCGTCGTCATACTTCATTCTCAGCAGTATTCGTTTCACCTGAAGTCGATGACAATATTGAAATTGATATTAACCCTGCCGATGTTCGCACAGATACCTACCGTGCATCAGGTGCAGGTGGTCAGCACATTAACAAAACTGACTCTGCGGTACGTTTAACACATGCACCAACCGGTATTGTGGTTGCATGTCAGAACCAACGTTCACAACATGCCAACCGTGACCATGCATGGAAACAGTTACGTGCAAAATTGTATGAACTGGAAATGAGTAAACGTAACGAGGCAGCACAGGCACTTGAAGACTCTAAGTCTGATATTGGTTGGGGCAGCCAGATTCGTTCGTATGTATTGGATGATTCACGTATTAAAGACTTGCGTACAGGCGTGGAAAATTCCAACACAGGTGCGGTTCTTGATGGTGATCTGGATAAATTTATTGAGGCGAGCTTAAAGCAAGGGCTTTAATCGCTGAAATTAAATTTTTATAAAAAGCAAAGCATTATCTGCATTTTTACAATATATCTAAAATAATCGATATTAAAATCGAAAAAATACGATATATTGAGTTTAACGATGCTGGGTAATGCTTTGTTGTGCATTTGGATATGTCTGATACGAGTTCTAAGTATGGATATTGATTTAATTTCTAAAGCTTTGGCAAATCCGACTCGACGGCAGATCTTGGCGTGGTTGAAAAACCCGCAGCAATATCTGTGCGAAGAACAGTGTGGAGGCTTTAGTCGTGGGGTCTGTGCAGGGAATATCGAAAAACTCGGTAAGGTCTCACAATCCACCATGTCAAATCATTTGTCTGTGTTACAACAGTCAGGTCTAATTCAGGCTGAAAAATATGGTCAATGGTCTTATTTTTCCCGCAATGAAGCTCTTATTCAGCAATATATTGAACATTTACAGCAAGCACTGTAAGACTCAGCAGATGCTGAGATTCTCTCTCTTTGGTGCTGAATGAGGCAAAAATGGCTGAACTGAATTCTCCGCTTATTTTAGGTGATTTACACCTTAAAAACCGTGTCATCATGGCACCTTTAACCCGTAGTCGCGCGACCATAGACCGTGTTCCTACGGCAATCATGGCAGAGTACTATGCTCAAAGAGCCAGTGCAGGTTTAATCATTTCTGAAGCGACGGTTATTTCTGAACAAGCCAATGGTTATTTAAACACGCCGGGATTATTCACCGATGCTCAGGTGGAAGGCTGGAAGCTAACCACGCAGGCAGTACATGACAAAGGTGGTTTGATTGTTGCTCAACTTTGGCATGTCGGACGTGTTTCACATCCTGATCTACTGGGTGGTGAAACGCCTGTTTCGGCAAGTGCAGTACAGCAAGCAGGGCAAGTCAGTTTACTTCGTCCAAAACGTGATTATGTTGTGCCACGTCCTTTGCAAATTACAGAAATTAAAAGCATTGTTGAACAATATAAACAGGCTGCAATCCGTGCCAAAGACGCAGGTTTTGATGGTGTTGAACTCCATGCTGCCAATGGTTATTTGATCGATCAGTTTTTACAGAGTAAAACCAATCAGCGTGATGATGAATACGGTGGCTCTGTGGAAAACCGTGCCCGTCTATTGCTTGAAGTGACCGATGCCTTGATCGAGGTTTGGGGTGCGGGTCGTGTGGGTGTGCATTTGGCACCTCGTGGCGATGAACATGACATGGGGGATGCTGATCCACGTGAAACCTTTGGCTATGCACTCGAAGAATTGGGTAAACGTAAAATCGCGTTCTTCTTTACCCGTGAATATCTAGCAGATGACAGTATTAGCATCTATATGAAAGAACGTTCAGGTGGCGTGCCATACATTGCCAATATGAAATTAAGCCGTGCAGATGCCATTGAACTCTTAGCTTCAGGCAAAGCCGATGCGGTGTCTTTTGGTAAAGCTTATATTGCAAATCCTGATCTGTATGAACGTTTACTTCTGGATGCACCTTTGAATGAGTTGGTGTTTGAAAATATGATCGGCTCACAAACAGCAGAAGGCTATATTGATTACCCTGCTTTAGCAGAAGAGCCGACCGCTTAAACTTTAGCATTCAAGGTTTGAGCGTTTTATGTTGGAATGACTGAAATGTTGTTCCATCATAAATTTGTACTTGATTTCGTCCTGCTTGTTTGGCGTGATAGAGTGCTCGATCTGCTAAATAAATCGCTTGATCAATATTTGCTAAGTTGCGAGTTATGCCTAAACCAAAACTAGCCGTCAGATAAATCTGTTGACCATCATCGAGTTGTAAAGGATGGTGAGCAATCATTTTTCGACACTTTTCTGCGATTTCTAAAGCTTGTGTTTCTGTAATTTGTGGTAAAAGTAAAATAAATTCCTCACCACCATAACGCGCGACAATATCCGTTTTACGAACCGATGCAGATAACGTTTTTGCAATGTGTGTAAGTGCTAAATCACCTGTGTGATGCCCATATCGATCATTAATCGCTTTGAAATGGTCTAAATCAAGTAAAATAATGAGATAAGAAAGCTGCTGTTGTTGTAGCTCTTTGATTTTATCATCAAAAAAGCGTCGATTATATAACCCTGTTAATGGATCGATTTGGCTAATCTGTTGAAATAAAGATTCTCTATGGCGCCATTGCATGAGCAGTATTTCAAAGAAAAATAGACCTGCAAATAACACAGGAATAATGAAATAAATCATGCTATAAACCCAAAAACTATTATGATAGGGAATACTATTTAATAGTTGATGGCTAAAAATAGGTGCATAAGGAATGATATTTTTAGTGGTCAGATAAATTAGAGTGGAAAAAATAGAGGTCGCTAAAACTAAATTAAAATAAATAATTTTTTGATTAAATAAAACTAATCCGATACCTGTAACACAAACACTGGTAAATATTGTTGCGGGGCTATAGATTCCAACTAAATAACCGTCTAATATTAAAATTAAGATAAATGTTGTAATCACAAAATAGCTAAAATAATGATTTACCCATTGTTTTTTATGATTAAAAATACTGATAATAATTAAAATAGTCAGACAAATGATAGAAATAATGTTAATCGAAAGTTGATGTTTTAATAATGAAATGTTTAACCATTGCCACAGTGTTGGCGTGATTAAAATATAAACTTTCCACATAATCCAAAGTAAATGAATTAAAATAGCCAATACCAATACTAAAATACATTTATGAATAGTAGACCAACTCATAATAATGTTAGATTGTATATAATTGATCATTTTCTTTGCTAAATTATTCATGGGAGTTAGCTTAAATCATTATTTATGTATTTTTTATACATACTCTAAAATATAGAATATTTTAATAAAAAACACGGTATTTTTTACGGGAGCATTTTAAGTTAATCTTTTACTAAATTGACTCAAGATATATTTTTATATCGATTCTGAGCCAATTTTAAATAGATTGAAAAGAAAAATAATGCATAAATTATGTGTTATAAAATTATAAACCTAAATGATTATTTTCTAAATATTTTTTTATTTAAAATTATGTCTAAAAATGCGATATAAGCAGTGAGCAGCTATTGCTAACTGACTGCTTAATATTTTTTACAACGTGATTAGCTTTGATCAAGTCGATGGGCAAAGTCAGCAATATCGGCAAGTGCTTTTTTTGCTTCATCAAACCATGGACTAAACATTTGAAAGTTATGCCACATCCCTGTATAGAGTTTATAGGTGACATCTACATCGGCTTTTTTAGCTTTTTTCTCGAAACGGATTGCATCATCCATTAAGATTTCTTTTGAACCCACTTGTACAAGTGTAGGAGGGAGACCTTTAAAATCACCAAAAATAGGTGAAATTTCAGGAATAGAAGCATCTATACCTTGTGGAACATAATAACTAATCCCCGTTTCTAAGGCTTCTACAGAAAGTAAAGCATCATGTTTTTGATTATAACGTAAAGATTCACTGGTTAATGTTAAGTCTAAAAAAGGTGACATTAAAATTAAGCCACTGGGTAGATGTTCGGGATCGTCTTTTTTTAGTTTTAATGCGAGTGCTAAAGCTAAATTTGCACCGCAAGAATCACCTGAAACAATAATATCTTTGGCTTGTACACCTTGATCCATAAGCATTTGATATATATCATAAATCGCATCGCTTGCTTCAGGATACGGGTGATCAGGTGCTAAAGGATAGTCCACATGTAAGACTTGCATTTGTGTGCGAAGTGCAATTTCAGATAAAAAAGCCCGATGTGTTTTGAGTGAACCAACGAAAAAAGCACCACCATGAATGTGAAAAATCATCTGCGTGGTTGAAGCTTGTGGCTTTATTTCTTCAGCATGTATACCTGCAATACGCAAAGAGCGCAAAACCACGCCTTTGGGTTGAGGAAAAACACGTGTCAGTTGTTCGAGAGCAAAACGTACAGCAGTCGGTGGGAGATTTAAGCGACTAGGCATTTTAAAACTGGTCTTTAAAATAGTTTCTGTGATGAATTGTTTCATTAACGGATTAATCTTCATGCTTTTTCCATTTTGTTTGGTTTTTACTGTTTTTATTTGTTGAATAACCAACATTATTTACAAGGGTACACTAAATAGTCACATTCAAAAATTGCATATTTGTTGTAATTTTTGAATACTATTACATGTTAATGATGACTAGGGAAATCAACAAAAATGAAAAAAATAGCACTAATGATGGGTTTATTGACAGTGACAGCATTTGCCAATGCCGCAGATCCACTTAACGGCACAGTATGGAAAACCATCGATGATGAAACCAAACAAGCTAAAGCAGTGGTGAAATTTACTGAACAAAAAAATGGTACGCTTTCAGCTACGATTCAAAGCATTGTGACGCCAGGTGAAGAAAATGCATGTACGAAATGTGAAGGGAAGTATCACAATAAATCGTTGAAAGGTGTCACCATTGTTTACGGTTTAAAAAATGTCAATGGTAAATATGAAGGCGGCACAATTTTAGATCCCAAAAATGGTAAAACCTATAAGCTTAAAGGTGAGTTAGCAGGTAATAAGCTTAACTTACGTGGTTATATGGGGGTTTCAGCATTGGGTCGTAATCAAACTTGGATTCGTGCCAACTAATCCTGAGTCAATGAATGATTAAAAAAAAGCTCGATGAACATATCGAGCTTTTTTATTGTTAACTTAAAAAGATAGAGTGACAGATGAGATCAAACGCTGTTTAAGTTGTTACCGCGCATTGGATATTATTGGAGTGCTTTGATTTTTTCTTCATCAAAACCGACCACGTACATGCCATCTTTTTCAATCACAGGACGTTTGATCATACTTGTGTGTATGATGAGTGCTTGAATGAGGTTCTCTTGGCTTGCTAAAGCCTCTTGTTGTTCTTGTTCAGAAAGTTTTTTCCAGGTTGTGCCTTTTTTATTGAGAATAATCTCTGCTCCTTGCTGCGTTAACCATTTTTTTAATGTGTCCGCATCTATGCCTTGTTTTTTATAATCATGAAACTCATAAGGAATGGACAATTCATTGAGTAAATCAAATGCTTTTTTCATCGAATTACAGTTTTTGATTCCGTAAATTTTCAACATAGTCGAGAACCTATTTGTCGTTAAATTTGAATACTGATAAATTTTAGGGTAGCAAAAAAATGCGATGACCAAAAACGATTTAAAATTTAAAATGAGAAATGGAAGGTGAAAATATCACTTGTCATAAAAATGAAAGATAAAGTGTTTAAATTAAGAGATATAAACATGAAGAAAAATTATAAAGATAAACAACGAAAACACTTGAAAATAACAAAGTAATTATTTAAAACATAAGAAAGAGAAAACCCGCATCTAATCATCCTGACTATGCGGGTCTCAGTACAACGTCCAATGTCAAATCCATTAAAAATATTAAACTTGCGTTTAGTATTTTCTTTTCATCCTACGGCGTCCTATCCTTTTGCTGTCATCCTGACAATGTCCCTGTGCCGTGAGACAATAATGCGCTTATTGAGGTGAAGAAAAAATACGATAACACGACAAGCATTGTACGATATTTACATATATTAAGTGAACATGTGTTCACTTAATATATTGAGAAAGGACTACAACGCGTTAAATTTGGTAATCAATAATGACCGGTGCATGGTCACTAAACCATTGTTCTTTGTAGACCCAAGCATTGACAGTGCGTGCTTTCCAGTCTGGTGAACATGCTTGATAGTCGATGCGCCAGCCCACATTTTTAGCACGAGCTTGCCCACGATTTGACCACCAAGAATAAACTTCAGCTTCTTTACGTACTTCACGGAAAGTATCTACATAGCCTAAATCATCATAAATATGGTCGAGCCAAGCACGTTCATGTGGTAAACAACCAGACGCTTTTTGGTTGCCTGACCAGTTTTTAATATCAATGCGTTTATGCACGATATTATAATCCCCACAAACGATGACTGATTTATTTTCATCACGCCATTGTTTTAAAATGATTTTATATTCTTCCAAAAAATGATCTTTACGTGTTTGTGCTTCTTCACCTGATGAGCCTGAAGGAAGGTAAAGTGAACAAATATGGATGTTTTGTTCTAAACCGAGATCAAATTCAGCACTGATAAAACGGCCCTGTGAATCGGCTAATTCAAATCCTAAACCATCTTTGACGGATACAAAAGGTAATCGGCTATAGATGGCAGTTCCTGCATAGCCAGCTTTTTCTGCGGGGAATAGGTGTGTGTACCAACCTTCAGGTTTAAACTTGTCTGTCCATTGTGCATGAGTAATGCGACTTTCTTGCATGCAGATCACGTCTGCATCGGATTGTTCCATCCAGTCAAGAAGTCCTTTGGTCACAGAAGCACGGAGACCATTTACGTTAATGGACACAACGCGTAAAATTTTTTGATCACTTGGATAGCTACTCTTTGGTATCATGCGCAAGTCTTTACCTCTATACAGAATATTTGGAGCACCTCATGTCAACGCCAGCTCAGTTTAACCCACAAGCTTTTATCGAACTCGCATTATCACGTGGTGTGCTTAAATTTGGTGAGTTTACTTTAAAATCAGGCCGTGTGAGCCCTTATTTTTTTAATGCAGGTTTGCTCAACGATGGTGAAGCATTATCGCTACTTGCACAGGGTTATGCAGATAAAATCACACAATGTAACAATGTTGAGGTGATTTTTGGCCCTGCTTATAAAGGCATTCCATTTGTTGCAGCAACAGCTGTGGCACTTTCTCAAATTCACGGTGTCAGTGTACCTTGGGGTTTTAACCGCAAAGAAGCAAAGGATCACGGTGAGGGGGGTGTATTGGTCGGTGCTGCGGTTGAAGGTAAAAAAGTGTGGATCATTGATGATGTGATCACTGCTGGAACTGCGATTCGTGAAGTTGTGACTATTTTGAAAAATGCGGGTGCAAGTATTGCAGGTGTATTGGTTGCTTTAGATCGTCAAGAAAAAGGTCAAGGCTCATTGTCTGCTATTCAAGAAGTACAAAAAGAGTTAGAAATTCCTGTACATGCTTTAATTACCATGAAAGATTTGATGGAATATTTAGACGCTAAAGGTGAAAAAGAAGCTTTGGCAAAAATGGAAGCTTATCGTGTTAAATATGGTATTTAAGCCTGTAAAAAATAATGATTTAGAGTAAGGAGCGTAAGCTCCTTATTTTGTTGGTTGATTTGTTTCAGGTGAATGGATAGATGCTTTTTTTAGTTTTAGTTGTCATCGTAATTGTACTTGGTTTTTTTATGATACAACAATTGGATGAACGACGTTGGCAACGTTATCAGTTTGAACGTGATATGTTTTTTCGTGATCATCCTTTGTTATTACAAGACATAGATGACTTTGATTATGCACTGAAATTAAGTCATGCGATGCAGCGTAAAATTATCACTGAACTGATGCTAAAACCCACAATACAACCCATCTATAAAAAAATGCGTTTACAACGCCTACCTGAAATAAGACAAGAAAAATATCATATCCAAGTGTTATTAAATGATATTAAAATCGGGGAATTAGACCGTAATTATGCGCAACAATGTGGAGAGCGTTTAGTTAAAACGGATTTTGAAATTGGTCGCCCGATTGAAGTTTTGGCAGAAATTTTGGTGTTACGTAAAAATAGTCATGAACTCACCTGTCAAATACATTTGAGTTTGCCTCAAGATCCGACACAGATCGCCAATTTATTGGTTGCTGAACAAGCAAGTTTAAAATCGAAAGTGCAAATGCCGCATAGTCAATAGATTGATCTAATTTCAATTTTTTGCTGTGATTTTTTTTACATAAGAATAAAAAAACAATTCTGTTATTGTCCTATCCTTGATATTCAGCGTATTAATTGTGCTATAGGTCAAGGATTTAAAAATTGACTACAATGTGCAATATTCAGCATGACCATAACAATTTTATGGATAGGTAATTTAGGATAACAAGATGACCAATACCAATTATACCGAGATTTCGAATTCAGACGATTGTGAAAAATACGTGAATAAATTTATTCAAGATTTTGAAATTCGCTCTGCTGAGATTGGCAAAGGCACCGTCATTAAACGTGCATTACCGAGTCGTCATAAACGCATGATTGGCGCATGGTGCTTTTTGGATCACGCAGGTCCAGTCCATTTTCCACAAGGCGATGGTTTAGATGTTGGACCACATCCACATATTGGCTTACAGACCTTTACCTGGATGATTGAAGGAACCATGATGCATACAGATAGCATTGGTTCAAAACAATTGATTCGCCCAAAACAAGTCAACTTAATGACGGCGGGTTATGGCATTTCACATACAGAAGTTGCACCAGATACTGAAACCAAGATGCATGCTGCACAGCTATGGATTGCATTGCCTGATGATAAACTCAATATGGCACCGCAGTTTGATCATTATCCAGAGTTGCCTGTCGTGATCCGAGAGGGGGTTGAATTTACAGTATTGGTTGGTGAGTATCTCAATACGACTTCGCCTGTGAAGGTCCACAGTGAACTTTTAGGCGTTGATTTAACAGCTCAAGAATCAACCACGACACGTATTCCACTTAATCCTCAGTTTGAATATGGCTTTTTAGCGTTAGAAGGCAACGCAATCATCAATGGGCATGAACTGACTGATGATAATATGGTGGTGCTAGAACCAGGTTTAAATGAAATAGAAATACAGCTCCATGCGGGTAGTCGTTTGTTGTTACTTGGTGGGGAGCCGTTTGAGTCACCGATTTTATTATGGTGGAATTTGGTCGGGCGCACGCAAGAAGAATTAAAAATTGCACGTGAACAATGGATAAATCATGATGCACGTTTTGGCACAATTCCTGACTATGACGGTCCTCGTTTAGAAGCACCTGCATTCCCAGATAAAATGCGCCCGTCAAAATAAGTTTTAAATGTTTAAGATTAGCTCAACATCAGATGTATGTTGAGTTTTAACATGGCAGCTTGAGCCATATTTTAAATTCATCAGGAGAATAACCATGGCAATGATTGCACATGCAAAAGTAAAAACATTGTCTACAGCATGGTCGGGTGAAGTGACCAGTGGTCAACATCAACTCATGACAGATAAACCTGAATCTTTTGGTGGTCAAGATAAAGGCTTAGCACCCTATGATTTTATTTGTTCAGGATTAATCTCATGCACCATGATTACCTTACGTATGTATGCACAGCACAAAGGTTTTGATTTAGGTGAGTTCACTGTTGAAGCTGATTTTAATGCCAATAAAGAAGGCAAAGAATGGATTGAGCGTCGTTTGTCTTTTGAGCAAGAACTTTCTGCGGAGTTAAAACAAAAAGTTTTAGATATTTGTCAAAAAACGCCTGTCACCAAAACTTTATTGCGTAGTGTCGAGATTCAAACCACATTACTTTAAAGCAGTCATCAAAAGGTATTGTCATGGCAATGCCTTTTTTTATAACTCATCCATTTAAAAATAAGAATGCTTTAACATCTTGAAAGAGATTTGAATTTGCACAATTTTATATTTTTGCCGGGTGCTTCGGGCAGTACAGCATTTTGGCAACCTGTGGTGCAGGCTTTGCCAAGCCATTTGCATCCATCTATTGTGGCTTATCCCAGTTTTGATGGTCATTCTGATCATGCTGAAGTACAAAGCTTTGAAGATCTACAACATTATGTATTGCAAAAGATTCAGCAGCCGAGTGTGATTGTAGCCCAATCTATGGGTGGGATTTTTGCGGTGCAAGCGGCTTTACAAAAACCACATTTGGTTCGGGCTTTAGTTTTGGTGGCAACGTCTGGCGGTATTGATTTAAGCCCATTTGATGTGGCGAATTGGCGAGATGATTATCAGCTTAACTTGGCTGTACCAGATTGGTTTGCGACACATCATTCCGATGTCAGTACGCAGTTGGATCAAATACAATGTCCTGTGCTGTTGCTCTGGGGCGATGCCGATCCAATCAGTCCTGTGGCTGTGGGTGAGTATTTACAACAGAAATTACCCAAGGCTGAGCTTTTTGTGATTGCACATGGACAGCATGATTTGGCAAATGTTTATGCAGAGCAAGTGTCGAGACTCATTTTAGCGTTTTTTGCAAAGCTGTAATAAAAATGCCCAAGATAGGCTTGAGCATTTTACTGCAGTTGAATAGAAAGAATTAAGCCAAACAGTCCTGTTTAGAAACTAAATCTGGGCAACCCAATGGATTGAGTGCGCATTTTAAATCTTCGATTTGTTCGGGGGTGACATATCCTTTTGACTGTAAATATTCGGCAACACGGTCATCACGTAGGCTGAGGAATGCGGCATCATATACTTCTAGGTCGACAAATAGGGCAGCGGTTTCTAAGCTATTAAAGCGATCAAGGAAAATGTCATCGCCATACATTAAAAAGATATGGTCATATGCTGCATGCGTGTCAACATTTAAACGCTGTGCCAAAGTGGTGGGTGAGGTTTTAACAAAGAGTAAATCAGACAATTCATCAAATTGGGTTAAATCAAGCACATTTTCCCCTGTTTTGACTTTGCCTAACCACGCTTTAAACACCAATACTGCACCGCCACGTAATAACATACTCCAAATTTGATGACGAGTTTCATCATCTAAAGATTTACATTCCTCTTTGAGTTCTTGAATGAGTAATTCTTCTTGTTGCGCAATTTTGTCAAATAGACCTAAACCTTGTGGTTGATAAGCAGCCGATGTAAAGACATCAAATTTTAGATCTTCAAACACTTTCAACGCCAACGGCACTGCTGCTTGATAAAGTGCATTCAGTGCATGTAATTGGGCATGTTCAAGCTTGCTATGTGGAAAAACTTCTGCCCAATTAATTTCAGGCAAAATCGCATTCACGCCATACTGACGGTGGAATTGTTGTGTTTGGTGAATACCCTGTGGGACTGCTGCTGAAATGTTCATGGGAAAGCTCCTACTTTTAAATTTTTGTTGCATCATTCCAAATGCAAATTGATCAATCAATGAATAGATTTTATGAGTTATTGAAGATGCAATAGGAATACGACTAAAGTATTATTCTTGGTTTTATTAATATTATTTTTATTGAAATCATCTATTTAAATAATTGTAACTAAGTGTACAAGTGTATAGTAATAAATTTGATTGAATTTGCCATAGAAAACATCGTGTTGAATTTTTTGGTCAATGAATTTTACTTAAATGGGCAATGTTTTGAGCATTTTCGCCTAATCGTTTTAAAACTCGGTCATTTTACTTAAAAAAAGCGCCTAAAAACGGTGTTTTTAGGCGCGATAAATGTATCAAAACATATTTTGGCGACGGTTTAAAAATGCTATTTAGAGATTTTTAAACCTGATAACCAAGAACGTAATGAGGCAGGTTTTAACGGTTTTTTCAGTAAGACAATATTCAACTCTTTTAAATGTTGTGGTAATTCAGGATCTGAGTCTGCGGTGATTAAGGCAACAGGCACATTCTCCTGACGATTTTCTATAATAAAATTTAAGCCGATTTTATTGTCATTTAAGTGTTGGTCGACCAACCATACTTGAATATTTTCCTGTTGAATGAGGTCTAATGCTTGTTCAGGTTCGGTGGCTTTAAAGACTTGATAACCCCATTTGGTCAGTAAAGTATGCATACCTTCTAAGATCGTCTCATCATTGTCTAAGCATAAAATTTTATAGGCTTTGGTGCGTAATGGGACAGCTTGTACAGGGGCTGCTACGACTTTAGGTGCATCCACAATAGGGACTTCGATCATGAAGCATGAGCCCTTACCTAATTCAGAGTAAACATGTACAGGGTAGTCGAGTAAGCTGGTCATACGTTGTACAATGGCTAAGCCAAGTCCTAAACCTTGTTCGCCCCACGGAGAGGTATGTCCACAGCGTTCAAATTCTTGGAATAGCTTAATGCGTTGTTCTTCCGCAATACCTGGCCCTGTGTCCCATACACCGATGCGAATATGCTTGCTATGAGGCGCTGAACGTAATACGCCCACCACCACGCGCCCTTTGGCTGTATAACGCAAAGCATTACTCACAAAGTTTTGAATAATACGGCGAATCCATTGTGGATCGGTGTCAATCCAAAACTGCGCGTCATGTACTACTAATTTGATATTGCGCTGCGCGGCAATGGACTTGAACTGTAGTTCTAAATCGCTGAGTAAATCATGCAATGGATAAATTTGCCGTTTGGGTTGAATCGTTCCCCCTTCTAAACGGGCAATGTCCAATAGCGCAGACAGCATACTTTCTGCGCCATGTAAGGCACGATCCAGTTGTTGTAAAGTTTTACGATCTTCATCGGTTTGCACACTCTGCTCAAGCGCAGTGCTGAATAAGCGTGCGGCGTGCATAGGTTGTAATAAGTCATGACTGGCTGCGGCAATAAAGCGGCTTTTTGACATATTGGCTTTATCGGCTTGTTCACGTGCCAACTGTTGTTCTGCAAGTGCATTTGCCAATTGTTGTGTACGATCAGAAACACGCGCTTCGAGCACGGCTTCATTTTCACGGAACGCAGTAATATCGGCAAAGGTCGTCACAAAACCACCCCCTTCAATGGGGTTACCACGCATTTGAATGACACGACCATCTTTACGAATACGTTCAAATTCATGTGCACTGCCGACTTTCATCCAATGTATACGTTTGCGCACATGTTCTTCGATGGAGCCTGGACCACATTCACCACGTTCAGCGTTATAACGAATCAAATCGGCAATCGGACAGCCGACATACACCAAATCTTTGGGATAATCAAAAAGTTTGAGGTATTGGTTATTCCAAGCCACTAAACACATATTCTCATCGACGACACTCACCCCTTGTGTCATGTGGTCGATCATGGTCATGATCAGGTTTTGGTTAAACCGTTGCCATTGCGATGCCTGATCGAGAATATTGGCAACTTGTCCAAGGGCTAAGCCGTTGTTGACCATTGCTGTTGTAAGGAGTGTACGTGCAGATGCAGCACCAATTGTGCCTGCTAAATATTGTTCGGTGAAACGCCACCACATGCCATTGGCACTGCTATTTTCATTCAGTACCACATTATTCATGATACAAAATTGACGAAAAGCTTGAATGGTCGGACCTTCACCCGTAATGCGTTTGGCAAGCGTAATCAAATCGCCTACTTTTAAACGTGCTACATCATGGTTTAAATAATTGATATCTGTTGAGGTACTTTGTGCAGGTAAAGGTTTAGTTTCATAGTAGAAGAAACTTTCTGCTTGGATTTGTTCTGCAACAGATGGGCGATAAATACGAGAAACCCAAATATAGAGCATGATATTTAAACCCAATGCCCAGATCACGCCATGTGTGAGTGGTGCAAAAGATTCAAAGCCTAATAACGCCTCAGGACGTAACCACTGAATATTGAATGGGCCAGCGATTAAAAACTGATATGAAAATTGGCTATATTCGGCAGGTAGGCTGCGTAATACAGTGGGCAGTAGGAGGGTATAAGTCCATAAAATAAAACCAATGACTAGTCCTGCGTAAACGCCTTGGCGACTACCACCACGCCAATATAACCCCCCAATTAGGGCAGGTGAAAATTGGGCAACAGCACTAAATGCCAATAGACCAAAGGTTGACAGTTGGTCAATGTCATTAAAGAAATGAAAGAATAAAAAGCCCAAGAACATCACGGCTAAAATACAAATACGCCGCGTCAATTTGAGGACTTGAGGTAAGCGTTTGTCATGGCGTGACAATAAGTTAAATCGCCACAATGCAGGCATGATTAAGTCATTGCTGAGCATAATAGACAGAGCAACAGAAGACACTAACAGCATACCTGTAGATGCAGAAAAGCCACCTAAAAATGCCAATAATGTTAGCCAATCTTGCCCATAACTCAGAGGTAAAGACAACACGGCGACATCGGGAATACTTAAGTACGAAGGTGCGGCATGCAGTGCCCAACTGGCAATAGGAATAATCGCAATAATGGTTAAAATCAGATAAGCCGCAAACCAACGCCGTGCGCCACGAATATGCTTTTCGTCACGCAATTCAACCACGGCAACATGGAACTGTCGTGGTAAACAAATGATGGCTAATGCTGCAAGTAAGGTTTGTACCCAAAAGGTTTCAGGAACACCAAATAATTGTACTTCGTGGAATGTTTTAGTGACATCTTTAGAAATTTGCAGCAAATTGGCTGGATTTTCAAAAATAAAAAAGAATGCAACACACAATAATGCAAAGAGCTTCACAAATGACTCAAATGCAACAGCAAGCATTAAACCACCATGTTGTTCAGTATTGGCAATTTGCCGTGTACCGAACAACATCGCTAAAATTGCAAGTACAGCAGTTAATGCTAAAACTCCATTGGTCGTGGTGGATACCACTTGGGTATTATGATCAAGCATGACGGATGCACTGAGCGCAATGGCACGTAGCTGTAGTGCTAAATAAGGAATAATGGCGATGACTGCAAGGATCGTCACAAGGGAAGCCAATGTGCCACTTTTACCATAACGTGCTGCGACAAAGTCAGCGATCGAAGAAATGGCATGATGCTGACGCACACGTCCTAAACGCCGCCAAATGTCATAACCGAGTCCAACAAAGAGTAACGGGCCTAAATAGATGGGAAGGAAAATAATTCCTTCGCGAACTGCCGCACCTGTCGCACCATAAAATGTCCAAGATGAACAATAGACACCCAATGTTAGACTAAAGAGAAGCATCCGTCCTCTGGTGCTCAGTCGACTGGCATGTTTTTCACCAAAGAATGCACAGGCAAACAAAATGATGATGTAAAGGGCGAGAACCCCAATAATCAACCAACTATTCATAGCAACTACAGTTCAAAAATCTCAGACTATGATAACGCATCCATGAACTGACGCGTTCATTCTGTTCAAAATTTAACGACCAAAGTCTAAGTTACGCAGCTCAACAACATTGTTAATTTTAGCTTATCAAAATAATGATTAAAAATTGCAACCAGTGGACTGGTCGCAAATCAAGGAGCAAGATTATGGATGAGAGACAGGTAGATGCAATTCTACATAATCCAAAATTCAAAGAAATGGTGGCTAAAAAGAGTAAATTAAGCTGGACACTTACGGCAATTATGCTGTTTGTTTATGTTGGCTTTATGCTTTTAGTGGGTTACAACAAAGAGTTTTTATTGACGAAGGTATCTGAAGGTGGTGTGACCACAATCGGTATTCCTTTGGGACTAGGCATTATTGTGCTTTCTTTCGTGTTATGCGGTGTGTACTCATATATTGCCAATAATAAATTGGATAAATTGACTGAAGATGCAATGAAAGAAGTGGAAGCAATCGCACATGAAAAAGGAATGCACTAAGATGAAATGGAACTCTTTAAAAACTAAAGCAGCTCTTGCATCTACAGCACTGCTTTCAACAATTGCTCAAGCTGGTCCAGACCTTGGTGCAGCAGAACAACAAGCAACCAATTGGCATGCAATCATTATGTTTGCAGTCTTTGTTGGATTAACCTTATTTATTACTAAATGGGCAGCAAAACAAACCACAAGCACTGCGGATTTCTATACTGCGGGTGGTGGTATTTCAGGTTTCCAAAATGGTTTGGCGATTGCAGGTGACTATATGTCAGCAGCATCGTTCTTGGGTATTTCTGCGATGGTGTTTAGCTCTGGCTTTGACGGCTTGCTGTATTCACTGGGCTTCATGGTCGGTTGGCCAATCGTATTGTTCTTGGTTGCTGAACGTCTACGTAACTTGGGTAAATATAACCTTTCAGATGTAGTGTCATTCCGTTTGGAAGAAAAACCAGTACGTACCTTAGCCGCAGTCAGTTCATTGGTTGTTGTTGCATTTTATTTGATTGCTCAAATGGTGGGTGCAGGTCAGCTCATTAAACTATTATTCGGTTTGAACTATAACATTGCGGTGGTGATCGTAGGTCTTCTGATGATGGCTTACGTGATCTTCGGTGGTATGTTGGCAACAACGTGGGTACAGATCATTAAAGCGGTAATGTTGCTTTCAGGTGCGACATTCATGGCGTTCATGGTGATGCATTCTGTAGGTTATAGCTTCTCTGAAATGTTCAAGCAATCTATTGATGTATTTGCGAAAGTACATGATGTTAGCCTAGATGAAGCTTCTAAAATTATGGGGCCGGGGAGTCTTGCTGCAAATCCATTAGATGCACTATCACTTGGTTTGGCATTAATGTTTGGTACAGCAGGTTTACCACATATTCTTATGCGTTTCTTTACTGTTAAAGATGCCAAAGAAGCACGTAAATCAGTGGTTGTGGCAACAGGTTTCATTGGTTATTTCTATCTATTAACCTTCATTATTGGTTTCGGTGCGATCCTTTTTGTATCAAACAATCCACAATTCATCGACGTTGCGAAAATGGCGGTGACTGGTAAGTTAGAGCTTGTTGGTGGTAACAACATGGCTGCAGTTCACCTTGCAGATGCTGTTGGCGGTGACTTGTTCATGGGCTTTATTTCAGCAGTAGCGTTCGCAACAATTCTTGCGGTTGTGGCTGGTTTGACTTTGTCTGGTGCATCAGCAATCTCTCATGACTTGTATGCAAACGTAATCAAGAAAGGTCAAACGACTCCTGAATCTGAATTACGTATGTCTAAGATCGCAACTTTAGGTCTAGCAATTTTCGCGATGATCTTAGGTATTTTGTTCGAGAAACAAAACGTAGCATTCATGGTGGGTTTGGCATTCTCAGTAGCGGCTTGTGCAAACTTCCCAGTACTTGTACTTTCAATGTTCTGGAAAGGTTTAACAACTCGTGGTGCAGTGATTGGTGGCGTGGTAGGTCTAGTAACAGCGGTAACATTAATCATCTTATCTAAAGCAGTTTGGGTAGATACATTAAAAATCTCTGATACGCCAATTAACTCATTCAATGGCCCTGCAATCTTTGCAATGCCATTAGCATTCATCTGTTGTTGGTTCTTCTCAATTACAGATAAATCAGCACGTGCTGAAGCAGAACGTAAAGCATTTGATGCACAATATGTTCGTTCGCAAACAGGTATTGGTATCTCAGGTGCATCTGATCACTAAGTCTGAACTTGTGTAAAAAAGTCCCATCAGGGACTTTTTTTATGTGGGGTAGAATCTGGAATTTTAAATCTGAAATCTGAATTGCAATATAAATCCAACCATCTAAAAAACAGCGTCTTGTTTATCTGTTTTAAAGTACTCATCTCATTTTGCATTGGTTCATAGAGCTATATCGTTGTTTGCATCATGCTGTTGTTGTATGATTTTTTGCACCTTACATTCCATCACGAAAATACATGCTCAGAACCCAAGACATTTTGCGAATGTATTGATGAGTTTTTAAAATTTTCTGTAAGATAAATAACATTCAGACTAAAACAACAATGATTAGGAATAAGCATGCAAACTTTGCTTCAGTTTTGGAAAGGCTTCAAACTTTTGCCTTCAGCTTGGTTGCTTTTGGTACAACTGAGTATTTTGATTTTATATGTATTCGCGAGTAGCAGTCGCAGTTATCAAATTTTGATGTGGGCTTTAGGTGTTTTAGCTTTATTGATGATTGCTAAAGTGATTCGTCAAACACCTGTTTATAGTGTCATTGGGCTGTTTTTTGTTGCAGGCGCATTTATATTTTCAATTCTTATGTTGATTGGGCAGCGCTCTATTGCAATGCAAATTACGGCACATAGTTTTGAAGCCATGGCTTATTTTTGTGCGGCATATGGCTTAGTTCGTTATATGTTTGAAGATCGTTATTTAACGAAGGATGAGCTTTTTGCAGCAGGGGCAGTGTTTACCCTTATCGCATGGGGATTTGCTTTTTTATATAGTATTTGTCAATTGCTTGTGCCCAATAGCTTTCAAAATCCAAATCATGTTGGAGAATACCAAACTTGGTTGGATTTACTATTTTTGAGTTTTAGTTTGCAGTCTGCGACTGGACTTTCAGATGTAATTCCACTTGCACCAGCAGCGCGTATTGTGGCGATGTTACAAATGTTCTGTGGTGTGATGTATTTAGCACTCATTGTTTCACGTTTGATTGCTTTGCATTATGTTGCACATAAAACTGAATAATTTCAATTCACTAATTTTTACAGTAACTAAACTGCATCGCTTTTGTATTTGAATTATCATCTTTTTTGAGCTTTTCTTAAGCTGAGCTCGCTTTTTTTCACGCCATGTGAATGCCTTTCTTGACCTTTTCGGTCTGTCCATTAATTAAAAAAATGTGAGGAAGATATGCCTTCCAAAAAGTCATCTTGGTTTGACAATGTCAATCGAAATGTATTTTTTAGTAGTGTTGGGATTATTGCAATATTTTTAGCGTTCGTGATTTTGACACCGAATGCATTTGACTTGATGACCAAGCAAATGAATCAGTGGATTACCGATTCATTTAGCTGGTTTTATGTGCTTGCCGTTGCGATTTTCCTAATTGTTTTAGTATTTATTGCTTTATCTGACATGGGTAAAATTAAACTTGGCCCTGATCATAGCCAGCCGACGTATAGCAATGGCTCTTGGTTTGCGATGCTATTTACCGCAGGTATGGGCATCGGTTTAATGTTCTTTGGGGTGGCTGAGCCAGTCATGCACTATGTCAATCCACCAACAGGTGATCCTGAAACCGTGCAAGCTGCTCAACAAGCCATGCGGATCACCTTTTTCCATTGGGGCTTACATGCATGGGCGATTTATGCATTGGTTGGTTTGACCTTGGCTTATTTTGCCTTTCGTTATCACTTACCTTTAAAAGTTCGTTCAGGGTTGTATCCTTTAATTGGGAAAAAAATTCACGGTCCAATGGGGGATGCGGTTGATACCTTTGCCACTATTGGTACAGTGTTTGGTGTGGCAACAACCTTAGGTTTTGGGGTCACACAAATTAATTCAGGTCTCAACTATTTATTGGGTTGGGAAAGTCAGATCAGTACGCAGATTATCTTAATTATTTTTGTGACTGCTTTAGCATCATTGTCTGTGTGTTTGGGCTTAGATAAAGGTATTAAGCGTTTATCGGAATTGAATTTAGTATTGGCTCTGGCTCTATTGATCTTTGTATTTTTAGCCAGTTCAAGTATTTATATTTTACAAACTACGATTCAAAATGCTGGGCAGTATATGTCCAATTTATTTTCCATGACCTTTAACCTCTATGCGTATCAACCGAGTGGTTGGATTGGAGGATGGACAATTATGTATTGGGCATGGTGGATTTCTTGGTCACCATTTGTCGGTATGTTCATTGCACGTGTATCACGTGGTCGTACCATCCGCGAATTTATTGTCGGAGTGCTGCTGATTCCAACAGGTTTTACCCTGATTTGGATGGGATTCATGGGCAATGCTGCGTTATTTAGTATTTTAGAACAAGGAAATACCAGCCTGATTACTGCGGTGCAGCAAGATTCATCCGTAGCATTATTTGAATTTTTAAATCATTTACCTTTTGCAAGTATCTCTAGTTTTATTGCGACGATTTTAGTGATTTTATTTTTTGTGACTTCTGCCGACTCAGGTGCATTAGTTACAGATTATTTAACAGCGAAAACGGAAAACTCTCCCATTTGGCAGCGTCTATTTTGGACAGTTATCATGGCAGTGTTGTCGATTATTTTGTTAGTTGTTGGAGGCTTGGGTGCATTGCAATCGGCAACCATGATGAGTGCTTTGCCATTTACCTTGATCATGCTGTTGCTCTGTTGGGGATTACTCAAAGCATTACGCTTAGATGTAACCAAAATGCATGCTTTACAAGTTGCCCGTATTACGCCACGAGCTGTACAAAATCCAAGAAGTTGGCAACAACGCCTTGGGCTGATTATGCACTATCCGCATACCCATCAAGAGGTTGAAGAATATATACAAACAGTGGTACGCCAAGCTTTTGAAAATATTCAGCGTGAATTTAAACGTCGACATTTAGACGTGAAAATTCAGGTCGTTGAAGAAGGTTTAGTATTGAGTGTTGATCATCAAAGTGAAGTCAATTTTGTGTATAAAGTTTTGAATCATGTGACGGAAGCTGCAAGTTTCATGCTCGATGAGCAGCATGAAAATATTGATACATTTTATCAAGCAGAAGTCTTTTTACGAGAAGGTGGGCAGGGCTATGATGTGATGGACTGGACACAAGAAGATGTTCTACAAGATATTATTGACCAATATGAACGTCATTTACATTTCTTAAATGTGATTCGCAATTCAAACCTAGACTGATTTTTAAGAGATTAACAATAAAAAAAGGACTCAAATGAGTCCTTTTTTTGCTTCTGAAGAAATATTCTTAGAAACGGAATTTAGCATTAACACCTACAGTTTGAGTGTCATTTGCAGCTTTAGAGTTTGCATTTACGTAGCTTGCACCCACTGCAACAGCAGGAGTGATGAAGTAATTTACGTTTGCACCCCAAGCTGAATCAGGTGTTGCATCGAAGCTAGATTCTGCATAAGAAGCACCAACACTTAATTGTGGGTTCAAATACAAATCAGTTTTTAATTGGTAAGCAGTGTCATCACCGTATACAAGACCAGTTTCAAAACCAATCGCCATATTTGTACCGTCAATGTTACCTACATATTTAGTACGTGCAGTGATTGCATCTTGGTCATCGCCAATTGTTGCTGATTCTGCAACAGCTTTTGCAATGCCTGTACCCATCACATTGAATGCATCAAGTGCAGCTTGGTCTGCAACACTGGTATAACCTACAGCAACCAAGAAGTTTTTAGTTGCAAGCGCACCCACTTCTAATGCATAACGATCACCATTGTCGTCAGCACGATTTTGGTTTTTGCTGTCTAAAATAGTGTGGCTATAAGAAGCACTTGCATAAGCAGGAACAAATTTAGTTGGAATATAAGCTTCAGCTTTAGCACCAAAGTTATGTGCGATTACGTCAACACCATTTGAACCAACTTCGCCATAGTTATAAGCAAGCGAAACGTTAGAAGCTTGGTTTAAAAATGCAGCTTCAGCCAAAGGACCTTTAGAAGCATCAACGTTTTTAAGGTAATATGTACCTTGAATACCACCTGTAAAATCTTTGTCATTTACAGTTGTGTCGATGTATTCAGATTGACCTTGAACTTCAAATTGATACGCTTGAGCACCGGTCATGGCTAATAATAAAGCAGTGGCTAAACCGAGTTTTTTCATAATCATTTCCAGTCTATTGAAATGGGTTAAACAACCTGCATTGTATTGTAACAATATATTAAGTCAATGATGTATAAAGACATTATATTTTGAGTCAATACTCTAAATGTGTTAAAGGTTAAAAAAGAGACAGATGGCACAGCGCAAGTCAACCTCAACAAAATATCAATCAGAACAATGAAATAAACTGTGAAAAATCACAGAAAAATTACTCAACTAGATTAAATTAACAACAAACATTGATTGTTTTTAACGATTTATTTTATTTTTTTAATTGTAATAATTGATTGATTTATTTTCGTTTTTAAATATTGATTTAAACAAGCTTAAATAAATATTTTGCTAAATTTAAACATAGTTGATGTCACTTAAATGACAGACTTGATTAAAAATAAAACAAACAAAAATATTTATGTGATTTTTTTTGCATTTTTATTTTGAATTGTGTTTTTAATCAAATCATACTAAAACAATCGGCTTTACTTTTTTGCTCAATTTTTACATAATTCTTAGATCAAATTTATATGACAAATTTGATAATTTCTTCATAGTTTTACTTTTTAATGCTCAACTTTCCCCAAGGTTGGGCTTTTTTTTTGGTTTAAATTGAATAATATTAATATTTAAAAAATATGAATAATCATATACGAATTATAACGTCTTTAGCGGAAAACGTCCTGAACCGATAAAAATCTGTAAATAATTCCAGTTTTAATTTTTATTGCACTATATTGGTGCTAATTATGATTAAGTTGGCATGGTTTTTGCCAAAAAAAACCCCAATTTCTTATCGGAATTGGGGTTTTTCGCCAAAATCTTCGGAAAATTTAGAAATTCTGCTGAGGAATATTTCTAAATCGCCCTAATGGAGTGCATTATGCACCTAATTGTTGCACTTGTAAATATTTTCTTACATCCTCGTGAAAAAATTTACATTTTTAAAAAATAGATCAATTATGATGCTGCTTAGCGCATGTTTTTTGAGTAAATAATGAATTATATCAAGGGTATGTTTATTTTATGTTTGCTGAGTATGAGTTTAGGTTGCCAAAAGCAAATGTTATCTCAGACAGATGATGTGATGAAAATGCAGCAAATCGCTGAAAACTCTTCAAGAGCACAAGAAATTCCATACTTATTCGATGAGGCACATACCAAGGCCGTGATGGTGATTTATGACGGACAGCATTTTCAACAATTTGGAAATGATTTATCTCGTGCCAATCAGGCTTTTGTTCCCGCATCAACGTTTAAAATATTGAATGCTTTGATTGGCTTACAGCATAAAAAAGCAACCCATACTGAAATTTTTAAGTGGGATGGAAAAAAGCGTAGTTTTTCAAGTTGGGAAAAAGACATGACTTTAGCGGAAGCAATGCAAGCATCGGCAGTCCCTGTGTATCAAGAGTTGGCTCGTCGGATTGGTTTAAAACTCATGCAAAGTGAAGTCAAACGTGTGGGTTTTGGTAATGCAGATATTGGTACACAAGTAGATCAATTTTGGTTAAAAGGACCATTAAAAATTACCCCGCAACAAGAAGCTAAATTTGTATATGGTTTAGCAATGGAGGAATTAGGTTTTGATGTAAAAGTACAGCAACAAGTCAAACAAATGCTGTTGATTGAACAACGCGGTGACTTAAAACTTTATGCCAAAAGTGGTTGGGCAATGGATATTGAGCCACAAGTTGGTTGGTACACAGGTTGGGTGGATGACGGGCACGGTAAAATCACCGCATTTTCTTTAAATATGACGATGCAGCATGATTGTGCTGTAGGAGAACGAAAAGAGCTGACTTTAGATGTTCTTGATAAGCTAAATATTTATAGTTATTTGAAGTAAGCAAAAAAAAAGCCCAGTCGATATAGAGGTGACTGAGCAGAAAAGGGTACAGTAAGAAACTTACAGCGATATTTAAAAAAATATATTCATTGACTTACGGTAATAAAATATATTGGTTTTTATAAAATCTGTAAAACAGTTTATTTAAATAATATTGATTTGTAAAAGCGATTATTGTTTAGTCAATGTAGAAACTGAATTAAGTATTTAGACTTAATACAGCAATGAAGTCGATCAAGCCTGATCAAGCGATGTCACTAAAGGTATAAGGAGATACCTTTAGATGTATTGTGATTTATGACGATCCGTTCAAAATAAAATAAGAATACGGATAAGGATGTAAAATGGATTTAACAGCAAAACCCACACAAATTTCACAGGTTGTGGATCAGAGATTTTCACCATACCAATGGTTTATTACTCTTTTATGCTTTCTCATCGCATTATTTGATGGCTTTGACACCCAAGCAGTTGCATTTACAGGTCCAGCAATTATTGATGCATTTCAACTCGATGCCAAAGCTTTAGCACCTGTATTGACCGCAGGTATTATTGGCATGACAGTTGGGGCGATGTTTTTAGGAATGCTCGGAGATAAGTTAGGGCGCCGTAAGACCTTGATGATTTGTATATTTATTTTTGCGCTCGCGACTTTTGCAACGGCTTTTGTCACGCATTTAGATCATATTTTTGTATTGCGAGTGATCGCAGGTTTAGGTATGGGAGGTGCAACGCCTGTGCTTTTAGCATTGGCATCTGAATACTCACCAAAGCGTTATAAAGGCTTAGTCACGACAGGTGTACTTTTGGCACTCCCTGCAGGAGCGATGATCGGCGGTATATTGGCTGCTAAAATTTTACCGCTGTGGGGCTGGCAAAGTATTTATATTATTGGTGGTGTCATTCCGTTGGCATTATTAGTTTTGATGTTTTTTGTTTTGCCTGAATCTTTGGAGTATTTGGCACAACGTCCTACGGAAAAAAATAAAGCCAGTATTGCCAAAATTTTAAATAAAATTTCAGGTCAAACGATTCAGCTTAATGAAGATATTTTTGCAAAATCAGAGATTCAAAAAGCAGAGCCAGCTAAGCTTTCGAGTTTATTTCAAAATGGTTTAGCCAAAACCACAGTAGGTGTGTGGGGAACATATTTCTTTAACTGGATTGCATGGTTTATGTTACTGTCTTGGTTGCCAACGATTTTAAAACAATCGGGTCTAGATCCTATTCAAGCGCCTTATGCTTCTGTTACGGTAAATGCTGCATTTATTGTGTTTGCGATTCCATTGGCTTATTTTTTACCAAAAATTAATACAGTTAAAATTCTGTATTTCATGTTTGCTTGCGGAATTGCCGTTGCTATTGCTTTGGGTCTAAGTATTGAAACTGCACAATGGTCTATGATTTTTGCACTGATTGCATTGGCAGGCTTTGGTATTGGCGGACAACAACTCGCGTTAAATTATTTGGTGGTTGCGTCATATCCTGCTGAAGTTCGTGCAACAGCAACAGGTTGGGCGATTGGTATGGGGCGTTTTGGTGCAATACTCGGTTCTGCGATCGGTGGTACAGTTTTATCTGGTTTTGGTAGCAGTGGTTATTTTTATGCTTTGGCTACTCCATTGGTGATTGCTTGGGTCTGTGTGATTTTGATTCGTAAGCGTTATCAGCAAACAGGCGAGGTAGTGGTGAGTCACTAAGTATGTTAAGACCTCGAAAGAGGTCTTTTTTCTAGCTGAATTAGGATATTTAATCTTTGGTTTTCTCAATCAAATAGTTAATGAAATTTGTACAAGCAACGAGCATAAATTTTGCATCGATATAAGATATTGAGGATTCTTCAGGAGAGCCATGTCTAACCCCATTTTCATCTGAAGAATAGCCATATAGTTTATTTAAACTTTCCATAAGCGTTGGGTGTAATTCATATTTAGTACGTAGTCTTGGAATTGCTTTTCCTAACGTAATTGAATTATCTCCTAAAAGTTGCATTGCTAAAGCTTCAACAGCACTAATCGACTCTTTAATTGAGTTTCGATAGTCAGGATTTTGACGATCTGACATTAATTTGAGAGCTTGGTTTAGATGTTGTTGAACACCTGAATAAGGATTGGTATTAGTTAAAGCTTCTTCGATAGATTGAATTTCTTGTTCGGAGGTGATTTCTGTAATTTGATTGTCAACTATTCTATAAGCAGAGTTTTCAACTTCTAAGCAATCATTTAATAAAAGAATGAAATCTTCTTTATCTTTATCAAAAGGAAAATATTGAATACAAGCTTCAATAAAATCATAAATTTCATACCATTTGTATGTTTTAAAAAATAAAGTGTCAATTTCAGAAATAGTGGATTCTATTGAGTATGGGATTTGGTCAATTCTTTTTTTGAAATAACCATGAAATAGTAATTTAAAAAAGATTCTAAATTGCTGCCAGAAATAAGATTAACTCGAGCAAGAGAAGAACATGAATATTTATCAAAAATACATTCACTTATCGCATTCCAGAGTAAGTTTTTTAATTTAGTATTAATATATTCTTTCTGAAAAACTTCTCGAACAGGTTTGTATCCATATCTTTCTGAAAAGCGCATTGCATCCCCAATAAATTTAATTTTACTTATATTTTTTAATCCTCCCTAACCCTCCTTTTTCAAAGGAGGGAATTCCCCTCTTTTTTAAAGAGGGGTTAGGGGAGATTTTTATTTCAACATCGGCTTTAAAAACTTCGCTGTATGCGAAACTTTAGATTTCACCACGTCTTCAGGCGTACCCTCGGCAATGATCTGTCCACCGCCTGAACCCCCTTCAGGACCCAAATCGACAATCCAGTCCGCCGTTTTGATCACATCCAAATTATGCTCAATCACCACGATGGTATTGCCCTTATTGCGTAGCTCATGCAGGATATCTAAAAGTTTCGCAATATCGTGGAAATGCAGCCCCGTCGTTGGTTCATCTAAAACATACAAGGTTTTACCTGTATCACGCTTCGCCAATTCACGAGCAAGTTTCACACGTTGCGCCTCACCACCTGAAAGCGTGGTCGCAGACTGACCCAAACGGATATAACCCAAACCGACCTGATTTAAAGTTTCCAAACGACGATGAATCACAGGGATCGCATCAAAGAAATGCATCGCATCTTCAACGGTCATTTCTAACACATCAGAGATGTTTTTGCCTTTATAACCAACTTCTAACGTTTCACGGTTATAACGCTTGCCATGGCAGGCGTCACATGGCACATACATATCAGGTAAGAAATGCATCGCCACTTTGATCATGCCGTCGCCTTCACAGGCTTCACAACGACCACCTTTCACATTAAACGAGAAACGACCTGCGGCATAACCACGTGCCTTGGCTTCAGGCGTTTGTGCAAACAATTCACGAATCGGGGTAAATAAACCCGTATACGTTGCAGGGTTAGAACGAGGCGTACGACCAATCGGGCTTTGGTCAATGTCCACCACTTTATCCAAGAATTGCAAACCATCAATTGAGTCAAACTTTTCCGCCGTTAAGGTGGTTGCACCATTGAGTTGAGTTGCAGCCAAAGGCAATAATGTACGGTTAATCAGCGTCGATTTACCTGAACCTGATACGCCTGTAACACAAGTCATCACACCTAGAGGAATGGTTAAATCGACACTCTTTAAATTATGACCAGATGCACCCATCAATTTGATTTGTTCATCAGGTTTAGGTGGTTCTACACGTTTTTTCGGTACTTCGATTTTTAATTTGCCTGACAGATATTGACCCGTTAAAGAATTTTCATTGGCAGCCAATTCATCATAAGTCCCTTCAGCAATCACATGACCACCATGCACCCCTGCGCCTGGACCGATATCAATAATATGATCGGCTGCACGAATTGCATCTTCATCATGTTCAACCACGAGTACGGTGTTGCCTAGGTCACGCAAGCGAACTAAGGTTTCCAGTAAGCGGTCATTGTCACGTTGATGTAACCCAATCGAAGGCTCATCTAAAACGTACATCACGCCCATCAGACCTGCACCGATTTGTGAAGCCAAACGAATACGCTGTGCTTCACCGCCTGATAAGGTTTCCGCAGAACGTGATAAGCTTAAATAGTTCAGACCAACCGATACAAGGAAGTGCAAGCGCTCACGGATTTCTTTAAAAATCTTGTCCGCAATCTCGCCTTTAGCACCCTCAAGGTTTAAATCCTGATAGTAGCTTTCAGCATCACCAATCGACATTTTGGTGATTTCGGCAATGGTTTTGTCTTTCACGCGAACATGGCGTGAAATTTCATTCAGACGAGAGCCACCACAGGCATCACACGCGGCATTGGAAAGGTACTGTGCCAAATCATCACGAACATAGTTCGATTCTGTTTCACGATAACGACGTTCCAAATGTGGCAAAATACCTTCAAAAGCCTGCACACGACTATGTTTACGCCCACGCTCATCGATATAACTTAAATCAACCTTTTCTTTGCCTGTACCGTAGAGGAATTTCTTTTTGGTGTCGGCATCGAGTTCATTCCAAGGCGTATCCAAAGAAAAACCGAAATGATCTGCGACTTTTTGAATCATGGAATAATAATATGGACGTTGTCTGTCCCAACCACGAATCGCCCCTTGGCTAATTGAAACTTCGGGGTTTGGAATCAATTTTTCAGCACTGAAATGGCTACGTGTGCCCAAACCATCACAAACAGGGCATGCGCCAAATGGGTTGTTGAATGAGAATAGACGTGGTTCGAGTTCTGCCACAGCGCGGTCACATTCAGGGCAAGAGTGTTTGGCTGAAAATACCCGTTCAGGCTGTTCGCCATTCATCCACGATAAAATTGCAATATCACCACCTAAACGCAATGCGGTTTCAAAACTTTCTGCAATACGATTGCCTAAATCATCACGTACTTTAAAACGATCCACCACCACTTCAATGGTGTGTTTTTTCTTTTTATCCAATTCAGGTGGTGTGTCGATATCAATCACTTCACCATCGACACGAGCACGCACGAAACCTTGGCTTTGTAACTGTTCAAATAAATTGTTGTATTCACCTTTACGCTCACGTACTACGGGCGCGAGTAACATCAGCGCTGTGCCTTCTTCTAAGGCTTTAACGGCATCAACCATTTCCGAAACAGTTTGCGCCACCATTGGCAAGTCATGCTCAGGACAGTAAGGTGTACCAACACGTGCATAAAGCAAACGCAGATAATCGTAAATTTCAGTAATGGTTCCCACTGTAGAGCGTGGGTTATGACTTGTCGATTTCTGTTCAATGGCAATCGCAGGGCTTAAACCTTCAATTGAATCAACTTCAGGTTTTTCCATTTGTGATAAAAACTGACGGGCGTATGCGGACAGTGACTCGACATAACGGCGCTGACCTTCGGCATAGAGGGTATCAAAAGCGAGAGAGGATTTTCCTGAGCCCGAAAGTCCCGTGATTACCACAAACTTGTCGCGTGGAATATCGAGTGACACATTTTTTAAATTATGGGTACGTGCGCCTCGAATACGGATATGACTTTGACTCATAGAACGATCTCGAATGTATGCAATTTGAAGACTATATATGATAGCGATTTAATTTTGTTCAAGCTGTATTAAATCGTTTTTTCGCGACATTTTATGTCGGATATGTGAAAGATCCATTAAATCAGAACCTTTCCTTACATGTTTCAAATGCAATAAAATGAGCTTTTCATCAAGTTAAAGACCAAATTGTTGAAATCTCATTGCTGTTAAATAGCATGTTTGAACAGTAAAATGTTCTATAGAATCAATCATTCGATTTTATCAAAGCCTGATTAGCATGCCATTGCATAAGGTCTTTCAAAAATAGAGTCTAATTCTTCAAAGGCAAATACTCGTGCGGTATCATGATGTTGTCGGGCATAAAAATTAACCTCTTTTTCGAGTAAATGTTAAAATTCATTATATTGATCTTCAAAATCTGCTAAGTCGAGTAAGTGCCAACCTTTTGCAAGATGGCAATTAAATTGTGTAATAAATACCAACATCAATTTTTGAATATGAGTATTGGTATAATAAATCAGATACGTTGCAGCAGCACTGCAATGCTGACACCCTTTTTCTAGATAAATTTCTTCATTGTTTAGCCAACAACATTGTAAATTGAAAAATGTACGACTTGCCTCTGTAGCTAAAGTTGAATTTTGCATAGGAACCTCACAACGGATCAAATTTGTACATATTGATAATAATCATTATTTTTATTAGTCATCTATGAGTTTAAATCTTTTGGCTAATCTTAACTTTTATTGATTCAATCCCCACTTTGTATGTCGTCATATCAACATTCACGAAAAAATACGTTAAAATTTACCTTGTCAGAATTTTACTTTTGGATCAGATCCACATGCTGTCTTTGTTGTTGAAATGTGTGATTGGGGCAGTCGTCGTGTTGTTGATCGCTGTATTATCTAAAAGTAAGGTATTTTATATCGCAGGTTTAGTCCCGCTATTTCCCACATTTGCGTTGATTGCGCATGTGATTGTGGCACAAGACAAAGGTGCAGAAGCATTAAGGCAAACTGCATTGTTTGGTATCTGGTCTTTAATTCCTTATTTTGTCTATCTTTTTACGGTGTATATATTGGCAACAAAAATGCCGATTTGGTCGTGTTTGGGTGTTGCAACAGGATGCTGGATTGTGGCGGCAGTCATTTTGATTTTGGGATGGAATAGTTATTTTTCATAAATTTTTGATCAATTTATGGATACGATGATGCTGAATGAATGGTGTATGCTTAAGGCTGAAAAGTGAAAAAGTCATTTATTATTAAAATAGGGAAATCATCATGTACATCATTCAGTTGCAATATCAAAAACCATTAGAAGAAGTCGATGTTTATCTACGCGATCATGTGAAATGGTTGAAACAACAATTTGAATGTGGTCATTTCATTGCGGCAGGGCGTCAAGACCCTGTAACAGGAGGTGTACTGTTTGCGAAGAATATGCCTTTGGCTGAACTTGAAGAAATTTTAAAATTAGATCCTTTTCAGGCGGTTGCTCAGTATGACATTACAAAATTAGATGTGGGCTTAACACATGCCGATTTTGAAAATCTAAAAGGCATTTAAATTTTTTAAATCTATAATAGAACCACTTCTCTTACGCCACATCAAACGTAAGAGAAAGGTAAGATAAATAATTTTTTTTTAAACTTATTGCTCATCTAAACTTAACCATTGTCTTTGATGATAAGCGCCATCCCAAAATAAATACTCAAGTTCAGCACCTTTGGTATATGCCTTATGCATTTTCTCGATGGTATCTGCATCACAACGTTCTGCAATACGGTCAATGGTGGCTAAAACATTTTTAACCGCTTCATTAAACTCTTCACCTGAATAAGTATCTACCCATGCCTGATAAGGGTTATTGGTAACAGACGCACTCACAATATCCTTGCCGACTTCTGCATAAATCCAAAAACAAGGTAATAGTGATGCTAAAACAACAGGATAACTTTCAGACCAAGCCGTTGCAGTTAAAAATGAGGTGTAATGATGACAAGCCAAAGTCAAAGGCGTATTTTCAAAATCCTCTTTGCTAATACCAAAATTTTGCATAAAACCATCATGCAAACTGCGTTCAACCACAATGGCTTCTTTAGCGCCTTGGGTAAACTGAATAATGTCATCGGCATCAAATGCCTTCGCACCACACACAGCGAGGGCACGACCATATGCCACCAAATAGTGAGCATCTTGAATTACATAGTGACAAAAAGCCGCTTTGTCTAAAGTCCCCGCAGCGAGTTCTTGGTTAAATGGAAGTGCTAAGGTTTTTTGATAGAGTGCGTGATTACGTTGCCAGACATCTTGAGAAAATGACATGTAATGATTCCAAATAGTTTATAAATAATGCCTTAACTATAACAATAATTAAAAAATTTACGACCTGAAAAACCGTTTAAATCATGTCACATGTTCAAAAAAATCATACGAAGAGTTTGAGAAAAATAAATAAAAGTTGTCATAATTAGCATATCTAACTTAAACCTTGCTTTAAGTACTCTCTATTTATTTTTAGGGTTTGTACACATTTCATTCGTGCTTCACATAGATGAACTGTCAGCACACCTTAGATAAAAAATACTCATAGGTCGTTTATCATGTGGAAACATTTTGGTTTCTCAATCATCTTTTCGGTCGTGTGTCTTGCTATCTCTGCCTACTGGGGTTTTCACCATGGTCCAGAAGCTGGCTTAAAGACGATGTTCACGGCATTGACCATTACTGCAATTTTAGCGGTGATGGAAGTTTCACTTTCTTTTGATAACGCAGTTGTCAATGCTTCCGTTTTACGTGGTTGGGATCATTTCTGGAAAATGATCTTTTTAACTGTCGGTATTCTCGTTGCTGTTTTTGGTATGCGTTTAATCTTCCCAATTGTGATTGTGGCAGCAACTGCTGACATGGGCATGATGGAAGTGGTCAATATGGCACTGAATGATCCAAAGAACTATTCAGCACGTTTAATTGCCCATCATGCAGAAATTGCGGCATTTGGTGGTTCATTCCTATTATTGGTATTTTTAAATTTCTTCTTGGATGAAGGCAAAGATACCCATTGGTTCAAATGGCTTGAAGCACGTTTAGCTAATTTAGCCAATGTACCTGCAATGTCTGTATTTTTGGCATTGATTGCATTATTGATCATGGCTGCCTATGTTGACGAAGCTAAACGTCTTGTGGTGACGATGGCCGGAATTTGGGGCATCGTGATTTATATCGGGGTGCAAGTGCTGAGTCATTTACTTGGCGGTGAACCTGAAGTGGATGAAAATGGCAATGCAATTGGTCATGATGCTTCAGGTGCACCAACAGGTGCAATTAAAGCGGGTATAGGTGGTTTTATTTACCTTGAAGTGTTAGATGCATCTTTTAGTTTTGATGGGGTCATTGGTGCATTTGCCATTACTTCAGATGTCGTGATCATCATGTTAGGTCTTGCGATAGGTGCAATGTTTGTCCGTTCAATGACCATTTATCTTGTAGATAAAGGTACTTTAGATGCCTATATCTACCTTGAACATGGCGCGCACTATGCGATTGGTGCATTGGCATTTATTATGCTTGCAAGTGGTACAGGTGTACATGTACCTGAAGTGGTCACAGGCTTGATTGGTGTCGCATTTATTGTATGGGCGGTGATTGCCTCAATTCAATACAATAAACGCATTGCGCAGCATTAATGCTTTTTTAAGAAAAATGCTCATAATAAGGACGTATTTATACGTCCTTTTTTATGCGCAGAGCTCCCACAAACGAGTAGCAATATGCGATGATAGGGTGGAAATAAAGTGAAAAAAATTTTGAAAAGTTTATTGATATGATGAATTCCATAGAGCGCCGTTCCACCTTTGCACTAAGTAGTATTTTCGCCTTACGCATGTTGGGGTTGTTCATGATTATTCCTGTCTTTGCTGTTGCAGGACAGTCATATCAATATGCAACCCCAGCATTGATCGGTTTGGCGGTCGGTGTTTATGGTTTGAGTCAGGCCTTATTGCAGATTCCTTTTAGCCTTTGGGCAGACCGTTTTAGTCGTAAGCCACTGATTGTGTTTGGTCTATTGTTATTTGCTTTAGGTGGTGCTGTCGCAGCCATGTCAGAAACCATTTATGGTGTGATCATCGGACGAGCCATTGCAGGAGCAGGGGCGGTGTCCGCAGTGGTGATGGCACTCTTAGCTGATGTTACCCGTGAAGAAAACCGAACCAAAGCCATGGCAGTCATGGGAATGAGCATCGGCTTATCTTTTACAGTTGCTTTTAGCCTCGGCCCTTGGCTCACCACATTGGTTGGGATTTCTGGGTTATTTTGGGTAACGACACTGATGGGATTATTGGCGATTTTGACCTTATTTTTAGTGCCAAAAACCACACGCCATCATAAAAATTTTCAGCAAGGTTATTTCACTCAACTGAAACAAGTTTTGAAAATGGGTGATCTCAATCGTTTACACGTGTCAGTATTTTCACTGCATCTTTTATTAACGGCAATGTTTGTCTATATCCCATCACAGTTGATCAATTTTGCAGGGATTCCATTGTCAAAACACGGTATTGTGTATTTACCTTTACTGCTCATCAGTTTGTTTTTTGCATTTCCAAGCATTATTTTGGCTGAAAAATATCGCAAAATGCGCGGCATTTTTCTGACTGCCATTGCAGGGATCATTGCAGGTCTCATGATTTTAATTTTTGGTTATGAGTCTAAATATATTCTTTTACTGGGTTTAGGTTTGTTTTTCATTGCTTTTAATGTCATGGAAGCGTTATTGCCATCTTGGCTATCGAAAGCTGCCCCGATTCAATCTAAAGCAACAGCAATGGGTGTAAATGCTAGTGGACAGTTTTTAGGTGCATTTTTTGGTGGTACATTGGGCGGTCAATTATTGTTGATAAATAATACGGCCATCGGTTGGAGTATCCTGACTGCTATTGCTATAATTTGGCTGCTAATCAGTTTCGGTTTGGCACAGCCTCGTTATTTAACCTCAATCGTTTTACGTTTACCTGAGGATAAACAAACCGATGATTGGACTTCTCAATTACTGACAATTCGTGGTATTGAAGAAGTGGTGGTGATGTCTGGGCAACAGGTTGCTTATATTAAAGTCGATAAACAGCAAATAGATGATGCTGGGCGACAACATTTAACGCACTTGTTTGGTAAAGAGGTAGCCATTTAAACATAACTCTTATAAAGTAAAACATAGAAATATATAGGAAGATAACATCTGATGCGTGGTGTAAATAAAGTTATATTGGTGGGTACTCTAGGTCGTGATCCTGAGACGAAGACTTTCCCAAATGGTGGTTCTCTCACCCAGTTTTCAATTGCAACAAGTGAGTCTTGGACAGATAAAAATACGGGCGAAAGAAAAGAACAAACAGAATGGCACCGTATCGTATTGCATAACCGTTTAGGTGAAATTGCACAGCAATATTTACGTAAAGGCTCAAAAGTTTATATCGAAGGTTCATTACGTACACGTCAATGGACAGACCAAAATGGTCAAGAGCGTTACACGACTGAAATTCGTGGTGAGCAAATGCAAATGCTTGACTCAAATCGTCAACAAGGCGAACAAGGTCAAGGTTTTGGTGGTGACAATGGTGGTTATAGCCAGCCACGTTTTAACAATAATCAGCAAGGTGGCTACGGTAACCAAGGCAATAACAACCCAGGTGGTTATGGCAATCCGGGCAACCAAGGTGGCTATGGTAACCAAGGTAACTATGGCAATGCGGGCAATAATGTAAATCAAGGTTTCCAATCACCGAAGCCAGCCGCTACACCAACACCTGCTCAAGCACCAGCAGATTTAGATGATGATCTTCCGTTTTAACTGATTAAAACAGCAGATCATCATCAAAACCCTTTGTGAAAACAGAGGGTTTTTTATTAGAAAAAAATAAGAAGGGCATCACTTCTTCGCAGACACCCACATGGTAATCACTGCTTTAAATACAGTTTCTTGTTTCGTATCTTTCACTTCAACATTGACTAAATAATCACTGCCTTGATTCCATTGAAAATTTGCATCGGCAGGTGTCGCAATTGCCACTAAATCGGTATTGGCTTTTTTCAGATATTCTACGGTCATACCTTTAGGAATCCAACGATGTGTAGATGGCACTGTGGCATCGGTCATGGTTCCACCTGCAAGTTCAGCCATATTACACATCGCAATGGCGTGTACAGTGCCAATATGGTTGAGCACTGAGCGTTGTTTCTTGATTTTAATTTCGCAATAATTCGGTGCAAGTTGTTCAAAAACAGGGGAAATACTACTGAAATAGGGTGCTTTTAGGCAAAGCAATTTTGAAAATGTCCATTTCCCTGCAGGTTTATTTTTAAAGCTATTCCATAGTTTAAGTGCTTGGCTCATTGTGATGTCCCATTCTCATTAAATATTGTATATGATTCTAATACAGAATAATATTCTGTTATTGGCTCAGCAAACATATTCTGCGTAAAATTTGTCAAAGTTAGGTGGTGGAATGAAATATTGATGAAAAATACCGAATTATTACAACGCATTTATGTGGGTAAGCGTGCAGAATTAAAACGTACAATTTTGAATGAAGCTTTAGATTGCTTTTTAAAGTATGGCATCGAAACCACTAATATTGACATGATCCGAGCGCGTGCTGAGACGAGTGTCGGCGCGATTTATCATCATTTCAAAAATAAAGAAGGCATTGTTCAGACCTTATATCTGAGTGCTTTGCAAGATCAAGCACAACGCCGTGAGCAGGCATTATTACATGTACAGTCTTTAGAGGAAGCGATTCAAGCGATTGTTAGTAGTTATATTGATTGGGTGGTTGATTTCCCTGATTTTGCCCGCTTTTTATATATGTCAGCAGCTTTGGTTAACCGTAACGATGAAGATTTGGAATTAAAACACACCAATCAGTTGCGTAACCAAGAATTTATGAAGCGTATGCAATGTTTTGCAGATACTGAAAAAATGAAAAATATTCCACCAGAATTATTATTGTCTTTGATGATTGGAGCGACAGAGAGTTATTGTCGGGCATGGTTGTCACATAAAGTGAAAACCTCACCGCAAAACTATAAAAAAGTATTGGCAAATACAGCGTGGAACAATATTGCTTATTTTCCTGAATGATCTGAAGAGCCGATCAAGGTGAGTATTTTTGATCTGAAAAACAGATTATTTTTATAAAAAACTTCTGTTTTACCGATGCATGCATTTTGCGTATTCTAACTTCACAGACAAGCAATCCCTACAACGAATTGAAGGAATACCCAATGAGTTTAATCAATACTGAAGTCAAACCATTTCATGCAACAGCGTATAAAAATGGCGAATTTATTGAAGTTTCAGAACAAGATATGATTGGTAAATGGTCGGTGGTATTTTTCTATCCTGCTGATTTTACATTTGTTTGTCCAACTGAATTGGGCGATCTTGCAGACAATTATGCAGAATTCCAAAAAATGGGTGTAGAGATTTATTCAGTTTCAACTGATACACATTTCACACATAAAGCTTGGCATGATGCTTCTGAAGAAATCAACAAAATCCAATACACCATGGTTGGTGATCCAACGTGGACTTTGGCGAAGAATTTTGAAGTGCTCATCGAAGCTGAAGGCTTGGCAGATCGTGGAACATTTGTAATTGATCCTGAAGGCAAGATTCAAATTATTGAAATCAATGCAGGCGGAATTGGTCGTGATGCTCAAGAGCTTTTACGTAAAGTGAAAGCAGCACAATATGTTCATGCGCATCCAGGTGAAGTTTGCCCTGCAAAATGGAAAGAAGGTGAGGCGACACTTGCACCTTCAATTGATTTGATCGGTAAAATCTAAGCGTCTAAAGTTTTAAATATGTTGGTTATCAAAATCCAGAAGTCAGTCTTCTGGATTTTTTATTGGATACTATTTTGATTAAGCTATTTAAGTTAAATAGCCATCAAATTCTTTGGCATAGTCACGAATGCCCTCAACTAAGGTTTCTATCAGTTTTTCCATGACCAAGCGTTGCCTTTTACGAGATGCATAAACCAATTGGACTGTGCCAATATTGGAACACCAATCGGGCAAAATGTGGATTAAACGCCCTGATGCAATATCTTGCTGTACGGTCAAATAAGGTAGATCGGCAATGCCTAGCCCATCTAAAACAGCATAGTATGCACCTGCTAAATCGTTGCTTTTCACCCGAGGTTGTAACAATACATCAATCACCTCATTGTGGGTTTGATTGTGTAAATGCCAATGATAATTTTGTTTTTTAGTTCCCAATACAATCGTTGGATAATCATAGAGTTGTGTAATATGTTTAATTTCTTTGCCTGCTAAAACTTCAGGACTGACCACTAAGCAATGCGTTGTTTTAATTACGTCACGTACGATAATGCTCGAGTCTTCATTGGCAGAAAAATTGGTACGAATTGCAAGGTCAATGTCATCATGCAAAACATCCACACGACGGCTAGTAAGTTCCAATTCTGCTTCAACTTTCGGATATTTTTTTAGAAATTTATTTAAAATAGGGCGAATTTGGTGCTCCATCATCACGGGTGGGCAACTAATTTTAAGCATGCCATGTAATTCGGAACTTTGTTTTAATAATATACTTTGTGCAGAGTCTGCTTGTTCAATGATTTTGACACATTCATTGTAGAACTCATGCCCTAAAGGTGTGACTTTAAAATGGCGTGTGGAACGTTGAATGAGTGTGACATTGAATTTGGCTTCCAAGTCCAAAATGCGCCGACTGAGTTTGGACTTCGTAATATCTGTTGCTTCACTTGCTGCACTAAATCCACCATGTTTGACGACAAGGTAGAAATAGTAATAGTCATCAAAAGAGTGCATCATACACCTCAAAAATGAGTAATTTTTAAGATTATACCATTTTTAAGACAATCTATTATTTATTCAGAGCGTAAACAAAAGCAACCTGAAAGGTCACTTTTGTCATATCAAATCTGAAAATTATTTCTGTTCAGTATTTTTAATATAGCTTTGGATCAAGTTGCTATAGTCAGGAATGTGCGCACCAAACAATGCACCTAAACCTTCAATATCATTACGCCAGTCACGGTGTAATTCACAAGAAGTACCGAACCATGTCATCAGTTGTGCACCAGCTTGTGACATACGATCCCATGCAGAATCACGTGTTAAATGGTTGAATGTACCAGATGCATCTGTCACCACGAAGACGTCAAAGTCTTCTGCAAGAGCAGAAAGCGTTGGAAAAGCCACACAAACTTCAGTAACAACACCAGCAATAATCAATTGCTTTTTACCTGTTGCTTTGACTGCTTTGACGAAGTCTTCATTATCCCAAGCATTGATTTGACCCGGACGAGCGATATAAGGTGCGTCAGGGAACATTTCTTTAAGCTCTGGAACAAGAGGACCATTTGGACCATCTTCAAAACTTGTTGTTAAAATGGTTGGAAGGTTAAAGTATTTTGCAGCTGCAGCGAGTGCCAACACATTATTTTTAAATTTATCAGGATCTATATCACGAACTAAAGAAAGCAGTCCTGTTTGATGATCAACCAATAAAACGGCCGCATTGTCTTTATCTAAACGAACGTATGGTTTACCCATGGTCTATGCCTCATTATTAAAATTAAGTCTGAAAGTGTACAGCAATATCTGTGAATCAATAGATACAGGTATTTGTACTCTATTCATCCTACGTGAAGCTGAGTTTGGTTAAAGCCCAAATACTGAGAAAAATAATCCTATTTATAAGAAAATAGCCTCATCTTTAAAATAATGTAGGACAGAGTGTCTTCCCATTTTTGAGATATAGAATGCCGAATCGTGGCTATATTCAGCATCTCAAAAATTTTAAAATGCATTCATATTATCGTTCCGCAAGAGATGGGGCATTGAAATGAAAAAAATTGTTGGCGTTTATCGTAATCAACACATGCACTGGGTTGGTGATGGCTTTCCTGTGAAAAGTTTGTTTTCTTATGATCGTTTAGGTCAAGCCATTAGTCCATTTTTACTGTTGGACTATGCATCTCCGTACCAATTCGATCCAACTCAAGTGCAACATGGTGTAGGGTCACATCCACACCGTGGTTTTGAAACAGTGACGATTGCCTATCAAGGGGAAGTGACCCATAAAGATTCGCATGGTGGCGGTGGTACGATCAAAACGGGTGATGTGCAATGGATGACAGCGGGTTCAGGCTTAGTGCATGAAGAGTTCCATTCAAAAGAGTTTGCTGAAACGGGTGGATTTTTTGAAATGGTACAGTTGTGGGTCAATTTACCTGCTGCGGATAAAATGACGGCACCAAAATATCAAGCGATTGATGCACAAGATATTCCTGTGATTCAGTTTGAACAGGATGCTGGACATTTGCGCGTGATCGCAGGTTCATTTGCAGAACAACACGGTCCTGCAACCACATTTAGCCCCGTCAATGTGTGGGATGGACGCTTAAATGCAGGGTTTTCGGAGCAAGTTTATGTGCCTGTAGACCATACCACCTTGCTTGTGGTGCTTGAGGGCGAAATGTTGCTCAATGACCATCAAGTGGTGCAAGACAATTCTTTGGTACTGTTTGGCAAAGATGGTGAAGCACAAATTCAGTTGAAAGCGCTGAAAGATACTAAGTTTTTGGTACTGACAGGTCGCCCACTGAATGAGCCGATTCAAGGATATGGGCCTTTTGTGATGAATAGTAAAGAGGAAATCATTCAAGCATTTCATGATTTTAATCATGGTAAATTTGGTGAGATTGCTATTGAACAATAAAGAAAAAGCGGATTTTCGAATCCGCTTTTTATGTATCTATATGTTTACCATGATGGTTAAGGTCATTGGAGATAAAAAAAAGGACTTCTATCCCACACTATAGAAGTCCTTTTACGCTGTAAGTTTTCTTTATACATTTCACATATTTAACCTTCAAATATGTGAAGTAGTTATCATTTATGTTGCTCATAATAATCAAAGCTTAAGTGTTTGTAAATACAACAATCGGTAAAATATTTAAATTATCTTTATATTTTTAAAAAGGTTTATTTTTAAATTTGAAAAAATTGTTATAAAAAAATAAGTTATATTCATATTGTTTAAATTATATGCAGATGTATTTTTTATCAATTAGATTATATTTTTTCATTTGTGAAAAACCATAAAAACTGGAACTTTTTAATAGCCTATTTTTAAGATGCTTCATTCATAATAAAAAAAATAGTTAACGCTTGGATAATAACTTTGAATATTGCAGTGATTGGTAGTGGCATGGCTGGCCTTGCTACAGCAAGAATTCTGAAAGATGCAGGACATCATATAACCATCTTTGAAGCCTTACCTGGTCGCGGAATGGACAGTCATAGTTTAGCATTTGAAGGTGGTTTGATTGATGCACCGTTACGCGTGATGAATCCGCATTTATGGAAAAACACCTTAAGTCTTGCAACTCACTTAGGCATTAAAACCTTTCCTGTACGTACCTTTATGGCATGCAGTTGGTTGTTCGAAGATAAAACAGAAACATGGTTAACAACAACACGATCTCGCATAGGAAATTTTCCGATCATCAATAACCGTAAAGGGATTAAGCAATACGGTTGGCGTTTAGTGAAAGGCATGTTGCAACTTAAAACAGCAATTCATCAATTTTTTAAATCTAAAAATCAAGATATTACATTAGCTGAATTTATTAATCACAATGATATTGAAGAAGTATTTTGGCATGGTGCAGTCATGCCTGTGCTCTATACAATTTGTACGTGTGACCCAAAAACAATTGGTGAATGGCCAGCTAAACCGTTATTGGTTTTCCTACGCCAGTTAACAGATGGTGATGCATTGTTACGTTTGCATGGTGGTACACCTGCTTTAGTTGATAAATTGGTGGAAGGCATCGATATCCATAGTGGTTCTGCTGTTTCAAAAGTTGAAGAACGCGGCGACCAAGTCTTAGTGGAAAATGTCCAAGGCGAACAATTGTTTTTTGACCGGGTCATCGTGGCAACCCCAACCAATAAACTGGAGGATTTTTTAAATCCTGAGCAGTTTGCTGAAGATCTAGCATTGTTGAAAAACTTTAAGTTTGAGCAAGGTGAGTTGGTCATGCATACCGATATTACGGTCATGCCGCCGAATCGTAAAGATTGGTGTGTACTGAGTTATATGATGGATCGTAAATTTACCAAGCAACAATTTACGGTGTGGTTAAACTCGGTTGAGCCAAGTCTCGTGGGCAAATCACCAGTGTTTCAAACGTGGCGTCCAGTCACAGCAATTGACCCGAAAAAAGTCATTTCAACGGTGACTTTGACCCGTGCGGTGGTCAACTCTGAAACAGTGGCATTGAATAAAGAATTGCAACAACGTCATCGTCAAGAAAATCGTAAAGTATTCTATTGTGGGTCTTGGTCATGTGATGGTTTGCCTATTTTAGAATCTGCGGTAACGTCTGCTATGCATATCGCCGAGATTTTTGGTGCACCATTGCCATTTGTTGATTTAAAACCTAAAGTTGAAGTTGCTCCACAACTTGGTTACTGATGTGTTATGAAATGGATTCAAGCGATACAGCAACAATTTTCACAACATAAATATGCCATCAATGCAAAAATTTTAGGTGATGATGCGCCGTATGCTTGGACGAATTTAGGATATTGGACGGCAACTACGCAGTCTTATCCACAAGCATGTCGCCAATTGGCAGATCGGTTGGCACATGCTGTCGCTTTAAATTCAAATGATCAGCTTTTAGATTTAGGCTGTGGACGAGGTGCAAGTGTATTGCATTGGCAAAATAACTATAAGATTGAAAATATTAGTGCTGTAGATTTACAGCCACAGTGCATTGTCGATCTTGAAAAAAATTTAAATTCAAAAATTCAGTTTCATTGTGCTTCATTCTTAAATTTAAAAAATAGATTGACTAAAACAGATTTTGATGTGGTGCTGTGTATTGATGCTGCCTATCATAGCCCTTTATCTGCATTCTTAGACTCTATTCATTTCGTTTTAAACTCAAAGGGGCGATTAGGCTTTCATTACTTAACATGGTCTGATCAATGGCAAAATTTGTCTCGGTTAGAGCAAAAAAAATATGCGTATTTATTGAAAGCAGCCAATGTGCAGGCACAGCAACTTTTTACAAATGCACAGACCGCAGATATTCTAAAAACATGTGGTTTTGGGCAAATTGAGATTCAAGATATTTCAGAACAAGTTTTGCATGGCTTTGCACAATATGCAGTACAACGTAAATGGCAGTATTCAGCAGCCTATGCTATAGATCTATTAAAAATCCGTATGACAGCAAAGTTATGTGAGAAACTTTTTAAGGATGGGTTAGTGCATTATGTGCAAATTACGGCACAGAAGATCTGAAGAATATAAATGAAATGCCAAAAACAACAAAGCCTCACTAAAAAGCGAGGCTAAGTATAAAATGGTGCCGGCACACGGATTCGAACTGTGGACCTACTGATTACAAGTCAGTTGCTCTACCAACTGAGCTATGCCGGCAACGTAGCGAGAATTCTACAGAAAAATGACGAGATTACAAGTCAAAAAATAAACAATTGAATCAAAATGTTGATTTATTTTTAGGGTGATGAAAATTTATTCATTTTTTAATTTTCATCACATTTAAATGACCAAAATAGAATTTATAGCTTTGCCAAAGTGGCTTGCGCTAAAGGGTGATTCGCTTGCGCTGCTTTTTGTAACCATTGTTGTGCTTGTAGTTGATCCTGTGCGATACCTATACCTGATCGATATGCTTGAGCCACTTTGAACTGTGCTTTAGCATCGCCTTGATTCGCGGCTTTCAGATACCATTGGAATGCTTCCTTGTCATTTTTTGAACCAATTAAGCCCATTTCTGCAATGGTCGCAAGGCGATATTGTGCTTGGATATGGTGCTGTTCAGCTGCCATTTTTAACCACTGAAGTGCTTTTTTATGGTCACTTTGACCTTCTTCACCATTAAAATATTTCATGCCGACTTGATATTGCGCTTCGATATCGCCTTTATTTGCAGCAGCTAAGTTCCACGCCAAAGATTGACAATCGTATGCGATTTCTTGAGATCTTGTGGTTTGATTCAATACGTTTGAAGGTGTTGATTCTGCGAATGCTACAGATTGCATAAAAAGTGAAGCACATAAAATTGATAATGAATTTTTCATACTTTTTCTTCTTAGTGTGATTTAGTTGGCATTATTTTTTATCAAAGTTTAGTTATTTTGTAAACATTAAAAGATGAAAATATAAAAATATTTATTAATTATTATCTAATATTATGTTTTTAAATAATTTTATTTTAAAAGTATTAGTAAGTTTATATAAATAATTATTATAAAATTATTTAGAGGTTTTAAATAAAACCTGATTGTAAGTATTTTTTAATTTAAAATTTAGTTTTATTAAAAAAATAACCCGCATTTATTTGCGGGTTATGTCGAAGATTTAAAATCTCAAAATAAATCAGAGTCTAAAATATATAAATACTGATATAAAAATTGACATTTACTTACTCCTTAATACTTGGTCTAAATCTTGAGCACATTCTTCTAAAGTGAGCGCCATGTCTATTTGCATTTGTGGCTTGAGTTCATTGGCAAGTTTTCTCCATTGTTCAATTAAGCGAATGGCTTTTTGCACTTTATGTTTATTGATGTCTTTTGCAAGGGTCGGGGTATATCCACCACGTTTCGCATTTTTGATTTGTTTTACAAAGTTGGCACTGTTATTCATTCTAACTCCCGAATACTAGAATCGATGTATTTCGTGTGCTTTGTTCGATTGTGCATACCGCATCTTTGATATTAAGTCTGAATCATTGCATCTAAATGATATTTAAATATCTTTTTCATTATGCTGACGTCTTTGCTGTTTTTAAAATATTCATTTTAATCATTGGGTTGTGATTTTATTTTTGAATTTATAATCTCTTTTTCGTTAGCGGGCTGTAGTGGCAGTTTGTATCTATATGTTTAATTTTAGATAAATAATTTAAGCGAAAAGAGAGATCAATAAGATAAGACGCATGTATGCGGAGGAATTGAGGATATTAAACATGATCATAACGATACCGATCTGATCCCCCAAAGCAGCTTAGATTTCAATGAATTTAGTTGGTAGTGATTAGAAATAAAAAAAGACCTAAACCCTTACAGTTTAAGTCTTTTGGTATTCCATTGGAGAAATTTGGAATTAAATTTGGCGGTGAAAGAGGGATTCGAACCCTCGAAACGCTATAAACGTTTACACACTTTCCAGGCGTGCTCCTTCAGCCACTCGGACACTTCACCAAGGCGAGCGATAATAACCAAAAAAAAGCTTTATGCCAAGTTGAAACAATTGATTTAGAGCAAAAGTTTTTTTGCAGTGCTATGATTGCGAAAAAATCGTGTCTACTTTATAGAAGACGTTTTATGCAAAGCACTGCGAAAAAAACGGCATTACCTGCCATAACCCTAGCTGCACTAGGGGTCGTGTTTGGGGACATTGGAACAAGTCCTCTTTACGCATTGAGAGAGTGTTTCATCTCAGCACATATTGCAATTAATGAAGCAACTGTATTAGGCATTTTGTCACTGATTTTTTGGTGTATGACGCTCAGTATTAGTTTCAAATATATCACTGTGATTATGCGGGCTGATAACAATGGTGAGGGCGGAATTATGTCCTTACTTGCTCTCAACTTACGTTCTAACCGTATTGCAGATCACCGTAAGATTATCCTCATCGCTATTGGATTTATTGGGGCATCGCTATTTTTTGGCGATGGCATTATTACCCCCGCAATTTCAGTCATGTCCGCGATTGAAGGATTAAGTATAGCAACGCCTATTTTTGATAAATGGTTGATGCCACTCGCGATTGGGATTTTGACAGGTTTGTTTCTGGTACAGCGTCATGGTACAGGAACGATGGGGAAATTCTTCGGTCCAATCACCTTACTTTGGTTCATTGCAATTGGTTTAGCGGGCATACATAGTATTGTCCAAACACCTTATGTACTTTCGATGCTGAGTCCACATTGGGCAATTAGCTTTGTTTATCATCAACCCTTTGTTGCCTTTATCGCAATGGGTGCTGTGGTATTAACCATGACAGGCGGCGAGGCACTTTATGCGGATATGGGACATTTTGGTCGCATTCCAATTAAGTTAGCATGGTTCACAGTTGTTCTTCCTGCTTTACTACTGAACTATGCTGGGCAAGGTGCGTTGTTATTACGCAATCCTCATGCAATTGAAAATCCATTTTATTTATTAGTTCCACAATGGGCATTGTATCCCATGATTGGGCTTGCGACGGCTGCGGCTGTGATTGCCTCTCAGGCTGTGATTAGCGGTGTCTTTTCAATGGCAAATCAGGCGATTCAATTACGCTATTTACCCCGTTTAACGGTGCAACATACGTCAGATGTTGAGCAAGGACAAATCTACTTACCTTTTATTAATTGGGTGCTCTATATTTCAATTTTATTACTGATTCTTATTTTCCAAAGTAGTGCAAATCTAGCAAGTGCCTATGGCGTTGCTGTAACCATGACCATGCTGTGTGACACTATTTTAGTGTCTGTCGTGGCATTTGGACTGTGGCGATGGCCTATATGGAAAGTGGCTTTATTTGCAGTTCCTTTTTTACTGCTAGATTCAGTTTTTATTGCATCTACCTCATTAAAAGTATTTTCTGGAGGATGGGTTCCGATTCTCATTGGCATCATGGCCTTTACAATTTTGATGACTTGGAAAAATGGGCGTGAAATTGTATATAGCAAACTAGAAAAGGATGCATTGCCATTAAGTCTATTTATTCAAAGTGTAAGTCTAAGTAAGGAAACGATTTATGTGCCTGGTCAAGCGATTTTCTTAACAGGGAATACCAATATTGTGCCTCATGCGATGTTGCATAATATTAAGCATAATAAGGTCTTACATGAGCGTAATATCTTAGTTACCGTGATCACACGGGATGTTCCTTATGTGCCTGATCAAGAGCGTATTCGGGTTGAGGTTTTGGATGAGCGTTTCCAACAAGTTTTCGTTTATTATGGTTTTAAAGATCAACCCAACATTCCTGTTGCGTTGGAACAAGCCTATGGTCAATTACGAATTCCTTATGACATGATGCAAATTTCCTTTTTCATTTCGCGTGATCGCTTAATCCATACGATTGGTGATGGTATGGCGCCATGGCGTGAGAAATTATTTATTTCTATGCAGCGTAATACCAGTCCAGTGAGTGACTTCTATCAAATTCCACCCAACCGTGTCGTGGAAATGGGCAGTCAAATCGAAATTTAACTCGTTTGTGCTACCGTCATTTAGAAGAAAGCCAAAGTATAGACTTTGGCTTTTTTTGTGTCATTGATTTTAAGCAAGATAATTCTGTTTATGCTCAACAGCCATCTAGTGCAAATGAGATCTCAACCATTTTAAATATAGTTTAGTCATTTAAACTTATAAATACTTTATATTGCGACATTATATGTCGCTGATGCATAGCTTCCCTATAACGAAACTGTCATAATTTAGATGCTAGTTTCAAGTCCAATCATTGCAAAAATAAATGCAATTAAACAATTGTTTAAGAGATGATAAAAATATATCCATACAGTTTTGTCATCTGATAATTGTAGAAGATTTATTCAATTGAAAACTAAGCACATTTCTTTCTCAAAGTTAGCCTGATAAGCTAATTTATACTCAAGTGATTGTGTGATGGCTCGTAAAAAACGTCGTAATCGAAGTACTTATTTAGGGAATGATTTGTTGAATAATTCAGTGGTAAAAATTGTTTTAGGTTTGGTCGCGACAGGTAGTTTCGCAATCGCATTTGGTCAAGAAAAAATAGCGCAATTTATTCCTTTTGTCGGTTCAAATTCATCGACTTGTTTGCAACAATTTTACCGAGATGAGCCGCCATTTTTAGTGAAAGATAGCTTGCAAAAAAATAGTTATCCTTTATGTTTCAATGGTTTCAATGTTATGTATTCAGGGGTGTCGAAAACACCTTTATGGACAGCTGAACATTTATCACCTGCGCGTTTAAGCCAAAAAATTAAACGTGAAGACAGTTTTCATGAAGAAACGCGTGTGAGCCAAAGTCATCGAGCTTTATTGTCTGACTATAGAGCATCGGGTTATGACCGTGGGCACATGTCACCGAATGCAGATATGCCAGATAAAGCCTCGCAATATGATAGCTTTTCATTGGCCAATATGGTTCCACAAGCACCAAAAAATAATCAGCAAATTTGGCGTGAGCTAGAAGAAGCCACACGTGCAATCGTCACCAAGCAAAAAAATGATGTTTATGTGGTGACGGGACCTGTATTTTCAGGTAAAAAACTGAAAACAATTGGGAATGGTGTCATTGTACCAACGGCAGTTTTCAAAGCCATTTATATCCCGAAACAGGGTGTGATTGGGGCGTATTACGCACCGAATGACAATAGTTTGAAAGTGAATGTGGTGAGTGTCTGTGCCCTAGAGGAACAGATTGGTATTAACTTATTTCCACAATTGACTGAAGAGCAGAAGCGTAATACTTATAAGCTCCCTTTGAATGCAACTCAGGTTAAAGCCACCACTAAAATTGAATATTCACATTGGGATGCAGAGAGCCAGTGTGCACCAAATGTTTCGAGTGATCAGCTTAAAGCCTTACAAAAGCAATTCCAACCAACCAATACGGCTACGGCAGCTACGACATCACCGACAGCATCACCAAAAGTAGATGAGCAAACTCAAGATGCTTTAGTCAAACAATTGGTTGAGGCATTATTGCAATATTTATTACAAATTTTGAAATAATCTCACGCACTTTTAATGAGGAAAGTCTTTATACTTTTCTCATTAAATCAGATCAAAAATAAGAGAAAAATATGTTTAAAGCTTTTGAAAATGGTACAGAATCACATTCTATTCATGATTTAACTTTGGAGAATCAGGAAGATCGTATCAATATTTATGGAAACTTACAGATCGGTAAAGATCAAGAGGGTTTACAGGCTGCAAAAATTTTACAGGCCTATCTCAATGATATTGTCAAAGCATTAGAACAAGAAACGGATTTACCTGCCAAAATTAGCACGGAAATAGAAGGTGAAGTGGAAAATCCATTTCTATAAATAACATGATGTCGAAATAAAAAACCTGCAAAATGCAGGTTTTATTTTTTGCATGCTGAGGTTATTTTTGTTGTTCGCCACCCACGACTTTATAGATGATTGCCCCAATCACAGCACCCACAATCGGTGCAACCCAGAACAACCAAACTTGGCTTAATGCTGCTGTTTCAGCAAAGAAAGCAACGGCTGTACTACGTGCAGGGTTAACGGATGTATTGGTCACTGGAATACTGATTAAATGAATTAATGTTAATGCTAAACCAATGGCAATCGGTGCGAAGCCCGCAGGTGCACGTTTGTCTGTCGCACCCATGATCACGATTAAGAAGAATGCAGTCAGTACGATTTCAATGATTAATGCAGAAAGCATAGAATATTTACCTGGCGATAAATCACCAAAACCATTGGTTGCAAAATTACCGACACCTGTAAAGTTTGCTTGACCTTGTACAATCATGTACAGAACAAAAGCAGCTAAAGTACCACCGACCACTTGAGAAATAATATATGGGACTAAATCTTTGGCATCAAAACGACCACCGACCCATAAGCCAACACTGACTGCAGGATTAAAGTGTCCACCTGAAATATGACCAAAAGCATATGCACCTGTGAGTACAGTTAGACCAAATGCCAATGCAACTCCAGCAAATCCGATGCCAAGTTCAGGATAGGCTGCAGCTAATACCGCACTACCGCAGCCCCCAAAAACTAACCAAAATGTGCCCAAAAGCTCTGCTAAGTATTTATTCATTTCATTTACCTATTTTTGTTTGAGGTTAAATTAACATATAAACTGTGATTTATATCACATTATTTTGATTCGTAATGTAATTTATTTGATTTTTCCAAGGTGGTTTTTGCGCCATTGGCGAGGGGTTAAACCTGACCAAAGTTTAAAAGCACGTTGAAAAGCACTTTGTTCTGAATAACTCAACAGTATTGCAATTTCATGTAAACTCAAATGAGGATCTTGTAAATACTGCATTGCAAGCAATTGTCGAATTTCTTGTACACGCTCTTGATAGGTCGTATGTTGTTGTTGTAAATAGCGTTGTAATTGGCGTACGGACATCTGTAACTGCGCCGCAATTGATTCAATTTGATAGTTATTTTTTTGTAATCCTTTGAGAATACTTTGTTGTAGGCGTTCGTCAAGTTGTGTACCTTCGGGAAGTTTTTGCAGTAATTCTTTGCCTTGTTGCATCATGATTTGATGCAAAGTTGAATCAGGACTTTTACACGGTGCTGAAAATAATTTTAAGGGTAAAAGTAATTCAACTTTGGGTTGAGAAAACTTAATCGGTGCATTAAAAAACGTTTGATATATACGTGTATTTTTAGGTGGCGGTTGAATAAAGTTCACTTGTTCAATTTGAATATAGTCAAGTTGTATATAAAGGCGTAAAAAACGAACCAATAAAGCCAATGCAATCTCATCGGTAATTTGTGTTGTTAACTCAATAGGTAAAACTTCCCAACCGATTGAAATAAATTCATTTTGCACTTCAATTTTGAGTGGGCCACCGTCATAGATTAAGCGATGAAAATCATAATAACGTGTCAGTGCTTCACCTAAGGTGTCACATGACTGGGTGATATAGGCAATAATTCCTAAATGTTTTGGTTGTACATATTCCGCAATTTCTAAGCCAAGTGCAGGGCTGTGCACTTGCGCATTGATTTCATCTAAAAGCTCACGCCAAATTTGAAACTCAAAACGTTCAAGATTTTGAACACTATGCAGTTTTTCTGAAATATTAAGATTTTTTGCTTGCATATAAGTGTAGAGGAGTTGACCTAACCCCCCATAAACAGTGCCAGAATAATTTTTGAGTTGATGCATATTTTTATTTTCAAAAAAGGTTTTGTTCATATCAAATTGCATTTATACCGTGTGTTTATATCAGGGACAAGTGAGTGCATGTGAAGCGTACTAAAAAGTAAAAAAATGTCGTAATTTGTCAATAATGCCTTATAAAAGGTCAATATCTTTTCAAATAACTGTCCTAGTATGAGAATAAGGTTTGAGGAGAATTCACATGATAAAGGGATTTGTTGCAGGAATCATATTTGCTAATGGCTTTGAGTGGATTGCACACAAATATATTTTGCATGGCGTTCACCGTGTAGGGCAGGCACGTTTTAGTCCTGTACCACGGAGTATGAAATCACATTGGGAACATCATCGTGAAGTACGAAAAACAGAATTTCATGATCATGGTTATGTAGAAGGATTAAGCAATTGGCGTACACGCAATGAAGTTATTTCCCTGGTGGTGGTTGCAGGTGCAGCGAGTTTAATTTTCTATCCCATTTCCAAAGGTATGGTTGCTGCATCAGTTTATAGTGCCTGTAATTATTATTATATTCATCGCCGTGCACACTTACATCCTGAATGGGCAAAACGTAAAATTCCTTGGCATTATGATCACCATATGAACTCCAATCAAGATGCCAATTGGTGTGTGACTAAACCATGGTTTGACTATATTTTAGGTACACGAGTAGTGTCATCCGCAGATTTAAAAGAGCAAAATCCTTTGGGGGTGGTATTACCGAAAAGTACTGCGCAATGGTTGTCGAAGACTGTGGAGAAATTTTTCCCAGTGAAATGGGCGCAACAAAAGCAACTTAAAGTAGAAAATGACATGACTCACTTGTCATAGCATAAAAAAAAGACAATTTTGAGTGAAAAATACGTGTTTTGTCGCAAATTGTCATAAAAATAGATTTCTGATGTCAATATTGTGCATGCAATTCAGCGTAAATTTAACTCACCCAAAGATCTTTGATGAATCTATGTGCTGTAGTTTCTCTTAGGTAATGTTTAGTTTTTTTATATTTCGGTTTATAGGGAGTCTTCAAGACTCCTTTTTTTTGTCTCTCAGATAGATCCATTAAGCAAAATACCGTGCTTTCGCTTTTCTTGACCGTGCGTAGAAAAGTGAAAAAATTGCTTATATTACTTTTTAAAATCGACAGGAGATGATTGCGATTGTTATTAAATGCTCATAAATCACAAGAACGTATTTTTTGATGATGATGCCATATAAAAATAAAAAAGAGCATTCATTGAACACTCTTTTGTTTGATTCTGCGACAGGCTATAAATTAAAGGCGCATTTCAATACCTTGTTCTGCAAGATATTTTTTCGCTTCAGGAATGGTGTATTGACCAAAATGGAAAATAGATGCTGCTAAAACAGCATCTGCACCACCTTTTAAAATACCATCTGCTAAATGCTGTAAATTACCGACCCCACCTGATGCAATGGTTGGAATCGTGACACGGTCATTGATATTGCGCATGAGTTCGATGTCATAACCTGCTTTGGTACCATCGGCATCCATAGAGGTGACAAGTAATTCACCTGCACCAAAGTCAGCCATTTTTACAGCCCATTCAATGGCATCAATACCAGTTGGTTTACGACCACCATGCGTGAAAATTTCCCATTTATTTTCACCTGTTTTTTTCGCATCAATGGCAACGACGATGCATTGTGCACCAAAGCGTTGAGATGCTTCTTGGACAAACTCAGGATTAAACACTGCTGCTGAGTTGATACTGACTTTGTCTGCGCCTGCATTTAACAATAAGCGAATATCTTCAACTTTACGTACACCGCCACCTACAGTTAAAGGTACAAATACGCTTTCTGCCATACGTTCAACAGTACGGTAAGTCGTATCACGTCCATTAGACGTGGCAGTGATGTCAAGGAAGGTGATTTCATCTGCACCTTGTTCATTATAACGGCGGGCTACTTCAACAGGATCGCCTGCATCACGAATATCAAGGAATTGGACACCTTTTACCACACGCCCATTATCTACATCGAGGCAAGGAATAATACGTTTAGCAAGCATAATTTTTTCCAAAAATAACAGCCGATTATGAAACTGAAGGGTGTAGGTGCTACACCTAAAACCTGAGAGAGGGTATTCTATCAAAATTATGTAAGTTTTTTCGCAGGTTTTGTATGTCGGTTTATACCACTTTGAGTTTACAGGAAGTTCAAGCTTTCGCAGCACCTTATGGATTGGAGGTGATTGAGCTGAATCCGATTCAAGGCGGCATTCAAAATACCAACTATTTTATTGTCTGCGCAAATGGTTCACAGTTTGTTTTGACCTTGTTTGAAAATATGGATGCACAAGCCGCAGGTGAGTTAGTGCCTGTGCTTGAACATTTAGGGCAGCATGATTTACCTGTTCCTGTGCCGTTGAAACATTCAGGCCAGTCGATTCACCATTTAAAAGATAAACCCGCACAGATAGCCCCACGCATGCTGGGCAACCACCCGATACCTGCCAGTTTGGCACAAGCTGAAGCCATCGCAATTGCGCAAGCAAAAATGCATGTGGCATTACAAAATTTTGCATTAACACGTAGCAGTGTACGTGACCATGATTATTGGTATCAGGTGGCACGCCAGATTCGCCCAAGCTTAGATATAGCAGACCAAACATTGCTGAATAATTTGTTGGGACTGTATGAAGCTTTAACAGCAATGTATCCAAATCGTCCGAAAGGTTTTATTCATTCAGATTTATTTCGTGACAATACCTTATTTGATGGCGATCAACTCAACGGTATTTTAGATTTTTATGAATTAAATCATGATGAATTACTGTTTGATATTGCGATTACTTTAAATGATTTCTGTACTGAATATCCTGATGTTGCATTGAATGAAGACAAAGCCATTGCCTTTTTAAATGCATACGAAACAATACGTCCTTTAACGGCAGATGAAAAAGCCTGTTTAGAGTTGTATTTGGCAATGGCAGCAGGGCGTTTTTGGATGATGCGTTTACAGGTGGCGCAGATGAATGAAGCTGAAGGACGTACAGGCGAGGATATTTTGCAGAAAAATCCTTTAGAAATGCGTAATATGCTGGTAGAAAGATTGAAGTTTGTAACTGCTTAATTGTCATGATTTTGAATTGTATTCTTTTAATGGATTAGATTTCTTGCGTAAGTCGATTTGTGATTGAGATTGAATGCACAGTCTTGCGGAATATCTTCCTCACCTCTCCTTTTTAAGGAGAGGGTTTATATGAAAAATCCCCCCATCTTCTTGTGCTACGCTCATCTTACAGGGAGAAGGGACTTTTCAATTCATGGTTATTTTTGACTTTTGCAAGAGAACTATTATTTTTTCTTAATATTTGGAAAATAGAAATGCGCGATCAAGGACGTTTAGTCGAATGGTTTGATGACAAAGGCTATGGCTTTATTCAACCCAATGATGAAGCCAAGGGGCGAGTCTTTCTACATATCAAAGACTTTGCACAAAAAGGACCACGACCAATTTTGGGTTGTGCTCTAGAATATAACGTTCAGGTCGATGCCAATGGACGTTATAAAGCAACACAAGTGGGTTATTTAAAAGCGTCACAAACCCAAAAGAGTGCTAAACCTAAAAATCAAAACTCAGCCAAATCAGTACAGAAAATACAACCGATGCAGGTTTTGTGTATTACCTATATTGTTATTTTGGCTGGATTGACGGTGATTGGTTGGTTCAGTGGCATGATTTTATTATTGATCAGTATCATCAATGCCATGACCTATTGGTTCTATGCGCAAGACAAAGAGGCAGCGCAACAGGGCAATCGCCGTGTACCTGAAAATACTTTACATATTTTCTCATTTTTGGGTGGGTGGCCTGCGGCATGGTTGGCACAGCAACGTTTACGACATAAAACACAAAAACAACCGTTTAGAAAAATTTATTTCTGTACTATATTTTTGAATATTTTATTGATTTTATGGCTCATTTCACCTTTGAACGTATTTAAAATTTAAAGATGAGCAGTTGCCTTTATTGAGGATATAACAATGAATAGTTACACAGACACAAATAACAGCAAATCACTGACTTTGATCTTATATATTCTTTATATTATTGGAATTTTTTCAGCAGGCATTTTGGTGCTGATTGCTTTGATCATTAACTATGTCAAATTGGATTCTGTACGTGGCACGATATATGAAAGTCATTTTAAATGGCAAATTCGTACCTTTTGGGGGTATCTAATTTGGACAGTTTTGGCATTTGTACCTTTTATTTTTCTATTTTTTACCACCGATAATGTCAACGCTTTTGCGGGTGTGGCTTTAGGTGCATCTATTTTTTGTGGTGCGGTATTATTTTTCTCTTGGATTTGGATTGTATATCGGGCGATTCGTGGGATTGTCGCTTTGAATGATGATCGTGCTTTGCCTATTTAATGTATTTTAAAAATAAAAACAAGCCTGTCGCTTAGAAGTGACATGTTGAACAATAGTAGCACTCAACATGATTATAGAACACGTTCATTTACAGATTAAGCCTGAACAAAGTCAGGCTTTTGAAGCTGCATTTCAGCAAGCAAAGGCATTTATTTATCCGATGTCGGGCTTAAATGCGGTGCAATTGATTAAAAATATTCAGGATTCACACCGTTATATTTTATTGGTATTTTGGGACAAGCTTGAAGACCATACTGAGGGGTTTCGTCAATCTGCTGAATATCAACAATGGAAAGCATTATTGCACCCATTTTATGATCCGATACCTCAAGTTGAGTATTATCAGCCGTGTATGTTGTTGGAGAAGAAAGAGCCATCACGATGATGAACGTGATTGATTGTTTTGTAATTTTGATTTCTCCAAAAACTTTGGTCGCCATTCACTGATGATCACACCCATCACGACCAATAACCCTCCCAATAAAGCCAAAGCAGATAAACGCTCACCTGCCATACGTCCAAACACGGCTGCCCATACAGGTTCACCCGCATAAATAATGGCAGCTTGTGAGGGATCAACTCTGCGCTGTGCCCAATTCATGACCAATTGAATCCCTGCACTTGCACAGCCTAAAGCACAGAGTACTGCCCATAATTGCCAATGAAATTGTGGCATGTAGTGTTCACCTACCAAGGGGGCAATCATAAAACAGAGGAGCGAAGCAAAAATCAGTTGAAGTACAGTGACTCGATGCACATTTACCTGACCTGCAAAGTGGCTGATCAAAATAATTTCGAAAGCAATAGCAATCGAACCCAGCAGGGTAATGATTTGTCCAAAATGTAGATGAATCGCCCCAAAACCATTGCCTGTTAAAAATACTAAACCCAAAAATGCCAAAAGTACGCCAAGCCAAGTCATGACATGTGGCACATTCTTAAAAATGAACCACATTAAAATCGGGACTAAAGGGACATAGAGGGCAGTCAAAAAAGCGGATTCACTACTACTCATGGTTTTTAAACCAAGCGTTTGTAGTCCATAGCCTAAGGCAATCACTAAGCCGATACAAAAGCCTGCAAAGATTTCCTTACGGTTAAAACCTTTTAAATGTTTCCATGATAAAGCAATGACGGCAATGGCTGCGGCTGCAAAACGTAAGGCGACAAATAAAATCGGACTACTGAAATTTAAGCCGTATTGCACAGTGATAAAACTACCACCCCAAATGATGGTAATAAAGATTAAAGCCAGTTGGGGTGCTTTAGGGAAGCGGGTTGGGTTAAACATAGCATGGGGAAGAACTTAACAAGGCTGTAGTTTAACATGCTCTATTTCTTTGTCAGATCAGACCTATAGTAAGAAAATAAATAAAATTATTAAAAATCAGAGTGATATTTTACACATCATATCGTGTGTTAAAAAAATAAATTTGAAGTATAAATGGAAGCATTGGGTTGGTAATTTCATTTGTTGATGTGCGCCCCATCTACGCATGATTGTATGACTGAACTCAGTCAATGGGTGAATAGACAGTTTAATTGATAAATAAAAAAGAGGTCATATTGACCTCTTTTTTACATGTATTTTATTTGGAATAATTACAATGCTTGTTCATCTAATAACAATTGTGCTTCACGAAGGTTTAAAGTCCCTTCATAAATTGCACGACCTGTAATCGCACCTAAAATGCCTGGTTGACCTTTCAAGTTACGTACGTCATCAAGATTGGTCACACCACCTGAAGCAATCACAGGAAGACCAGAATAGGTTGCAAGATGAACAGTTTGTTCAACGTTTACACCTTGCATCATGCCATCACGCGCAATGTCAGTGTATACAATGCTAGAAACGCCTGCATCAGCAAAACGTTTAGCTAAATCAGTCGCTTTTACATCAGTGACATTTGCCCAACCATCTGTTGCAACCATGCCATTCATGGCATCGATCCCGACAATGATATGACCTGCAAATTTCTTGCATGCTTCTTCAACAAATTCAGGTTCTTTCACAGCTTTTGTACCAATGATGACAAAAGATACGCCTGCATCTAAATAATGCTCAATGGTTTCAAGTGAACGAATACCACCACCGATTTGAATTGGTAAATCAGGTTGTGCTTTAGCAATCGCTTCAACCACAGGTTTGTGAATAGGTGTACCTGCGAAAGCACCATTTAAATCAACCAAATGCAAACGGCGTGCGCCTTCATTTACCCAATGTTGTGCAGTTGCTACAGGATCGTCAGAAAATACAGTATCGTCTTCCATACGCCCTTGTTTTAAACGGACACATTTACCATCTTTCAGGTCAATTGCAGGGATGATCAGCATGCTTTCGCTCCTTGCCCAATCTCATCAAAATTTATTGAGGCTCATCTTAGCAAAAACTTGATCATTTTCTAAGTGATAGTTTTCGCTTTATTCGGGCGAATTCTTAATTTTAGTGAAGTATTGGGAATGCTTGTTGGTAATAAGCCTAAACGCAGCAATTCCTCAAAAATCAACACAGCTGCATAAGTATCGGCTGCAGCATATTCAATTTGTGGCGTGGTTAAGGTTTTTCGAGCCCAATTTGAGGTGCTGACCGATTTGCTTTTAGGGAAATTGACTTTAAATAACAATGCCATGGCATTTTTAATCCCCACAGGATTATTGAAACCAAAACTTTTAAAACATTTAGAGAGTTCAATGATGCTGTATAGCTCAATGCCTTTTTTTCGAAACAAATGTGCATCATTTTTGAGACCAAAACCCACTTTGATTTGATCTTTATTTTCAAAAATGGGTTTTAAAAAATTTAGAATTTCATCTGAAACTTGAAATAAATAGGCTTTTTCAAAGGTTGCTAACTGAATTAAATGTGGTCCTGTTTGTACATCATCTTTATGAAAGGTGGGCTTAGACTCACTGTCAAAACCCAAAACTGCTGCTATTTTAAGCTCCGCTTCGATGTTTTGACATTGTTGCACTGTCTTGATCACCACAATATTTTCCAATGCAATATTTTGAAAACGAGGCAAACTTTGGATGTATTCTTTGCTTGGCAAAGCAGAAATAGGCAGTTCCACAGACATTCAGCACATTAAAAATTCATCGTATTGTTATAACAAACTTAGATAAAAGGTGGTAGCTTTGTGAGGTGAGTAATTGGGAGGATAGGTCATGGCTGAAAAAGAGGATGATCTTTTAATTGAAGGCGCAAAACGTTTAAAGCAGTTGATTCAGGACAAAAATATTAAAGCCACTGACATTGTGAATATTTTAGAAAGCTCTAAAGGCACGATGAGCAAATGGTTGCAACACTCAACACCTTCTAGTGCGCAAAGTTTAATTGAATTGGCGCGTTTGGTGGGTATGACTGAGCGTTGGAACAGTGAAATAAAACAACAAAACCAACAAGATCAGGCTGATTTGGTCAATAAAGCTTATGTTGCATCTGAAGTAGATTTAAGCCAAGCCACCATGGAGCAGCTGATGGGAGAAATCAAAGACCGTTATGCAGCTTTAAACTTAAAAGCGGAAATTAAAATTAGTGTAGAGCCTTTAGAAGGCGGCTTTGTGACGAAAAATGAGTCAAATCATTAAGCGCTGAAGGCTTTAAGTGATCATTGATTAAAGAAAAATAGAATCGGTATCACGTAGTATCTTTGAATGATGATAAAAAATTGGCAGACCTGTGTGATGTGCAATTTTTGAAATTCAGACCCAATGTTATAAGTATATCAATCAAGTCAAATACATTGGCTTGATTGATATTCAAATGAAAAATATTGATGATAATGCAGTATTATTCTGAATATTCAGATGTTTGTTCTAGTTGCATTTGTTCCATCTGCATACGCATCGCTTCTGCATTTTTGACATAACTCTGATAAGCAGGAATCGCAACAGCAACCGTTAAAATAAGGCTCAGTGGAATCATAACGATATAAATCCAGCCTAAAACTTTTTCCCAGCCACGTGTTAGGCGAGGCGCACCATAATTATTATTGCCTTCATCGCCTTTGGCACAGGAAATATAAATCCAAAAAAATATCCCGACCAAGGGTATTAATAACACCAATGACAGCCAACCAGTTTTATTGAGATCATGCAAACGACGTATCGCAAAAATATAAGTAAAATAAAGCAGAATGATATAAATCAAAATGATAGGTACAAAAAAGCCAAGTGATGGACTTGCGCCATAGGACATATTTGCCATCATATTCGGTACGATGAATGCAGCGAGAACACCGCAGAACATCAAAAAGAAGCCGAGTAGCATATTCCAAGCAAGATAGGATAAACGCCCAAAGCGTCCGTTTGCGCTCAGACCCGAGTCGCTAGATTGAATATTATTGTTCATTTTTTACTCAATTGAGATGGATAGAAAAAGTATTTATTAAAATTTAAACGTATGTTTTGTTTTAAATTTGATTAAATGTTAAACAAAAAATAAAATAAATCAAATTAAGATTTTAATTTTTAGATGAAATTACGACTCAAGCTGAGCCAAATGATATTGGCTCAACTCAAATGGGCTCAACTTTAAATATCCCATTCCACAAAGTTTTTGAGCAATTGCAAACCTGCTGTATGACTTTTTTCAGGATGGAACTGGGTTGCGAACAAGTTTTCTTTATGGATAGCTGTACAGAACTCTAAGCCATAATCACAAGTCGCAGCCACTAAGTTTTGATCTTTGGGTTCTACATAATAACTGTGCACGAAATAGAAACGCGCATCCTGATCAATATCTTTCCACATTGGATGAGAAGGATCAGCTTGATGCACTTGGTTCCAACCCATATGTGGAACTTTTAAATTTTCAATTTCAGGAAAATGCTTTACAGAACCTGCAAAGATACCTAAAGCCTCAGTACCACCATTTTCTTCTGAAGATTGCATCAAAGCTTGCATACCGACACAAATCGCAAGCACAGGTTTGTTAAATACAGCATGACGTACGACTTCATCAATACCTGCTTCACGCATGCCTTGCATACAGTCGCGCATTGCACCTACGCCTGGGAATACAATTTTATCTGCTTGAGCAATCAGCTTGGGATCATTGGTCACATCCACCGTTGCACCGACATGTTCAAGTGCTTTTGCTGCTGAGTGAAGATTTCCCATGCCATAGTCAAGAAGGGCAATACGGGTCATTACAATGTTCCTTTCGTAGAAGCGACTTTATCTTCAGCACGTGGGTCAATTTCACATGCCATACGCAGTGCGCGCGCAAATGCTTTAAATACACTTTCAATTTGGTGATGGCTATTTTTGCCTTTCAAATTATCGATATGTAGTGTCATCAGTGCGTGATTCACAAAGCCTTGGAAAAACTCAGAGAATAAATCGACATCGAATGTACCAATGCGCGCACGTGTAAATGGAATATCCATCCATAAACCTGGACGACCAGACAAGTCCACGACAACACGGCTTAAAGATTCATCTAGCGGTGCATAAAAATGACCATAACGTTTTAAGCCTTTTTTATCGCCGAGTGCTTGGGCAAACGCCTGTCCTAAAGTGATTCCGCAATCTTCCACAGTGTGGTGATCGTCGATTTCTAAGTCACCATCACAGTGAATATCAATGTCAAATAAACCATGACGCTTGATTTGATCAATCATATGGTCTAAAAATGGAACACCTGTATTGAGCGTGCCTTGACCTGTACCATCAAGATTCACTCGAACTCGAATTTTGGTTTCGTTGGTGTTTCTTACCACTTCACTGATACGTTGTGCCATAGACACGTTCCTCAAAAAACGTCAAAAATTAAAAGTTTGATGTAAAAGATGTTTCGCTGTGACGAAAGTGACAGCATATTAGATTGCTCAGGAGGGTTAATCAATGCCTATAACCGTACATGCTAAAACTTCACTTGAAAATGACGAAGTTCGTAATCAACTTGAGCGCCTCTACGACACTAGTCCAGAATTTGCCGATGGTAAAGATGCCATTGAACAACTTGAGCAAAACTTAGCTCAGTATACCCTACTTTACGTTGCAGAATTTAATACCAAAATTATTGGTGCAATTTGGTGTACGGGGCAAGGTGAAAGCAAAACCTTAGAAAATATTGTGGTACATCCAGCAAATCGTGGGCGTGGTGTTGCAGAACGCTTAGTGGAAGAAGCGTGCCGCCTTGAAGAAGAGAAGGGCGTGAAGAAATTTGAACCAGGCTGTGGTGCAATCCATCGGTGTTTGGCACACATCGATAAACTCTAATTTGTGTATTTTATGAAAAGCAGCTCTATTGGCTGCTTTTTTATTGTTTCTAAATACAAATGGTCATATTGCTGTAAAAATAGACTAATGAATCAATTTTTTCATTCAAGACTTGACGGCAAAAGCATTAAACTGTTTAATACGCTCCATCGGCGTGATAGCTCAGTAGGTAGAGCAACGGATTGAAAATCCGTGTGTCCCCAGTTCGATCCTGGGTCTCGCCACCATATTTAAAAACCGTATTTACGATTTCAATCTCTGATCCCATCAGAGATTTTTTTTGAGTAAAATTTACTCGAATGAATAAAAAAGTAATGATTTATATTGACTAATTTATTCAGATACGGCTTAATACACCCCATCGGCGTGATAGCTCAGTCGGTAGAGCAACGGATTGAAAATCCGTGTGTCCCCAGTTCGATCCTGGGTCTCGCCACCATATTTAAAAAAGCTCTAAATATAAATTTAGAGCTTTTTTTTGTTTAAAATTTTTAGAAAAGTTTTGAACTGGTTTTATCATCACGATATCTTTTTATTTGAAGATGAACGCGACAATAAAGCTTTATCTTGTTAGACAATATAATTTGTATCTCACCAAATTATGCGTATATTAATAAAATGAGAAATATATCACATATTAAAAAAATGAAAGATCTATTTTCAAAAGACAGTCAACTTTATCAACAAGCTCGACCAAGTTACCCGCAAGAGGTATTGCAGGAAATATTACAATATGTACCTGTGAAAAATTTTGCTTGGGATGCAGGTGCGGGATCAGGACAATTTACCCAGTTACTTGCCCCTTATTTTGATCATATTGTGGCAACAGATATAAGTGCCAATCAATTACAATTCGCTCCTTATTTTGAAAATGTTAGTTATCAGGTACAAGCGTCAGAACAAACTTCTTTTGTAGATAAGAGCTTTGATTTAATTACTGTTGCACAGGCGATCCATTGGTTTGATTTTGAAAAATTTTATAAAGAAGTTTATCGTACACTGAAGCCTACAGGGGTACTTGCGGTCATTGGTTATGGTATGATTTGTGTGCAGCAGGATAATGTTCAGCAGCAGATTCAAACACTTTATTTCGAAAAATTAAAAGGTTATTGGGATAGTGAGCGTCATTATATTGATGAAGGGTATAAAACAATACCTTTTCCATTTGAAGAAATAGCGATCTGTGCATTTAAGATTCAATATCAATGGCCGGCTGCACAATTGTTGAAATATTTATCCACATGGTCAGCAGTAAAACATTATTGTGAAAAAAATCAAGATCATCCATTGGTTGATTTGGCTGAAGTACTCAATGTTGAAAATGAAGATTTGGTTGTAGAGTTTCCTGTTTACTTGAGAATAGGGAAATTAAAAACATTAAAGAAAAAACGCTTTATGAAAAAATAGAATAAACATGTTAATTTATTTTTGATTACAAGATATACCTTCAACAATATACTAAGAAATATATTATTGTTAGATAAGATGAATCATGAAAGCTACATATCAACTATTACCGTTAGCTTTATTTGTATCTTTATTAAGTTCTACGGCGTATGCAACAACAGGTTATTTTATGCATGGCTATGGCGTAAAAGCACAAGGCAATGCTGGAACTTCAATTGCACAATTTCAGGATGCTTTGACCATTGCCAATAACCCTGCGGGTTTAAGTTGGATGGGTGATCGTGTCGATGTCGGGGCAACCATTTTTTCTCCTGACCGTTCTGCTCAAATCAGCGGCAATCAAATGCCTCAAGGTTATCCCAATGCCAATGGTAATTATGATGGCAATGGGCGTCAGTATTTTGTTTTACCTGAATTGGCTGTGAATCATCAAGTGAATGATCAGGTGGCTTTGGGTCTTGCGATTTATGGAAATGGCGGCATGAATACGGGCTATAAGCAAAATCCGTATGCGGCATTTGGCAATCAGGGCACTGCTGGTGTCGATTTGACCCAAGTCTTTATTTCACCTGCAGTTTCATGGAAATATGCAAAAAATCAATCGATTGGTGTGGCGACCAATATTCTGTATCAGCGTTTTGAAGCTAAAGGTATAGGGGCTTTTGCGGGCTATTCTCAAGATGGTCAAAATTTAAGTAATCGTGGTAAAGATGACGCAACTGGCATTGGTGCACGCATTGGTTGGACGGGACAGTTTTTTGATGATCGTTTAACTTTAGGGGCAAGTTATTCATCTAAAATCAATGCAGATCGCTTTAAAAAATATCAGGGTTTATTTGCAGAACAAGGTGATTTTGATGTGCCTGAAAGTTATGGCATTGGTGCAGCAGTCAAAGTCACACCGAAGTTAACTGTAGCAGCGGATGTACAGCGAATTAATTATTCAGATGTGGACTCTGTTGGTCATTCATTTGATGTTGAACAGTTACAACAAGGTCATGTCTTTGGTTCGGACAACGGTCCTGGTTTTGGTTGGGATGATATCAATGTTTATAAAGTTGGTGTGAGCTATCAGGCACATCCTAAGCTGACTTTACGTGCAGGCTATAGCCATAATGATCAACCGGTTTGGGACAGTGAAGTGTTTTTAAATGTGCTAGCTCCGGGTGTGGTGCGTGATCATCTGAGCGTAGGTGCGACGTATAATATTGATCCGCATCAGGAAATTAGTGTTGCTTATACACATGCTTTGGAGGATGAAGTAAAAGGTCCGATTTCACCGGCATTTGGTGGGGGTGAAGCGAAGCTGCAAATGAGTCAGGATATTTTGGGTTTATCTTATGGTTATAAGTTTTAAGGGTTTTATTTAAGCTGTCCATTTTATCGAGTTTGGATCTCATCAAATTTGTAATGAAAGTTCCCTCTCCTTTTTAAAGGAGAGGGTTAGGGTGAGGATTTTTTTGAAATACCCTCTTTATTTTTCAATCCTGAATCAAACGTTTGCCTAAACAGACCACTTCAATTTCTTCATAGCCCAATTGTTCATAAAAACTTTGTACATCAATATTTTCTTTACGAATCAAAAGCTGAAGTTTTGGGCAACCGAGTGCGATTAAACGTTTTTCTAATTGTTGAATCAGTGCAGTTGCCACACCATTGCGCTGTGCATGTGGGTGAACCGCTAAATAATTTACCCAACCACGATGCCCGTCATAGCCACCCATGACGGTTGCAATGAGTTGCTCATCTTTGACAGCCAATAAAAACAAACCATCTTGCTGCGCTGTTTTGCGGAAAATATCAATTTCAGGATTATTCCACGGACGGGTTAAATCGCAGAGCTCCCAAAGGGCGATGACATTTTCCAGATCATTTTCCTGAAACTGACGAATCATAAACATAAGGTGTACTGACCTCTTGTTTTTAAATGTTATTTGCTACAGATTAATCGAAAATTTAGACAATGATAAGTGTGATTTTTATACAATTGAATCGAAAAATTATTTTTGCACATCATCATAATTGTTGAATTGTTCGGCTGAAATGATTCTTTAAACAGCAAATATGTGCATAATGAAAAAAAGCGTAAATTTAAAACAACAAGGATATCATGTGAATAAAATGGAATTTGATTACATCATCATTGGTGGGGGGAGCTCAGGCTGTGTCTTAGCTGGGCGTTTATCGGAAGACCCAAATGTCTCGGTCTGTTTACTTGAAGTTGGTGGCGGCGGTGATGGCTGGAAAGTTGAAGTGCCATGCGCAGCGGTGATCAGCATTCCCACAAAAATCAATAATTGGGCATTTGAAACGGTACCCCAAAAAGGACTGAATGGACGCAAGGGCTATCAGCCCCGTGGTAAGTGTTTAGGGGGTTCATCTGCGATTAATGCCATGGTGTATATCCGTGGCAATGCACAGGATTATGATCATTGGGCAGCCTTGGGTAATGAGGGATGGTCGTATCAGGATGTCTTGCCCTATTTTATAAAATCTGAGAATAATCAGCGTATTCACAATGCCTATCATGGCAATGATGGTCCATTATCTGTTACCGATTTACAAAGTGAAAATCCTTTACAAGCGCGCTATTTGGCTGCGGCAAAAGAGCAAGGCTATAAAATTTTAGATGATTTTAATGGTGCAGAACAAGAGGGCTTAGGCGTTTATCAGGTCACACACATCAATGGTGAGCGTTGCAGTTCAGCGCGGGCGTATTTATTTCCGCATCGTGAGCGTAAAAATTTAACAGTTGAAACTCATGCCCAGACCCAACGGATTTTGATTGAAAATGGTGTCGCTGTCGGCGTGGAATATAAACAAGCGGGACAAGTGAAGCAAATCTATGCACGCCGTGAAGTGTTACTGAGTGCAGGTGCGATGCAATCCCCACAGATTTTGATGTTGTCAGGGGTGGGTGATCAGCATGAGTTGATGGAACATGGCATTGAAGTGAAAAAGCATTTGCCGGGTGTGGGTAAAAATTTTCACGATCATCCTGACTTTATTTTTGGTTATAAAGTCGATGCAATCTCGGGTACTTTTGGTTTGTCCTTGAAAGGTTCTATAGATTTATGGGGGCAAATTCAGCGTTATCGTAAGGAACGCAAGGGGCTTATTAGTACTAATTTTGCTGAGTGTGGCGGTTTTTTAAAAAGTTCGCCTGAACAAACTTTACCGAATTTGCAGCTACATTTTGTCGTGGCACTTGTTGATAATCATGCACGTACTATGCATATGGGACATGGGATTTCCTGCCATGTATGTTTGTTGAATCCAAAAAGCCGTGGCACGATTAAAATCAGTGGGGCGAGTATTGATGATCCATTATTGATTGACCCTAATTTTTATAATGATGAGTCTGACTTGGAAGAAATGGTCAAAGGATTCAAGCTGACTCAAAAATTGATGCAGTCGAATGCCTTTAAAGACATCATTAAAAAAGATTTATTCACTGCGGATGTGCAAACGGATGAAGAGATTCGCCATATTCTTAGAGAGCGTTCAGATACGGTATATCATCCTGTCGGAAGTTGTAAGATGGGGGTAGATGATATGGCGGTTGTCGATGCACGTCTGCGTGTTTATGGCATTCAAAACTTGCGAGTGGTCGATGCCTCGATTATGCCAACGGTGGTCAATGGCAATACCAATGCGCCTGCAATCATGATTGCTGAAAAAGCCGTCGCGATGATTCGTCAGGATCAGGCGAGTGTCGCGTTTATTGACAAGAAAGTACGGGTCGGTGAAGTTGCATAATTGAGATTGATCAATATTGAAAAGTCCTCTTTCCCTTTGGGAGAGAGTTAGAGAGAGGGGCATATCAATTATCTCCCATTTGTGCAATAAAAAACGCCCTCACGGGCGTTTCTTATTTCAACTCAAAATTCAACATCTTAAGCAGATTTTTTCTCTTGAGTTTGTGCAGTCAACATATGACCTGTTTCTTCAAAGTTAGAGTGCCAAGAAAGTGCTTCACGGAGAATGTGAGGAGTTTGACCACCTTTTTCACATGCACGATCAAAGTAATCATTCAATGCATCACGGTACATTGGGTGCGCACAGTTATCGATGATGGCACGAGCACGTTCACGAGGCGCTAAACCACGTAAGTCTGCAAGACCTTGTTCAGTCACAAGGATGTCAACGTCATGTTCTGCATGGTCAACGTGAGAAGCAAATGGGACAACAGAAGAAATGTCGCCACCTTTTGCAATCGATTTGGTTACGAAAATTGCAAGGTGCGCATTACGTGCGAAGTCACCTGAACCACCGATCCCGTTCATCATTTTTGTACCACATACATGCGTCGAGTTTACGTTGCCGTAAATATCAAACTCAAGTGCAGTGTTGATCCCGATGATGCCTAAACGACGAACCAATTCAGGATGGTTTGAAATTTCCTGTGGACGTAATACTAGTTTGTCTTTGTATTGTTCAAGGTTATTAAATACTTTTTCGCCATATTTAGCAGAAAGCGTAATTGAAGAACCTGAAGCAAATTTCATTTTACCCGCATCGATTAATTCGAACGTACAGTCTTGAAGTACTTCTGAATACATCACTAAGTCTTCGAAGTTAGATTCTTTAAGACCTGTTAATACTGCATTAGCAATCGAACCGATACCTGCTTGTAATGGACCTAAGTCTTTTGGTAGACGACCTTCAGCCACTTCTTTTTCAAAGAAAGCAATCAAGTGGTTTGCAATGCCTTGAGTCTCGTCATCTGGTTGAGTCACAGTAGATGGAGAGTCATGCAAATCATTATTAAATACAATACCTACAATTTTTGAAGGGTCGATATTGATTGCAGGTGTACCAATGCGTTCATCTACGTGAGTCAATGGAATTGGCTGACGTGTTGGGCGATAGGTTGGAATATAAATATCGTGTAAGCCTTCGAAAGCAGGGCTTAAATTGGTGTTGATTTCAACAATCACTTTTTCAGCAAAAATAGCAAAGCTAGCAGAGTTACCCACAGATGTTGTTGGGATGATGCCGCCATCTTCAGTGATTGCAACAGCTTCAATCACAGCCACATCAGGTTTTTTCAACTGAAGATTACGCATTTGCTCAACAGTTTCAGACAAGTGTTGATCGATGAACATCACTTCGCCTTTGTTGATGGCTTTACGTAGTGTGTTATCGACTTGGAAAGGTAAACGACGTGCTAAAACGCCAGCTTCCGTCAATTTTTTGTCAAGATCGTTACCCAGACTTGCGCCTGTGATTAAGGTGATTTTTAACGGATTTTTTTCCGCTTGTGCTACGAGTGCCAAAGGTACAGCTTTCGCTTCACCTGCACGGGTAAAACCACTCATCCCAACAGTCATGCCATCTTGGATAAAGGTGGCTGCTTGTTCTGCGCTCATCACTTTATTGTGCAGTGATGCTAAACGAATACGATCTAAAGACATGGTTTACGCTCAATTCTTGTTCAAAACTAGACGGATTGTACCGCCCTAAAAGTAAATTGTGCATGCCTCTAATGCTAAGGTCTAATTTTTTCACTAAATGTGGGTATAAAATTTAATGATGGTTTTTAAGTTGTTATTTCGCAAGGAAATAATAGTCACTGTTCGGAAAACAAACAAAGCTAAGTGTTTGTTTATTGAGCAATAGTTAAAAACGATCACTCAATGTTTGCTTAATCTTTTGAATTGGATTATTTACGATATTTTCTTCTGGCTCTGGTGATGAAATAGGTAAGGAAATAATTGCTTGTAGACCACCTTCAGAACGATTGTGAATCTGTAATTCACCTTGGTGAATGTCAACAATTCGTTTCACGATTGCTAAACCTAAGCCACTGCCTTGAACAGTTCTTGCGGCATTGCCACGTACAAAAGGTTGCATGAGATCTGCAATTTGGTCTTCAGGAATCCCTTCACCATGATCAGACACACTGATTTTAATTTTCTCATCTTCTACATATGCTGCAAGTTCAATCGGTTCAGCACCGTAGCGTTTTGAGTTATTAATCAAGTTACCAATCAGACGTTTTAAAGATAAGGATCGAGCTGAAATTTTCGGAATTTCTTGAGGGGTGAAGCGAATATCGAGAGGTTTAAACTGAATACTTAGCTCTTGCAACAGGCTATTAATATCAGTTTCTTGTAATTCTTCATCAGAACCATCTCGCATATAGGAAATAAATTGGTTCAAAATCGCATCCATATCCTCAACATCATAAATTAAGCCCTCTTTTAAAAAGTCTTCATCAGGCATCATTTCAGCACTGAGACGGATACGGGTCAGTGGAGTGCGTAAGTCATGAGAAATCCCTGCGAGCATGATTTGGCGATCACGTTCAGTTTGCTCTAAAGTATAAATCATATGGTTAAAGGCTTGATTGACCTCACGAATTTCTTGTGGTCCATGATTGGTTTCGAGATAGGGCGCTTTTCCTGTTTTACTATAATTATTTGCCGCATTTTGCAACCGGCGTAATGGGCGATTGAGCTGTCTCACCAAGGTTAAAATAATGGCTGCAGCAATCAATGGAACGCCCAATAACCAACCCAAAATCAGCTCAGGACTATAGTTGGCATACGTTTTTAGGGGTTCACGAACCCAGTTGCCATTCATTTCAGGGGTTTGCACCCAAATCCGTGGGCTAGGCTTAAATTGGAAGTAAACGGTTACATCTTTGAGGCCAAGTTCTTGAGCGAGTTGATGCTCAATGCGATTGGTAAAGAAATCTGCAATGATTTTATCTTTTACATTCGGATATTCATTTGGGTCTGTAATGTATTCGACACCTACACGTTGTTTGAGCCATTCATCAATATCAAGTTGAACCTCATCATGATAAATTTGCAAGCGTGGATTATTTACCATTTCTAATTCAACGGCTAAAAAGCGTGCATGTTGTTGAATTTCAGGTAAATATAAAGTTTTCCAAAAGAACCATAAAGACATAAATAAACTGAAAAATACCACAAATAAAACCAAAACCGTGGTACGCATGGCTGCAGAACGCGGCTTGATTTTGTCAAGAAAGCGTTCCCAAGGCGTACGTTTCTTTTCTTGATAAGCAGAAAATTCAGAAAAAGCTTGTGGATCGATTGGGTCTAATTTCACAGAGGCATTCCCATGCTGTGCAATATTTTGATTGATTTCAGTGTAATGTACGTGGCGTTTAGGTCAAGCTCAAAAATGTTCGCTTATGCGTGTTTAAGCCGTTGCTGATCGCCAATAGTAAGATTGAAATGATCTAAACCTCAACTTAAAATAATAGCAATCAGATTGGTCAAAATTAACTTATTAAATAAAATCAAAGTGCTTAAGCTAAATAAAAGTCATGAGCTAATGAGAAAAAGTTGATCAAATGCAAAACTATAATGATTGTTATAGGTGGAAATTGATCAATCTAAAAGCAAAAAATGCTGATGATATTCAAGCTAGAGAAGATGATCAGCACTTTTTTAAACAGATTCATAGCAATGAATTAGAGTGACTTATTCAGCACCATCTGGAACGAAGACATAACCCACACCCCAAACCGTCTGAATATAACGTGCACGAGCAGGATTTTCTTCAATCAAGCGGCGTAAACGTGAGACTTGCACATCAATAGAACGCTCCATTGCGCCCCATTCACGACCACGGGCAAGATTCATCAATTTATCGCGAGTCAAAGGTTCACGTGGATGTTGAACCAATGCCTTAAGCACGGCAAATTCACCCGTAGTTAATGTCACTACTTGACCTTCACGGGTTAGGGTACGTGTAGATAAATCTAATGACCATGGACCAAATGACACAACTTCTACGTTTTGACTTGGTGCACCAGGTACTTCACGCACTTGACGGCGCAGTACTGCACGGATACGTGCCAATAATTCATTTGGATTAAATGGTTTTGGTAAATAGTCATCTGCGCCCGCTTCTAAGCCAGCAATACGGTCAGAATCGCTACCACGTGCTGTGAGCATAATAATTGGGGTGTCGATATTAGACTGACGTAAACGACGACAAATGCTTAAACCGTCTTCTACAGGCAGCATAAAATCGAGCACAATCAGTGAAAATAATTCACGTTGTAATAAACGATCCATTTGGGTGGCATCGTGGGCAGTTTTAACCACAAAGCCTTTATCTTCCAAAAAGCGCTGCAAAAGGGTACGCAAACGTACATCATCATCGACCACTAAAATGCGTTCGACTCGGTCAGTTTCGTTTTGTACGACATCAGTATTTTCAGCAGGTACAACCAAACTCATGATGCACTCCCTTAATGTTATCAATTATAAATATTGGTATATCTCAGTATAATGCCTAAGTTCTTGTTAAGACTATGTATCAATTTGCTCAAAATTACAATTTTAAGCCCGATTTGAAACCAAATAACAACATCTATCAATCATTGTGAGCTTCATTTGTTTATACGTAAAAAAGTGCTTGATATGCAAATAAAATTTTCGTGAATTTAAATGGTTTGGCTAAATTTTATAAAATGTTGGCAAGACTGAAGAAAAACCTCATTTTTTACATTTGCTTGAACATTTTTGAGTATTTATCAAAAAACAACGTTTTGTAAAAAGGCGTTATGGAGATACGGCATGATTTGTCATTTTAAAAATCAAAAATCATCTAGGAATATACGTTGAGACTTGATAAACAAAGCTTTAACACAGTTTAGAACTTGGCTTCTTCTAAAGTAGATGGGGATAAAACATCATTTTTTCAAGCCTTATTTTGCTTAAATACGGCGTGAAAACTGACTAAATCTATACTTTTATCATTTTTTTCATTGGAAAATTGCAAAACAATTGTGGATTTTATGGTCTTGGTCTTTATAATCACTAACTTTTAGTCCTTATCCTTGTGGAATTAAATACGATGACTGACGTAGTTCAGCAGTTGGCAAGTGAGCTTGCCGTACGTCCAAACCAAGTAGAAGCTGCCATTCAACTGATTGATGAAGGTGCCAGTGTTCCATTTATCGCACGTTACCGTAAAGAAGTGACGCAAGGCTTAGACGACGCGCAGTTACGCCAACTCGACACACGCTTAACATATTTACGTGATTTGTATGAGCGCCGTGAAAAAGTGATCGAATCACTGAAAGAACAAGACAAACTTTCTGATGACTTACTTGCACGTGTGAACGCTGCGGAAACAAAAAATGCATTAGAAGAAATTTATGCGCCTTATCGTCCAAAACGTACCAGTAAGTCGTTTAAAGCGAAAGAAGCAGGTTTAGGTCCGATTGCTGAGAAAATTCTCAGTGAAAATGTTGACCCTACAGAAGCATTAGCAGGCTTTAGCCATGAAGACTATGCAGATCTTGACAGCCAGCTGGATGCAATTCAACACATCATTATTGACGATTGGGCACAAAATATTGCGTTAACGACTGAGTTAAAAGCAACATTTGCCAAAACAGCAGTCCTTAAAAGTCTAGTGGCAAGTGATGAGAAAAAAGAAGTCGGTAAAAAATTCCGAGATTACTTCGATTTCTCTGAAAATTTAAATAAAGTCCCTTCACATCGTTTATTGGCAATGTTACGTGGTCGTCAAGAAAATGTCTTGGGCTTAAAAGTTGATGGGCAAGATGATGCACCATTGGCACGTATTGAAACTGAATATGATCTTGAAACGGCACAACCACAGACTCGTCAGGATTTCTTAAAACAAACTGCAAAATTATTCTGGCTCGGTAAAGTACGTCCGACGATTGAACATTCATTATTGACAGAAAAACGTCTTGCTGCTGAAGCAGAAGCGATGAATGTATTTGCAGAAAACCTACGTCATTTATTGTTGTCTGCACCTGCGGGTTCGCGTTGTACTTTGGGTGTAGACCCTGGTATTCGCACAGGTGTAAAACTTGCAGTTGTGAATGAGTCTGGTGATGTCGTTGCACATAGTGTCATTTATCCATTTGCACCAAAAGAAGATAAAGAGGGTTCAATCACGGAACTTGCACGTCTATGCCGTGAATTCAATGTTGACCTGATTGCCATTGGTAATGGTACTGCAAGCCGTGAAACAGAAGCGGTGATCGCAGAGATGATGACTGCAAATTCTGACTTGAAATTGACTCGTGTAACTGTATCTGAAGCAGGTGCATCGGTGTATTCAGCTTCTGAATTGGCATCGAATGAGTTGCCTGATTTAGATGTGTCGATTCGTGGTGCAGTTTCAATTGCACGTCGTTTGCAAGATCCTTTAGCAGAGCTTGTGAAAATTGATCCAAAATCAATTGGTGTGGGGCAGTACCAACACGATGTTAACCAAACAGGTTTGGCAAAAACCCTTGAAGCGGTTGTTGAAGACTGTGTGAACTCTGTGGGTGTTGATGTCAATACGGCATCTGCTGCGATCTTGGGTTATATCGCGGGTTTAAACAAAGCGATTGCACAGCAAATTGTCGATTTCCGTAAAGAAAATGGTCGTTTTGACAACCGTCAAGCCTTGAAAAATGTACCTCGTTTGGGTGAGCGTACCTTTGAACAAGCTGCAGGTTTCTTGCGGATTCAGGACGGCTCAGAGCCGCTAGACGCTTCGGCTGTACACCCTGAATCATATGGTTTGGTGAACAGAATTGTGGAAGCGAAAGCAACCACAGTGAAAGATATTATTGGTAATACCGAAATCATTCGCCAAGTTAAAGCAGAAGATTTTGCAGATGACAAATTTGGTTTACCAACCATTCAAGACGTCTTGAGCGAACTTGAAAAACCAGGTCGTGATCCACGTCCTGAATTCCGTACAGCAAAATTCCGTGATGATATTACTGAAGTGGGTCAGCTTGCAGAAGGTATGCAACTTGAAGGTGTCATTACCAATGTCACTAACTTTGGTGCATTCGTGGATGTGGGTGTGCATCAAGATGGCTTAGTGCATATCTCTGAATTGGCAAATGAATTTGTATCTGATCCACATAAAGTGGTTCGTCCAGGTCAAATCGTACAAGTGCGTGTATTGACTGTAGATGCTGAGCGTAATCGTGTGAATTTGTCAATGCGTCCTGAGGGTTCAGAAGCACCTGCAAAAGCACCACGTCAAAAACGTGAGTTCAATAATGCCCATGGCGAACAACGTGGTGAGCGCAAACCTCAAGGCAAACGCCCACAAGGTGATCGTCCGCATCATCGTCATGACCATAAAGACAAACCACGTCAAGACAAGAAACCGCAAGCTGCGAAACCACAAGAAAATAAAATCGGTGGTTTAGGTGCGTTGTTATTACAAGCAGGGATTAAAGGTTCAAAATAAGTTTGAATCTTGTGAAATAAAAAAACCGCCAAAAGGCGGTTTTTTTATGGCTTAGTAATCAAGATTACCAATGCTCACCAGGGAATAAACGTGCATACGCTTTTTGGATGAGATTTAATTTTTCCTTCTTCCCAACAGAAGCACTTGAGCTTGGGAATAAATTAAAACCAATCGACATCAGTTTGTTATTAATCTCAGGTGCAATCGAGTAAGTAATTGATGCCAGACGTCCAAGATGAGTTGCCACTTTTTTCGGACGCTTCACGATTGCATAAGCAATCAAATCTGCGGCTTGTTCAGGCGAAAGGGTCGGCACATATTTATAAATTTTGGTCGGTGCAATCATTGGTGTACGCACAAGTGGCATGTAGACCGAGGTAATCGCAATCTTATGTGAATGCACTTCGGCAGATAGACAGCGGCTAAACGCATCCAATGCTGCTTTTGATGCAACATATGCTGAGAAGCGAGTGGCATTTGCCAATACGCCAATCGAACTGATATTGATAATCTGACCATTTTTACGATGCATCATTTGCGGTAAAATATTGAGCACTAAACGTACTGCACCAAAATAATTTAACTGCATAGTGCGTTCAAAGTCGTGAAAACGATCAATGGACTCATGTACTGCACGGCGAATCGAACGCCCTGCATTGTTGATCAAAATATCAATATGATCGACAGATGAGATAATCTGTTTGGATACGATATCGATGGCATCCATATCATTCAAATCACATGGGAAAATATCTGCTTTTCCGCCCTTGGCTTGAATGTCTGCTTGCACTTCTTTTAGTGTTTCTTCGGTGCGTGAGACCAAAAGAACATGTGCACCTGCATCTGCAAGTTTATGTGCAACGGTTAAACCAATACCACTCGATGCGCCTGTGATTAAAACGACTTTATCCTGTACTTTTTGTTGGAAAAGTTGTTCTAGTTTTTTGTTCATATTTATTTTCCCTGTAAATAAAATATGCCATGAAACAGAGGTGTGTGAATCATCATGAAAAACGAGACTCTATAAGCGGCAAGTTTAACGGAAAATAATGAAAACGCTATAAATAAATATATGAATATAAAGTAATTTTTAGAGTAAAAGCTCTATTTTTTGAATTTTCATAATAGAATGATCAACATACATGGATTGCGTCTAAAAAGCAAAAAAGACCTGAGTTCAGGTCTTTTAAGTGTTTAAAAATTATACTTTGTCGAGTGCTTGTGCTAAATCGGCAATTAAATCATCAATATGCTCAATACCTACAGATAAGCGGACCATATCAATGCTGACGCCCGCAGCTTTGAGTTCATCTTCATTGAGTTGGCGATGGGTTGTTGTTGCGGGGTGGCACGCTAAACTTTTCGCATCACCGATATTCACTAAGCGAGTGAAAAGTTGTAATGCATCAATGAAGCGAGTTCCACCTTCACGGCCATCTTGCACACCAAAAGATAAAATAGCAGAGGGTTTACCTTTGACATATTTTTGTGCCAAAGCATGTTGTGGATGGTCTTTTAAACCTGCGTAATTGACCCATTTCACTTTTGAATGTGCTTGTAAATATTCAGCCACTTTTTGTGCATTTTCAGTATGACGTTCCATACGCAAGTTTAATGTTTCTAAACCTTGAAGAATCAGGAAAACGCTTAGAGGACTGATCGCAGCACCGGTATTGCGTAATGGTACAACACGGGCACGTGCAATATACGCCGCCTCACCTAAAGCTTCTACGTAGTTCACACCGTGATAACTTGGATCAGGCGTATTGAGCACTTTAAAGCGTTCAGGATATTTACCCCACGGGAATTTACCACTGTCCACAATCGCGCCACCGATAGAGTTACCATGACCACCAATATATTTGGTTAATGAGTGTACAACGATGTCTGCACCATGTTCAAAGGGTTTGAGTAGGGCAGGTGTCGCAACTGTGTTATCTACAATCACGGGTACGCCATATTCATGGGCAATTTTTGAAATCGCTTCAAGATCAATGATATTCCCAAGCGGGTTACCAATCGACTCTACAAAAACCAATTTAGTTTTGTCATCAATCAGATCATGCAAACTTTCAGGTTTTTGATAATCGAAGAAACGAACTTCGATGCCTTGCTTTGGAAGGGTGTGTGCAAATAGGTTATACGTTCCACCATAAAGTGTTGAAACAGAAACAATATTGTCACCCGCTTCAGCGATGGTTTGAATAGAATAAGTAATGGCGGACATACCCGAAGCCAATGCCAAAGCCCCAATTCCCCCTTCAAGTGCAGCAAGACGTTGCTCTAAAACGGCAGTGGTTGGGTTCATGATCCGTGTGTAGATATTGCCCTGAACTTTAAGGTCAAATAAATCTGCGCCATGTTGGGTGTCATCAAAAGCATAAGAAGTGGTTTGATAAATAGGCACAGCCACAGCTTTAGTGGTCGCTTCAGGTGTATAACCTGCATGAATTGCTAGCGTTTCATCCTTATACGTCATAGTTACGTCATCTTCGTGAGTTAAATATGAAATCAGTTTAGCACTTATGGATATGAAATAAAGCGCAAATATAATGAATATTTATCTAAAAATTTCATATAGATGATTATTTTTCATTGAATACTGAAAAGCATTCATGCTGTTAGGCTTTGATTTAAAATTAAACAGAAAAATTGTTGTAACATTCTATACAAGATGGGTGACATACCTTATGTTTTAGGGACTTTCATCGTATAATGCAGCGATTATTTTTTTGCTCATTGAGCATGGAGTTAGCAATCATCCTGATTTTTTAGGAAAAATGCGAACTCCACCATTTGGTTTTCTATTGAGGAGTCCTACGTGGCCCAATACATTTACACGATGAACCGTGTGTCGAAGATGGTTCCGCCGAAACGCGAAATCTTAAAAGACATCTCTTTATCATTCTTTCCAGGCGCAAAAATTGGTGTGCTTGGTTTAAACGGTGCAGGTAAATCTACCTTGCTTCGTATTATGGCGGGCGTAGATAAAGATTTCTCAGGTGAAGCACGTGCACAACCAGGTATTAAAATTGGTTATTTAGAGCAAGAACCACCATTAGACGAAACTAAAGACGTGCGTGGTAACGTTGAAGATGGTTTACGTGAACCATTGGATGCTTTGGCGCGTCTTGACGAAGTATTTGCTGAATATGCGGCTGAAGATGCTGACTTCGATGCGCTTGCAAAAGAGCAAGAGAAGTTGGAAGCGATTATCCATGCTTGGGATGCACATAATATTGTCAACCAAATGGACCAAGCTGCTGCTGCGTTAAACCTTCCAGCTTGGGACGCAGACGTATCTAAGTTATCTGGTGGTGAGCGCCGTCGTGTTGCATTATGTCGTTTACTTTTATCTAAACCAGATATGTTGCTTCTTGATGAACCGACGAACCATTTGGATGCATCATCTGTTGCATGGTTAGAACGTTTCTTAAAAGACTTCCCTGGTACGATTGTTGCGATTACGCATGACCGTTATTTCTTGGACAACGTGGCGGAGTGGATTCTTGAACTTGACCGTGGTATGGGTATTCCTTATCAAGGGAACTATTCTTCTTGGTTAGAGCAGAAAAATGCACGTTTAGAGCAAGAGAATAAGCAAGAAGAATCTTTTGCTAAAGCATTGAAAAAAGAACTTGAATGGGTTCGTTCAAATGCCAAAGGTCAGCAAAAGAAAAACAAAGCGCGTATGGAGCGTTTTGAAGAGCTTAACTCACGTGAGTTCCAACAGCGTAATGAAACTTCTGAAATCTACATTCCACCTGGTCCACGCCTAGGGAATAAAGTTGTAGAAGTTGAAGGCATTAGCAAATCGTTTGGTGATCGTACGCTTTATAAAGATTTATCCTTTGTTGTTCCACCTGCTGCGATTGTGGGTATTGTGGGTGAAAACGGTGCGGGTAAAACTACACTATTTCGTATGATGACAGGTGAGCAACAACCTGACACAGGTACTGTAGTGCTAGGTGAATCAGTTAAAGTGGCTTACGTAGGTCAGATTCGTGACACGCTTGATGACAACAAAACGGTTTGGGAAGAAGTTTCTGGCGGTTTAGACATCTTACGGATCGGTGAATATGAAATTGCATCACGTGCGTATATCGGTCGCTTTAACTTTAAAGGGCAAGATCAGCAAAAACGTGTAGGTCAATTGTCAGGTGGTGAGCGTAACCGTTTACAACTTGCAAAAATCCTGCAAATGGGTGCAAACGTGATTTTACTCGATGAACCGTCAAACGACTTGGACATCGAAACTTTACGTGCGCTTGAGGATGCAATTTTGGTATTCCCAGGTACAGTGATGGTGATCTCGCATGACCGTTGGTTCTTAGACCGTATTGCAACACACATCTTGTCATTCGAAGGTGAAACACCAGAATTCTTCACAGGTAACTATGCTGAATTTGAAGAATACCGTCGTAAACGTGATGGCGATGACCTTGTAACTAAGCGTCAAAAATATCGTAAAATTGGTGTATAAATCACCATGTTGAACATAAAAACCAGCTTTAATGCTGGTTTTTTATTATGCTGTATTATTTAAAGTCCAAAGTATTGAATTGATCAATCTTAAGCATTTATTTTGATTAAGTAATAAAGCTTGCTAAGCTCATTTGATGCTTCAATATGTCCTTGATTTGCAGCTAAATTTAACCACATTTCTGCTTTTTCTAGATTGGGTTCTAACCCCAATTGACCATTGAGATACAGCATACCCAATTTGAACTGGGCGGTACTATAACCTTGTAATGCAGCATTTAAAAAATACCAAATCGCATTGCGTTGATGGCTATTCGGATTTTCCTCTGTCAGTGTATAGGGTAGCGATGAAAAGCTATTTACAGATAAATGTTCAAAATGTTGGGCACGTTGATAACTGCGCAGGGATTCAGAAAACAAATGGCGATGTAGCACAAGACTTGTTGAAAAGTAAGAGATAATAGATTTTTTTATATAACGCTGTAATTGATTAAAATCCATTTTATTGTGCTCGCAAGACAATAAGTTACTGATAAAGAAAAAGCAAAAAAAATACCCTTTTGCTTTTTCTAGTAGGTTCTCACAAGTTTTCAAGAAACTTATGAGGTTACATGATTATCATTGTGTCGCTCTAAACTTAAAAAATTCTTAGTAAATGTTCAAAATAAATTGGTTTAGGTCAAGATAATTATGAAAATGCCAATTGATTATATGCTTTTTTCAGTTCTTCCTTTGCAAAAGGATGTCCTTGATGAGCAGCTTGTTCTAGCCACTTCTCTGCATGAATATAGCTACGATCTAAACCTAAATGTCCATTGAGATAGTTTAAGCCCATTTGATATTGTGCTTCTTGATCACCGCGTAAAGCAGCACGTAGATAGCCCCACATGATGTTGCGAGTGTCATGAGTTTCTATTGAACAGCTAGATGATGGTCGTCCATTGAGTAGAGCTTCATCGTTTATGTTGATCTCAGTCATTGAGTGCGATGAAGTGCTTCCTAAAAAGCGTTTAAAAATATGTACTAACATATAAACCTCCTTGCTAATCCATTAACAAAGTTTTGTCATTACTACCTTTGAATCTAAAGTAGATATCAATAATGTAGCGTTTTTTTTAATTTTTTCAAATAATAAATTGTAATTTGTCAATATATGAATGTATGAGTTTATATATAAAAGAACAAACGATCTGTAAATTCTTTGAAGAATCATTTATTTTTAAAATAAATTAAATTTTTATCTGTTGGTGTTGAGGGAATGTACAAAAATATGAGGGATGTTTTATTTAATTTATTTGTTTATATATTTTTAATTTATAAATAGTTATGATTTATTTTGTGTGTTATTGAAATTTATTATAGAGTAAATTTTTGTAAAATTAATGATTTAGATATTTATGAGCGCGTTTTGAAAAATGTGAATAGAAACGTGAATAAGTGAATATGCTTTAAGCGTTTAAAGTACTGTTTTTTTCATATTGAGACGTTACAATCAAAAAATCGTTGCTTTTATAGGCTGAGGTAGTGGAATGAGTGATCATCATGGGCATGACCACAGTCATGCGGTTGTGACAGAGCAAAATGCAAAAAAACTCACGATTGCGCTTATTCTTACGACGCTATTTTTGGTTGTCGAAGTCATTGCAGGCTTTTTGACACAGAGTTTGGCATTGTTGTCAGATGCGGCACACATGTTTACAGATGCCGCTGCCTTAGCGATCGCATTGGTTGCGATTCGAGTTGGAAAACTGCCTGCAGATGATAAGCGCACTTTTGGTTATCAGCGTTTTGAAATTTTAGCTGCATTGTTTAATGCTTCTATGTTGTTCATGGTAGCGATTTATATTCTCTATGAGGCATATCAACGTTTTAGTCAGCCGCCAGAAATTCAAAGTTTAGGCATGTTGATAGTTGCTGTGATTGGCTTGGTGATTAATCTCATTTCAATGAAGATTTTAATGTCGAGTGCCAAAGATAGCCTTAATGTAAAAGGGGCTTATTTGGAGGTATTCAGTGATGCGCTTGGTTCTATTGGTGTAATTATTGGGGCAGCACTGATCTATTTTACTGGATGGGTGTGGGTGGATACCTTGATCGCGGTATTGATCGGATTTTGGGTTTTGCCACGTGCTTGGACTTTACTCAAACAAAGTATCAATATTTTATTGGAAGGTGTGCCTGAAGAAATTGATATTGAGAAATTACGCCAAGACTTATTATCTCTGCAGGGGGTGGAGAGTATCCATCAATTGAAAGTATGGGCGATTAGCTCCAAAAATGTACATTTAACTGTGCATTTATTGGCTCCAACAGCGGATCGTAATGCATTATATCAACAAGCTTTAGAGCTACTGAGTCATGAATACGGGATCACTGAAATGACGTTGCAAATTGAGGATAACGAATGTGTGGCGCTTACTCATGAGCATGCAAAACCAGATACACATCGTGATGATGAGGGATCTACACACTCACATTCACATTAAATGAATATGAGTGTGGCTTGATCTCTTTTTAATTATTGAATATGCCATTCATGGTTGCATTCACGGCATTTCCAATGTTTATTGGCATTCATAAAAGATTGCATTGAAATTTTAAAGTCAGGTAGATCACGCCAAAAAAATACACCTGCAACGACACAGATCAGGAAAGCCACTACAGTTGCAATTTGTAAAGTTTGTCCAGCACCATCACCAAAGATCCACATTGCAATACTAATGATCACTAAAAGTAATAGCACAAATACGGCAGGAATGAGGATAACCAAGCTTTTGGGTACCATAGGGCGAACTGCTGCAGTATCACCGTTAGCAACAGGAAGAATTTTAGAACTTTGGCATTTTGGGCAACGGTATTGCATTGCGACTCCACATAATATTTTCTGATTTGATTTTAGCGGATTGTGATCAAAATAAAAAATTTTTGGCAATAAAAAAGCCACTGAATATGTCAGTGGCTTTTTCGAATTTGGCGTTCCTACGGGGATTCGAACCCCGGTTACCGCCGTGAAAGGGCGATGTCCTAGGCCTCTAGACGATAGGAACTTATGAGGCAACAGGATTAGGTTTTTCAACCATCTCGCTGTATGGGCGCTATATTAGGGGTATAACGCCCATGCGTCAACTAAAAAATTCATTAAGCTTCATCAACTGCATCATTTTTCGGCAATTTTAAGCTTTCATTGAGTTTTTCCCACGCTTTTGTTTCTTTTTTGCTCGGACCGCCGACAATTTCAAGCGCATGACGTAAACGGGCAAAGGTTAAATCTGGACCAATGGTGACCATAGACTGCATGACAGGGGTTGAAGAGGTTGAACCTGCAATGGCAATAAAGAAGGTTGGCATAAAGTCACGTAGTTTGATTTCCATCTGATTTGCCAAATCCATGAGGGTTTGGCTAACCGTGTCATTGTTCCATGTAAACATGTTCTCTAAACGCCAAATGGCAAATTGTAAGCTTTGACGAACTTGTTCTTCCGTCAATTTTTTGCTTTCAAATTGTTCTTTGGTAATGTTTGGGAATTGGTTGAAATAAAAACCTGCCCAATTGACTGCTTCAGACAATAAATTGATGCGTGGTTGAATAGCAGCAGCAATATCTTCTAAAGTTTGACGGTCAGATTTCCATGCCAATAATGTATCTAGCAGTTCAGAAGGGCTGAGACCTTTGATCCATTGACCATTTAACCAATTGAGTTTTTCCACATCAAAGATTGGTCCACCCAAAGATACACGTTGAATGTCAAAGTGTTCGATCATTTCAGCCAAAGTGAATTTTTCACGCTCATCAGGCATTGACCAACCCATACGACCTAAATAGTTCAATAGGGCTTCAGGTAGCACACCAATATTTTTATAGTAATTAATTGATGTTGGGTTTTTACGTTTAGATAATTTTGATTTATCAGGATTACGTAACAACGGCATATGGCAGAGTACAGGCATCTCCCAGCCAAAATATTGATACAATAATTGATGCTTAGGTGCAGAAGGAATCCATTCTTCACCACGAATGACATGCGTGATTTCCATCAAGTGGTCATCCACGACATTGGCTAAGTGGTAAGTTGGTAAACCATCAGTTTTAAGTAAAATTTGCATGTCGACTTGCGCCCATGGAATTTCAACTTCACCACGTAGCATATCGTTAAATTTACAAATGCCTTCGGTTGGCACTTTCATACGAATGACATGTGCTTCACCTGCTGCTAAACGGCGTTGTACTTCTTCTTCTGAAAGTAATAAACCACGTCCGTCATAACGCGGACTTTCACCACGTGCTTGCTGTTCTGCACGCATTTGATCAAGTTCTTCTGGTGTTGCAAAACAGTAGAAAGCATGACCCTTTTTAACTAAATCAAGTGCATATTGTTTATAGATGCCCATACGCTCAGATTGGCGATAGGGTGCATGTGGACCACCCACATCTGGACCTTCCGACCAATTTAAACCTAACCAACGCAATGAGTCTAAAATCATTTGTTCAGATTCAGGGGTAGAACGTAATTGGTCAGTGTCTTCGATGCGTAGAATAAATTCACCACCATGTTGTTTAGCAAAACACAGGTTAAATAACGCAATATAAGCTGTACCTACATGAGGAAAGCCTGTTGGAGACGGAGCAATACGGGTACGAACGGTCATAATCAACTATTATTCAGAATGTAAATTGGCACTATTATAACGAAAAAGCCCTATTGCTTAAGGGTTAATTCACCAATAAACGATAGGGCGTGTTCATTCTTGGGGGAATGAGGATTTAGAACAGTCTAAAGGAGTTAAAATTAAGAGTTATACGGTTGAAAAATTGCTTGTACAAAACGAGAAAAACGTTGGTGCTGTTCTGCTAGAAAGTTTTGTGATGCAGGTGTTTTTAAAGACGTAAAAACTTTAATATCATCTTGATTTAAAAGTAGTTTACCTTCACGTTTTTGCTGACTTAAGGCTTTTTCAATCGGTGATTTTTTGTCTGTGATCACTTGAAATGCTGTTGTATTTTGGTTGTTTGCAATCGCAGCAGCTTGCGCTGCTTCTAGACCTAAACCTAAGGTTAAGCCAAGCACAAATAATTGAACAGTACGTGATTTCATTGTATTCCCCCACCAAGGATATTATTTTTGTCTAAGAAACTCATCTTATGACGGTATTTTAACCAAAAATAGTCACAATATGTACAATAGTGTCACATATTTTTACAAAATTGACTTTTTTTGACAGTCTGTGCCAAAAAATGCGTCTAATTGTAAGAGCGGCATATTATTAGCAAAGAAATGTGTAGTTATTGTGAAGAAGTATACATTTTCATTAAAATAATCAAAATACATATTTTGAGATAAGTATCTATATTTAAATGATATCTAAAATGTAGATATAAGCTTGATTAAAAATTATAAGTATTTGATTTTAAAATAAAAAAATAACAAATAATGTGTTTTTAATATAAAAAATAAGTGTGAATTGCAATGAAAAAAATGATATTGGTTAGTCTTTTGGGTTTATTAGGACTCAATAGTGCAACATATGCGGCAAGAGAGTTTTTAAATGTTTCTTATGATCCTACACGAGAGTTTTACCAAGAATACAATAAAAATTTTGGACAGTATTGGAAGTCGAAAACAGGGCAGGATATTGATTTTAAACAGTCGCATGGGGGATCAGGTAAACAAGCACGTTCTGTGATTGATGGCTTGCAAGCTGATGTAGTGACGCTGGCATTAGCAAATGACATTGATGAAATTGTGAAAGCGGGTCTGATACAAAAAGATTGGCAAAAAGAATTTCCAAATAATTCGGCACCTTATACTTCAACAGTAGTTTTTTTGGTACGTAAAGGTAATCCTAAGAACATTAAAGATTGGAACGATTTAATCAAACCAGGTGTTGAAATCGTCACACCAAATCCGAAAACAGGAGGAGCACCACGTTGGATTTATCTCTCTGCGTGGGGGTATGCACTCAAACAACCTGGTGGGAATGATGCTAAGGCACGTGAGTTGGTTAAAAAGCTGTATAAAAACGTCAAAGTATTAGATTCAGGGGCGCGAGGTTCATTAACTACTTTTGCTGAACGTGGCATAGGGGATGTGCTGTTGTCTTGGGAAAATGAAGCAATCTTGGCAACTTCAGGTCCTGATAAAGACAAGTATCAAATTATTTATCCATCTATCTCAATTTTAGCTGAGCCTTCGGTGGCAATTGTCGATAAAAATGTGGATAAAGATGGTAATCGTAATTTAGCCAAAGGTTATTTAAATTACTTGTATTCTCCTCAAGGGCAGGAGTTGGCAGCTAAATATCATTTCCGCCCTCGTGATGCTAAAGCTGCTGCTAAATATGCTGCTAAATTTCCAAAAATTAAATTATTTACCATTAATGATGTATTTGGTGGTTGGGCAAAAGCACAGCAAACTCATTTTGTGAATGGGGCGATTTATGACCAAATTTCCGCTGAAAAATAAAACAGAATGATTTGCATCTCTGTAGCAAAAAGAGAATTTCATATTCTCTTTTTTGTATAAGCAATGCTAAAAAATCTATAAAATATAAATAAGTAGATTGTTTTCCTGTTTTTATAAGGAGAAACAAATAATTAACGATTTATTTTGATATGGTTTTGAGACCCACAAGAAAATTATTAAATTGCGGTTTATCTGCTTATTTCATATATTTAGCACAATTCAAGATTTTAGTGCTGAAATGTCATGAAAATTCAAGTGAAAACATGGCTACATGTTGCATTGCTTGCAGCAGGTGTAGCGGTGACTTCAAATGTAGCGCAAGCTGCTGATCGTCAATTTTTAAATGTTTCTTATGATGCAACGCGTGAGTTCTACGATGAATTTAATCAATCGTTTGGCACATATTGGAAGAATCGTACAGGGCATACCGTAAACTTTAAACAATCACATGGTGGTTCGGGCAAGCAAGCACGTTCAGTTGTGGACGGTTTAAAAGGTGATGTGGTCACACTTGCTTTGGCGAATGATATTGAAGAAATTGTAAAATCAGGTCAGATTGATAAAGGTTGGCAGAAAGAATTTCCGTATAACTCTGCGCCTTATACTTCAACGATTGTTTTTATGGTGCGTAAAGGTAACCCAAAACATATTAAAGATTGGACAGACTTGACTAAACCAGGTGTGCAGATCATTACTCCTAATCCAAAAACAGGTGGTTTACCCCGTTGGATCTATTTATCTGCATGGGGTTATGCACTGAAACAGCCAGGTGGTAATGATGCTAAGGCACGTGATTTTGTGTCAAAAATGTACCATAATGTCAAGGTAATGGACCCTGCTGCACGTGCGTCTATGACGACTTTTGCTGAGCGTGGCATTGGGGATGTTTTACTGACTTGGGAAAATGAAGCCATGATCAGTAAAAAAACGTTGGGTAATAAGTTTGATATTGTTTATCCATCAATGTCGATTTTGACTGAGCCTTCTGTTGCGATTGTAGATAAGACCGTGGCGAAAAACGGGAATAAATGGTTAGCAACAGGCTATATTAACTATTTGTATTCTCCATTAGGTCAAGACATGGCAGCACGTCATTTCTATCGTCCACGGAATGAGAAAATTTTAGCGAAGTATGCAAAACAATTTCCTGCTTTAAAAACGTTCACGATTGATGAAGTCTTTGGTGGTTGGCCTAAAGCGCAACAAACCCACTTTGTAAATGGCGGTGTGTTTGATCAAATTTATAATGACAAGCGTTAATTTTTTGCGTTCTAGCATCCGAAAGCCAATCAAATAAGATTGGCTTTTTTTATTGTGTAGCATGATGAGCAATAGAGCCTAAATGCTCTTTAAGGTTTAGACCTTATTATTTGTACCCGTAGATTGAAGATATGGCATGTGCATCACTGAGGTACTCATTTACATATAATCATTTCTAAAAAGTCTGAAAACAACTCTACTTTTACTTAAATAAACGGTTTTCCCCATCGAAAGTAATATTTTCCTACAAAAAGACGTTTGGAGCTTTGCAAAAACAAGGTAATAATGTGCAGTTACATTTTCTGACTGAATTGAACCTAAACTTATGTCCCATATTTCTGTATTGCTACATGAAACTGTTGATGCGCTCCTTGCTGACCGAGATACAGGAATTTATATTGATGGGACTTTTGGACGTGGCGGTCATACCCGATTATTATTGTCTAAATTAGATGAAAATTCACAAGTTTTTGCCTTTGATAAAGACCCTCAAGCTTTGGCGGTGGGAGCTGAACTTGAGCAAGAAGATTCACGTTTTAAAATTATTCACGCCAGTTTTGCGGACTTACAACAAGAATTGAATCAGCGTGGTATTGAACAAGTTGATGGTGTGATGGCAGATTTAGGCGTGTCTTCACCTCAGCTAGATCAAGCAGAGCGTGGTTTTAGCTTTATGAAAGATGGCCCTTTAGATATGCGAATGGACAATTCGCAAGGTCAAACTGCGGCTGAATGGTTGGTTGAGGTGGATGAGGAACATTTGGCAAATGTGATTTTTCAGTATGGCGAAGAGCGTTATAGTCGCCGCATTGCCAAAGCTATTAAACAAGCAGGTTATATTGAAACCACAGTACAATTGGCGGAAATTGTAAAAGTTGCACATCCAAAATGGGAAAAAAATAAACATGCTGCAACCCGTACTTTTCAGGCGATTCGTATTGAAATTAATAAAGAATTAGATGATGTGCATACATTTTTGCCTCAAGCGGTAGAGGTACTAAAAGCACATGGGCGTTTAGCTGTTATTAGTTTCCATTCTTTAGAAGATCGAATTATTAAACAATTCATACAAAAAGAATCGACCTTAGCAGAAGATAATGGTTGGGGATTGCCACAAAAAGTCAGCGATACACGTCGTTTGAAAAAAATTGATCGTGTACGTGCAAGTGAAGCAGAAGTGAAAGAAAATCCACGTTCACGGAGTGCTTGGCTTCGTGTCGCAGAACGCTTAGAACCTAAAGGCGCAGAATGAAAGAAGAAATTATAGAAGAGCGGACAAATCGACAAGCAATAAAAAAAGTAGTGTATTACGCTTTTTTGTTAGTATTGGTACTAGGTAGTGCCTTTATGGTGGTGCTGCAAGTTTTTGCTTATCGTCATGATTTCCGCGAATTGAATAGCTATATGCGTGAAAGAGAAACCATTAATGCAGAGTGGGGACGTTTGTTGATTGAACAACAAACTTTTGGTGCAACTGCACAGATTGGTACACGTGCAGTGACGCAACTTCGTATGTATTCTCCACCCGCAGCGCAAACCGTTGTGATTTCATTACCGTCTGAAACTGAGCAAAAAAAATAGGCACGTTGTATGGCAGATCAGCAAAACAAAGCAACACGTCAACCACGAAAAAAACAGCAGCCTATTTCCGCTAAGTCTTCTGTTGCTGTGGATATGTGGCGTTATTATTTGATGTGGGGCGTAGTGCTCCTGTGTTTTATCATGTTGGTTGGGCGCGCTTTTTACGTGCAAGTGATTAATAAAGACTTTTTACAAAATAAAGCCAACGCTAATATTTTAAGAACAGAAAAACTCAAAGCGATGCGTGGTGTGATTAGTGATCGTCATGGTGTACCTTTGGCCATCAGTACGCCAATCATGAAAGTGGTGATTGATCCACGTGAATATTTTGAAACCAAAGCACAGTTTGACAAAGTTACTGAAGAGCTGAAAAAAACACCAGAAAGCCGTAAATTAAAACGCCAATTACCTGATGAAAATTTAAATTTAGATGAACTTGCCGATGCAGTAGGTATTGATCGTGCGGATTTAAAGAAAAAATTAGCTGAGCGTCCACGTTCACGCTATTTGGTACTGAAAAAAGAAGTGCCACCGCCGCAAGCGGATTTGATTACACAGCGTAAATTTGCGGGTGTGTATTCGGAAAAAACCTATAAACGTTATTATCCACAACCGCAGCCCAATGCGCAGATTATTGGTTTGACCAATAGTGAGGGTACAGGGATTGAGGGCTTGGAAATGCAGCTCAATACCCGTTTGGCAGGTGAAGATGGCGAGCAAAGAATTTCCCGTGATAAACATGGTAATCGCATCACAATTCCTGAAGTGGTTAAAGAAGTCACGCCTGGTGAAAATATTACGCTCAGTATTGACTCACGTTTGCAATATATTATGTACCGTGAGTTGACGGCGGTAGGTGTGGCGAATAGTGCTCGCTCTGCATCTGCGATTGCAGTGGATGTAAAAACGGGTGAAATTTTAGCCATGGGGAGTTGGCCATCTTATAATCCAAATGATAAAAATGGTTTAAAAAACAAAGATGCCATGCGTAACCGTGGGGCGATTGACATGTTTGAACCTGGTTCAACCATGAAACCATTTACCGTTGCAGCAGGTTTGGAAAGTGGTAAATACACGCCAAATTCTATTGTAAATACCAGCCCTGGTTCAATGCGTTTGGGTTCACATACGATTCGTGATACGCATAACTATGGTGCATTGACAGTCACAGGTGTGATTATCAAATCTTCCAACGTGGGTTCTGCTAAAATTGCTTTATCTTTACCAAAAGAGGCTTTGCCAAGTTTCTTCCGTAAAGTCGGTTTTGGTGAGCGTTCTGCGGTGAAGTTCCCAGGCGAAAGTAGTGGTCTGGTTTTACCGCCAAATAAACTGAATTCTTCGCAAATCGGTACGATGGCCTATGGTTATGGTTTGAACGCGACGATTTTACAGTTAGCACAAGGCTATGCCATGTTAGCCAATCATGGAGTGGAATATCCACTTAGCCTATATAAACTGCAAGATCAGCCAAAAGGCAAACAGGTTTTAGAACCTAAAATTGCCGATGATGTGCTGTTGATGCTTGAGCAAGTGACCATGCCAGGTGGTACCGCTCGGCAAGCCAATATTCCCGGTTATCGTGTTGGGGGTAAAACAGGGACAGCACATAAACTGCGTCCTGACCATAAAGGGTATTCGAATACCGAGTATCGTGCGCTATTTGCGGGTGTTGCCCCGATTAGCGATCCACGCTTAGCGATTATTGTGGTCGTGGAAAATCCACGTGGGCAATATTATGGTGGTTTGGTTGCTGCCCCTGTTTTTGCAAAAATCATGCAAGAATCTTTACGTTTAATGAACGTACCCCTTGATAAACCTCTCGATTCTGTAAATCCATCCAAATAGGTGAATGATGACGATCCATTTTCAAGACATTTATCCCGTCGACAATCCCCCAACTTGGATGGTTACACCATTTCAAGGCTTTTGTTTAGATAGTCGAGCTATAAGCGCAGGGCAAATTTTTATTGCCCTGAATAGCTTTTCACAACCTGAAAAAACCTTACAATTTGCTCAGTCTGCACTAGATAAAGGTGCTTTGGCAGTGATCAGTGAGAATGATCTTACACTTGAAAATAGTTGGACGTTTCCTGATGTGCGCCAGCATATGGGGCAATGGCAAAAACAATATCTAGCAGCGACTCAGCCCGTAGGTGCGGCACGTGTATTGGCTGTAACAGGGACCAATGGTAAAACCACGATTTCTCGTTTGGTTGCTGAGCTGTTGATGCTCAAAGGCAAAAAATGCGCTGTGATGGGCACCACAGGGAACGGGATTTTACCGAATCTTGAAGCCTCTTCGCATACCACTTTAGATGCGTTGCAAATGCAAAATTCACTGCATCAATTTGCTGCAAACGGTGCGGAATTTGTGTCTTTAGAAGCGAGTTCCCATGGTTTAGAGCAAGGGCGTTTGAATGGTGTTGATATTGAAATCGCTGCTTATAGTAACTTAAGTCGTGATCATTTAGATTATCACGGTACGCTTGAAGCATATGCTGAAGCCAAGTCCCGTTTGTTTAAATTTCCAAGTTTAAAAGTGGCGATCATCAATGTGGATGATGCACATGCAGACGTGATGTTGGATGCAGCGAGTAGCAATCAATCACATCCGAAAGTGTTGACTTATTCCACCTCGAAAGCCGCAGATTATCAAGTCTTTGGGATTCAATACAGTTTGGAAGGCGCAAGTTTTCATTTAAAAACTGAAAAAGGTGAATTTACCGTTAATAGTCCTTTGCTTGGGCATTTTAATATTGAAAATTTGCTTGCGAGTCTGATTATGGCTGAACAGGCAGGTTATGACTTGGCAGATCTCATTGCATTGGTTCCTCAGTTAAAAGGTGCACCAGGACGTATGCAAGTCATTCGTGATGAAGATCGTTTGTTTGTCGTGGATTATGCACATACGCCTGATGCATTGACACAGGTGTTAAAAACCCTGAAACGTCATGTTGAAAATCAGTTATGGGCTGTGTTTGGTTGTGGTGGTGATCGTGATCGTGGCAAACGTCCATTGATGACCAAGGCGGCTTTAGAGCAAGCCAATCCGATGATCATTACATCAGACAATCCGCGTACTGAAGATCCTGAACAAATTTTTGCAGATATGAAACGTGATGTTGACTTCAGTCAGCATGATGTTCATGAAATCCATGATCGTCGTGAAGCGATTAAATATGCGGTAAAACATGCCCAATCAGGCGATATTGTTGTGATTGCAGGAAAAGGGCATGAAGACTATCAGGAAATTGATGGCGTCCGTCATTGGTTTGATGATGTCGTTGAGGTGCAGTCTGCAGTAGATATGCACCGTCATAAAACAAATTCTCCAGCTCAGTAGGAATAGAGATGCACACCTCGACCACCAGTACTGTGCCTTTAGAGCCATGGTCAGCAGCTGAGCTTGCTGAAGCGACTCAAGGTTATTGGTATTTAGACAAAGCACCACAAGGTGAAATAAAACGTATTTTGACAGATTCACGTCATGCTGAATCGGGTGATGCATTTCTTGCGCTTAAAGGTGAGCGTTTTGATGCACACAACTTTGTGGCACAAGTGGCACAAAATGGTTGTCAGGTTGCCATCGTCAGTCAACCTGTTGATGCCGATATTTGTCAGCTTGTGGTTGCAGATACACGCTTAGCTTTGGGGCATTTAGGTGCATTCCGCCGTGCTCAATATCCACAGTTAAAAGTGATTGCGTTAACAGGTAGTAGTGGTAAAACCACCACCAAAGAAATGTTGGGCAGTATTCTTTCACGTTTAGCACCGACTCTGATTACCCGTGGTAATTTAAATAATGATCTGGGCGTACCGATGATGCTTTTAGAGCTTCGTGCTGAGCATCAGTATGCTGTGATGGAACTCGGTGCTAGCCATCAGGGTGAAATTGATTATACCTCGAAGCTTGTGCAACCGCATGTGGCAGGGATTTTAAATATCGGTACTGCACATTTGGGTGAATTTGGTGGGCGTGATGGTATTTGCCGTGCCAAGTCTGAAATTTATGCGCATATCGATTCATTAGGCACTTCGATTGTCCCTGCTCAGGATGATTTTAGCGATGCCATTCGCCAAGCTGTAAAAACTGAACAGGTGCTTAGCTTTGGTCAGGGCGGTGAAGTTTTTGCAACAGATGTGCAGTTACAACCACAATCGGCAATCTTTACGCTCAATACGCCTCAGGGCACACGAACAGTGAATTTGCCTTTTGCGGGTGAGCATAATGTACACAATGCTGAAGCGGCAACTGCTTTTGCTTTAGCGATTGGCATCGCTTTAGATGATATTGTTATGGGTCTTGAGCAAGCGCAAGGGGCTAAAGGTCGTCTAAATTTTATTCAAAAAGACAATTACTTGTTTATTGATGACACCTATAATGCCAACCCAACTTCGATGCGTGCTGCGGCTGAGGTCTTAGCACAGCAAGAAGGCATCAAAGTGATGGTGATTGGGGATATTGGCGAGCTGGGTAATACTGCTGCACAACAGCATTATATGTTGGGGCGTGATCTTGTTTCGGTTAAAGGAATTAACTTTGTGGTTGCAGTGGGTGAGTTTTCACCTGCAATCCAAGAGGGTGCAAGAAGCACGCAATATGGTAAAAAATTGCAGGCGTTTTTAACACAAGCGCAAGCATTACCCCTTTTAATGAGTTTAATTGAAACGCATCAACCACAGTCCATGAGTTTCCTGTTTAAAGGTTCTCGTTATACCCATATGGAAACGTTGATGGCTGATTTGATGGAGAAAGTTTAATGCTGTTTTGGTTGTTTCAGCATCTAGCGGGTTATGAAAACTCATTTCAAGTAGTACGCTACTTGTCGCTACGTGCTTTGCTCAGTGTCTTAACGGCACTCGCAATCGGTTGGGCTTTAGGTCCTGTCATGATTCGTAAATTGCAAGCCTTAAAATATGGTCAAGCAGTCAGTTCTTTTGCACCAGAAAATCATGCGAAGAAAATGGGTACACCGACCATGGGCGGGATTTTAATTCTTTTGTCGATTGGGATTAGTACTTTACTTTGGGCAGATTTATCCAATCCTTATGTTTGGATTGTGTTGGCAGTCATGGTGATTTTTGGTGCCGTGGGTTGGGCCGATGACTGGATTAAAGTACGTTATAAAGACAATGCTGGTCTACCTGCAAAGAAAAAGTTTTTCTGGACTTCTGTAGGTTCATTAGGTGCAGGTATTGCGTTGTATATCATTTCAACGCAACAGGAAAATCCTGTACATGCAGCGAATATGTTGGATCTACTGATTCCATTTTTTAAAAACCTCAGTATTCCTTTGTCTGCAATTCCTTTTGGTATTGGCTTCATTATTTTCACTTATTTAGTGATTAATGGTGGCTCAAATGCAGTCAACCTAACCGATGGTTTAGATGGTTTGGCGATCATGCCGATCGTATTGGTTGCGGCAGGTTTGGGTGTATTTGCTTACTTGGCAGGTGATATTCGTTTTGCCAATTATTTACATATTCCTTATGTAAAATATACCTCAGAACTTGTGATTGTCTGTGCGGCAATGATTGGTGCAGGTTTGGCTTTCCTTTGGTATAACGCGCATCCTGCACAGGTGTTTATGGGCGATGTTGGCGCATTATCACTCGGTGCGATGCTTGGTACAATTGCGGTTATGGTTCGCCAAGAAATCGTATTTGCCATCATGGGTGGTGTATTTGTCGTAGAAGCAATTTCGGTATTCCTACAAATCGGCTCATTGCGTATGCGGAATAAACGTGTGTTTTTAATGGCGCCTTTGCATCACCATTATGAGAAAAAAGGCTGGCGTGAAACCCAAGTCGTGATCCGTTTCTGGATTATTACAATTATGCTGGTAGTTTTAGGTCTAATGACTTTAAAATTGCGTTAAGCAAAAGTTGTTGAAGAGAGTCGGCATCTGCCGACTTTTTTTATGGCTTTAAAATGAGTTTGGAGAAGGTTTTGAAACAAATCAGGAATGTGTTGATGTGTCCCGTGTGCCGTGAAGCACTCAGCTTAACTGAACGCACATGGCGCTGTATCAACAATCATAGCTATGATGTTGCTAAGCAAGGTTATGTCAATTTGCATGTGGTTCAGCATAAACACAGCAAAAATCCGGGCGATACACCTGAGTCTGTTCAAGCCCGTCGTGCATTTTTAAGTGCTGGCTTTTATGCACCGCTACAACAAGCTGTAGTGAATAAGATTCGTGCTTTACGTATTGAAAACTTACTTGATATTGGTTGTGGTGAAGGCTATTACACGGATGCGATGCAGCAAGAAGTCATGCAATGTGTAGGGGTGGATATTGCCAAAAATGCAGTTCAAGTTGCAGCTAAACTCAATAAAGAAGTGGATTGGGTTGTGGGTACTGGCGCAACTTTGCCTGTAATGGATCATTCAATCGACCTATGTACTAGTTTATTTAGTCCGATTCCACAAGAAGAAATTTTGCGGGTATTAAAACCTGAAGGTTATTTGATGGTGGTGACGCCCGCACCTAATCATCTCTATGCGATGCGTGAAGCTTTATTTGATGAGGTCAATGCCCATGATCCACATAAGTTTGTGGAACAGTTACAAGCACATTTCACTTTGGTGGAGCAACCGATTGTAGAATCTACATTTGAGTTAGATCAGACACAATTAAAAAATTTAATTGCAATGACCCCATATGCCTATAAAGCCAAGCCTGAAAAACGCCAAGCGCTTGAGCAGCTTGAAAAGATCAGTCTGACTGCGAGTTTTCAGGTGTATTTATTTCAGAAAAATTGATGTGATGTTTAAGTTTAAAATGTCTTAACAGCATTGGCTTGGAAATGAAAATAATAAGGTGCTTAAGTCCTCAAGATCTATAAAATATCTGCTAAATTCTTAAGCACCTAAAAATAATAACAAGATACATCACATGGATTGAGTTCTATGCAGTGCATTGTGCATAAGGTGTATGATGTAAATTGTTGATTGAATCAGAAATCAATTTAAAAACAAAAGCAATAAAATAAGCTATAGAAGAAATTTACTTTTGATCAATATTGGCAATCACCATCTGAGCAGAAATACTTCCATTTTCGGCAGCTTTCCTATACCAATAGATTGCTTTGTCTACATCACGAGGGACTCCGTTCCCATACGCGTATAGCATACCGATATAGAGCTGTGCTTTAGCATAATTTTGTTCAGAAGCTTTTAAGTACCATTCCATTGCTTTTTGGTAGTTCTCCCTGACAGAATAAGATAGTCCCACATCATATTGGGCTTCAGGATCTCCTTGTAAAGCCGCCTTGGTTTCCCATTTCAATGCTTCATCTAGGTCCTGTGCGATTCCAAGTCGTCCCGATGCATAGGCGATTGCTAAATCTTTTTGTGCACGAACATTTCCCTTTTCAGCACACTCTTTTGTTAGTTTTAAATCAAGTTTGATTAAGCCATCGATAATCGCTGCTGTTCTATTTTCATCGTTTTGTGGGCATTGTTCTGCAAATACATTTTGTGCATTTAGAGATAAGTACATTATTAGAATAGTTTGAATCATCAGTTTCATTTATAAGATCTTCTTTTGTGTGAAAAGGGCTATATTATCATCGTTTAATATTATGGTATTTTGCACAATATTTATGAATTATTTATTAGAGAGCATTTGATTCATTTTGATAAATGGTTATTAGTCAAATATCTTGGTGAATTTTACTAAAAAACAGAAATTTTGCTAAAATTCTTTTATAAATATGCCTGAGCTTTTCTATGTCCAACCTCCCTTGTCCCTGTGGTTCACCTCTATATAGTGAATGCTGTCAGCCTTTACATCTAGGACAGAAAAAAGCCGAAAGTGCAGAACAACTCATGCGTTCACGCTATAGTGCATTTGCAACGCAAGAGATTGATTACATCGTCAAAACCACTGCACTAGGGCAACAACAAGCTTTAGATGTTAACGCCATTGCAGAGTGGAGCAAAGCCAATCTTTGGTTAAAACTAGACGTGGTCCAAGCCAAAGAAAAACTGGGTAAAAACCATGCCCAAGTTGAGTTTAAAGCACACTATGCAGATGCCAATGATCAAGCTCAAAAAGAGCAAATTCATCATGAAGTTTCGTATTTTGTAAAACATGAAGGGACTTGGTATTTTCTTGATCCAACTACAGATCAGCAGATCACCATGAAACAGCCATGTATTTGTGGTTCAGCTAAAAAATTTAAGCAATGTTGTGCTGAATTTTTATAACTTTTCATGCAATTTATTCTAGAATAGCGCGCATCGATAACCCTCAGTGGAAGAAGGGCAATGTTGCTGTTAGTCATCTACATTATTGCAATCACGGCTGAAGCTATGACAGGTGCACTGTCGGCAGGTCGACGTAGTATGGACTGGTTTGGTGTGGTGCTGATCGCCTGCGTAACCGCTTTGGGTGGTGGTTCAGTGCGAGATGTATTATTAGGGCACTATCCATTGACATGGGTCAAGCATCCTGAATATTTGGTGCTCACCTGTTGTGCAGCCTTTGTCACGATTTTGATTGCCAAATGGATGAAACATTTGCATTCCATTTTCCTGTTGCTGGATGCATTGGGATTGATTGGCTTTACCATTATTGGTTGTCAGATTGCTTTAGATATGGGACATGGCTTTGTGGTGTCTGCGGTTGCAGGCGTGTTGACAGGAGTCTCGGGTGGTATTTTGCGTGATATTCTGTGTAATGACGTACCGTTAGTATTCCGTCGTGAACTCTATGCCTCGATTTCTTTTGTTGCCGTGATCTTCTATTGGTTCTGTATGGATGTTGGCTTGTCATTGGAAGTGACTGTGATTTCGACTTTGATCTTTGGCTTTTCACTGCGTTGTATTGCGATTTACTTTGGTTTGGAAATGCCGAAATTTATCTATAAAGATGATGATGAACAATCTGCGTCTTCTAAAGATGAAACTTGATTAAACTGTTTAAAAGTTTTAATTTTTAAATCGATTCAAATTCGGTGCTGACTTTGCAACAGATCAGCATCTTGATTGATAATAATGACGACAATTATAAATCCTGTTGTGAAAGCAGTACCTCCCACTTTCACCGATACAGATCATTCATGTAGAGCACTCTTATGGATTTAGTTTCACGCGTACAACGCTTACCGATTGGAAAATTTCACTATACCTTGTTATGGGTGATCGGACTCGGTTGGATGTTCGATGCCATGGATACAGGATTAATCTCGTTTATCCTGACTAAAATGGCAGAAGAGTGGCAAATGACACCGTCTGAAAAAGGCTGGGTGGTGTCGATTGGTTTTGTCGGTATGGCGATTGGGGCTGTATTTTCAGGTGGATTAGCAGATCGGATTGGTCGTCGTACTGTATTTGCCATTACTTTAGTGACCTATAGTATTGCCACAGCATTATGTGCGGTTGCGCCAAACCTGACATGGTTATTGGTGTTTCGCTTTATTGTTGGACTTGGCTTGGGTGGGCAGTTGCCTGTGGCTGTGACTTTGGTCAGTGAATACATTCCTGCACAGGTGCGTGGTCGTTTTATTGTTTTACTCGAAAGTTTTTGGGGCTTGGGTTGGTTGGTCGCTGCACTGATTTCCTATTTTGTCATTCCTGATTATGGTTGGCACATTGCCTTTTTAATCGGTGGTTTACCTGCAATTTATGTGTTTATGATTCTGAAAAAAGTCCCTGAATCTGTACCGTATTTGATCAATCGTGGACGAATCGAAGAAGCACATACCTTAGTACAAAAGCTTGAGCGTCAATGTGGCGTTGAAGTGATTGAAACCATTGAAGTCAAACCTGTTGCAGAAAAACAAAACATTTCATTTTTACAGCTTTGGTCAAATCCTTTTGCTAAACGTACCCTAATGTTGTGGCTGATTTGGTTCGGTATTGTATTTTCCTACTACGGCATTTTTACATGGCTACCGAGTTTATTGGTTAAACAAGGCTATAGCATCGTCCAGTCATTTGAATATGTGTTGGGTATGATCTTGGCACAACTGCCGGGTTATGTAGCGGCTGCTTGGTTGGTGGAAAAGTTAGGACGTAAAGCAACATTAGCAGGCTTTATCGGCATGTGTGCCGTGTCGGCTTATTTCTTTGGGCAAGCCACTTCAGTCAGTATGATTATGCTGTGGGGTTGTTTGATGTCATTCTTTAATTTGGGGGCTTGGGGCGTTCTCTATACTTATACACCTGAACAGTACCCAACCAATATTCGTGCTTTTGGTTCAGGTTGGGCATCTGCGATTGGGCGTATGGGGGGGATCGTTGCGCCTTTAGTCGTCACGCATATGATGGTCGCAACGAATGGTTTTAGCGCGGTCTTTATGATGTTTACGGCTGTACTTTTCGGTGTGGCTGCGGTGATTTTGGTTTTAGGTGAGGAAACCAAAGGTAAGACTTTAGAAGAGATTGGTTTATAAGATGACTTAATGTGGAGAGATCAAATGGGGGATACACCTCCATTTGATCTTGCACAGTTAAAATAAAATTGTATGACTACATATTTACTTTTCTGAAATTCAAAGAAAAATGATTTTATGACAGAGAAAGTCATGAACAAAATAAAAATAATCAGTTGCCCATTAACCTAAAAATGGATAATTTTACAGCGCTAGATTTAGTGAAAGACGCAAATTGTCGCAGAGTTACAAGACTGCCCCTTGTGTCGTCTCAGTATGCGACTTAGCATAAGAACATAGAGATATAAATTTTTAGAACGCATTTATTTAGGATTAAAGGTTGTTATGACAAGCCTTGCGCATCATGCGACAGAAAACCGTTCCGTAGCAGAATTTACCGAACAAGCTTACCTCAACTATGCCATGTACGTGATTATGGATCGTGCATTGCCCCATATCAGTGATGGTTTAAAACCTGTACAGCGCCGTATTGTCTATGCGATGAGCGAGTTAGGCTTAAAGAATAGTGGTAAGCCGAAAAAATCGGCACGTACCGTCGGCGATGTGTTGGGTAAATACCATCCACATGGTGACTTGGCTTGTTATGAAGCGATGGTGTTGATGGCGCAACCCTTCAGTTATCGTTACCCATTTATTGAAGGGCAAGGGAACTGGGGTTCACCTGACGATCCTAAATCCTTTGCAGCAATGCGTTATACCGAAGCAAAACTCTCACAGTATAGTGAAGTGCTATTGTCTGAATTGGGGCAAGGCACCTGTGACTGGCAAGACAACTTTGATGGTTCGATGAAAGAACCTGTACATTTGCCTGCACGTGTACCGAATATTTTGTTAAATGGTACCACAGGCATTGCGGTCGGGATGGCGACAGATATTCCACCGCATAATTTACGAGAAGTGGTCAAAGGCACGATTGCCTTAATTCGTAATCCAAATATCAGCGATGAAAAAGTTGCCGAATACATTCCTGCACCAGACTTACCGACCAAAGCGGAAATTATTACCCCACCTGAAGAATTATTAAAATTACAAATTACAGGGCGTGGTAGCTATCGCACGCGTGCAATTTACACGATTGAAAAAAATGAAATTGTGATCACAGAGCTCCCTTATCAAGTCTCAGGTTCAAAAGTCATTACTCAGATTGCAGATCAAATGCAGGCGAAAAAATTGCCTTTGGTCAGTGACTTACGAGATGAGTCTGATCATCAAAATCCGACACGAATCGTGATTATTTTACGATCAAATCGGATCGATGCTGAAGCAGTGATGAGCCATTTATTTGCGACGACTGACTTAGAGTCGAGCTATCGTGTCAATATGAACATGATCGGCGCTGATGGTCGTCCGCAAGTGAAATCCATTCGTAAAATATTATTAGAATGGATCGAAATTCGTAAACAAACGGTCACACGCCGTCTGCAATATCATCTGAATAAAATTGAAAAGCGTTTACATATCCTCGGTGGTTTGATTATTGCTTATCTGAATATTGATGAAGTGATTCAAATTATTCGAGAAGAAGACCAACCGAAACCTGTGTTGATGTCACGCTTCAATATTGATGAAATTCAGGCAGAAGCGATTTTAGAACTCAAGTTACGCCATTTAGCAAAACTTGAAGAAATGGAAATGCGCCGTGAACAAGATGAGCTTGAAGCACGTGCTGCGGTGATTCGCGAACAATTAGAAAATCCTGAATCATTGAAAAATCTGATTATTTCTGAGCTGAAAGAAGACGCGAAAAAGTTTGGTGATGATCGCCGTTCCCCAATCGTGCAACGTGCTGAAGCACATGCGATTAAAGAACAAGATTTGATGCCGGCTGATCCTGTCACGGTGGTGTTATCAGAGGCAGGTTGGATTCGTTCTGCCAAAGGTCATGAGATTGATGTCGAAAAATTGAATTTCCGTGCAGGCGATCAGTACCTCAGTTCAGCGCAAGGTAAGTCCAACCAAAAAGTCTATATTTTAGATGAAACAGGGCGTAGTTATGCACTTGCAATCAATAGCTTGCCGTCCGCACGTGGCTTGGGGGAACCGCTGAGCTCAAAACTTTCACCAGCTAATGGTGTGAGCTTTGTTCAGGTCTTGGTCGAGGAGGATGACAAAGAAATCCTTGCTGTTAGTTCTAAGGGCTACGGTTTTAAAACCCAAGCCAAACAATTGGATACCAATGCCAAAGCAGGTAAAGCTTTCTTAACGCTCTCTGATGATGCTAAAGCATTACCACTTAGAGTGATTGAAAATCATACGCATTTGGCTATACTCAGTTCAGCAGGCCGTTTACTGTGTATAGCGTTGTCAGAATTGCCAATTCTAAATAAAGGTAAAGGAAATAAGTTGATACAACTTGAAAGTGAAGATCAAATTTTAGATCTGCTTACTTTTAATTTAGATGATACAATTCAATTGCTTGCAGGTCAGAAGCAATTAAAACTAAAAGGCAATGATTTATTACAGTTCATTGGTAAACGCGCGTCTAAGGGGCAACTCTTAACACGTACTTATCAAAAAGCAAATAGACTGTTGATTCAAAGATAAAACTAGCATCCATTGCTCAAAATACGTTATATATGATCTGTATTTATGAAAATGGATGCCAACATTAAGCGCAACAAGCCAAACAAATATGCTTAATGTTGAGAAAAACAGCTGAAAACTAAGGATTACTGATTGGAGAATATGGCATTATGGAAAAGATTTGGTACGCAGAATATCAAAAAACAGGCATTCCTGAGACTGTAGAATTGCCACAGGAAAATACATCGCTTATTGATGTTTTTGAGCGTAATTTCCAAAAATTTGGTTCACGAGATGCCTTTATCTTTATGGATAAGACGCTATCTTTTAGTGAATTAGAACTCGCTAGCCGTAAGTTTGCCACATATCTTCAAAGTTTAGGCTTAGCAAAGGGCAGTCGTGTTGCAGTGATGATGCCAAATGTACTGCAATATCCTGTGGTTGCTTTAGGTGTGTTCAGAGCAGGGTTGGTTTTGGTCAACGTCAACCCACTGTATACAGCACGTGAGCTTGAACATCAGCTCAATGATTCGGGTACAGAAGCACTTGTGATCATTGAAAACTTTGCTTCAGTCTATCAAAGCATTATTGGTAAAACACCCGTTAAACATGTGATTGTTGCTTCAGTGGGTGATATGTTAGGTACATTAAAAGGTACCTTGGTGAACTTTGTTTTACGTTCTGTACGTAAACAAATTCCTGCTTGGAACATTCCGGGTCATGTTAAATTCAATGCCGCAATGTCCAAAGTCAGTGCTAACAACTACAAACGCCCAACCATGACTTTGAGCGATACTGCGGTATTGCAATATACCGGTGGTACCACAGGCGTTTCAAAAGGTGCTGAACTGACACATCGCAACTTAGTGGCTAACTTGCTGCAATGTGATGGTATTTTCCAAAGTAAATTTGGTAAAGGCGATGGTGCCAAAGATGACCGTATTTTCTGTGCATTGCCGTTGTATCATATCTTTGCATTTATGGTGTGTGCACTGTATGGCATGTACAAAGGTCAAGCCAATATCTTGATTCCAAATCCACGTGACCTGCCTGCTGTGATGAAAGAGTTACGTAAGTATCAACCAGGTTTCTTTCCTGCGGTGAATACGCTCTTCAATGCGTTGGTGCATAATGAAGAATTCCGTCAGCTTGATTTTAGTAAACTAAAAATGGCAATGGGCGGTGGTATGGCAGTGCTACCTTCAACAGCTGAAGAATGGAAAAAAGTCACAGGTACGGTCATTATCGAAGGATATGGTTTATCTGAAACATCTCCAGTTGCAACAGCAAATCCACCTGCATCGGATGAATTTAGCGGTACGATTGGTATTCCTTTACCATTGACTGATGTTGCAATTTTAGATGACGACGGTAATCACTTGGCACAAGGTGAGCAAGGTGAGATCTCGATTCGTGGTCCACAAGTGATGAAAGGCTATTGGAACCGTCCTGATGAAACTGCAAAAGTCATGACTGCTGACGGCTATTTCCGTACAGGCGATATCGGGATCATGAATGAACGTGGTTTCTTTAAAATTGTAGATCGTAAAAAAGACATGATTTTGGTGTCTGGTTTTAATGTTTACCCATCTGAAATCGAAGAAGTGATTGCAAAACATCCGAAAGTTTTGGAAGTTGCTGCAATTGGTGTGGCAGATGAGAAATCAGGTGAAGTGCCAAAACTGTTTGTGGTGAAAAAAGATCCATCTTTAACCACTGAAGAAGTTTTAGCCTATGCCAAAGAAAACTTAACGGGTTATAAACGCCCACGTTATGTTGAGTTTATGGATGAGTTGCCAAAATCAAATGTCGGTAAGATTTTACGTAAAGATTTGCGTAAGTAATTCAAGCTATAAAAAAAGCGCCATATATTGGCGCTTTTTTTTTATTTGTTAAGGTTGATTTTTCCCCTGACTTTTTAAATACCATTGGTCAATATAGGGACGACCGTAACCTAAAATAGCCGTAAAAGTGAGCATCGTACCGAGTTGGCGGCCAATCGCAGACGAAGGAAAGGCTGAATAACTGAAATAAATATCGACTAAGCAATATAAAGTAATGATGGCAAACCAAAGATAAAGGTTCATCTTCAGAATACCTACCGCGTAAAAAGCGACAAGCAGCATAACGAAGGTGCCGAGTGTAGATTGCCAGTTAAAATTGGCGCAAATTACGCAAAGTAAAAACGCAGCAATCGGCAGCACAATTTTTAAAACACGATCCACTTGTTGCAGTTGTTGACGCTGTTGTTCTAAGACATTCAACAGGTCTTGCTGATCAGAAGGCTGCATGATTTCTCCATTACACAATATTTGCAAAACGCTATACTTAGAGAAAATTATAACAACATTGACGTGTTATGATATTCAACTTGTAAATTTCATGAGAATAAATTCATGTCTGGGATAAATGGCATCATATATTTAATTCTAATCGCCTGTTTATTGCCTTATATTTTTACCATTATTGCTAAGGTGACAGGTGGTTTTAAAGGCAGTGATAATCAAAATCCACGTGAATTTTTAGCAAAAACAACAGGTTTGTCGGCACGTGCCAATGCTGTACAGCAAAATAGTTTTGAAAGCTTGCCTTTATTTATTGCGGCAATTTTGATGGCTGAATATATGGTGGTACCGCAAGGCTTTACCATGATGATGGGCAGTGCTTACATTGTGCTTAGAATCATTTATGGTATTTGCTATTTATTAAACTTATCGACTTTACGTTCGATTATTTGGTTTATGTCGATGGCATGTCCAATATTTTTACTCATTACAATTATTCGAATGATTTAAAAAAATATGTAATGTGTGGCATATTCAATTGCACCATGCAAATTGTATAATTGCACCAGTTCGCTAAATTAGCGTTATAATCAGCACGATTTTAAATTGGCTTTCACTGAAAAAGAGTATCTTATGAGCTATAGCAATATCCCTGCGGGTAAAGATGCACCAAATGACATCTATGTAATTATTGAAATTCCTGCAAATGCATCTCCAATCAAATATGAAGTAGATAAAGATTCTGATGCATTATTTGTAGACCGTTTCATGGGTACTGCAATGTTCTATCCAGCAAACTACGGTTATGTACCAAACACATTATCTGAAGATGGTGACCCATTAGACGTATTGGTTGTAACACCACACCCATTGGTTCATGGTTCTGTGATTCGTTGCCGTCCAGTCGGTAAATTGAACATGGAAGATGACGGTGGTATCGATGCGAAACTTGTTGCAGTTCCGCATGAAAAATTAACACCACTTTATAAAGATGTTCAAGAATATACAGATCTTCCTCCATTGTTGATCAACCAAATTGAACATTTCTTCCAACACTACAAAGATTTAGAACCGGGTAAATGGGTTAAATTGACAGGTTGGGAAGGTTCAGAAGTTGCTAAAGCTGAAGTATTGAAATCAATCGAAGCTGCTAAAAAATAATTTGAATTGATTTAAAATTCAAAGCAATTGGGTGATCAAATGATCACCCAATTTTTTATAGATCAGATTAAAAAATAATATGATCCAAAATTAAGGTGTAACACCTTGAGGATTTCGATACCAACTTTCAATAAATAATGCTGCGGCAACACTATCCGCGGCTAAGTTTTTAGCACGACCTTGTGCCTGATAATGATCCAACTCATCTCTTGCTTCACGTGTCGTTAGGCGCTCATCTACCATCAAAGTTTCAATGTTGGTTTGATGACGTAAACGGCGTGCAAATTTACGGGCACGTGCTGATAATTCCGACTCAGAATCATCCATATTTAAAGGCAAACCGACCAAAAACAAATTGGGTTGATGTTGCTTTACGATTTTGAGTAATGCTTCCCAATTGGGAATTCCATCTTTCATGGGAAATAAACTGAGTGGGCTTGCACTTTCAATCAGTGATGAGCCAACCGCCATCCCCATTTTTTGCGTACCAAAGTCAAAAGCTAAAATAAGTTGTGGTTGGGATAAATCAGGCATGTCCAATCTCAGAGGCTAACCAAGTACGATCAATGCCTATTTTACGATATGCAGCGTCCCAGCGCTCATCATAAGGTAAATTAAATACTAAATCCATGTCTGAATCACAGACTAACCAATCACCACGGGCGATTTCATTTTCCAATTGATTCTTTTCCCAGCTGGCATATCCTAATGCGATTTGATAACGTCCGACACCTTCATTGTGTGCAATCGCATCTAAAATATCTTTACTGGTGGTAATACAAATGTTTTCACCTACCGCAATCGAAGAATGCCAAGTCGGTTGACCTGTATGAAGCACAAAGCCTGCTTCGGGGCGTAAAGGGCCACCTTGTAAAACCTCATGTGGGTGAACATGGTCTGCTGCAATTTCTAAATCTGTCAATAACTCTTTAATTTGTAAGCCTGTAGGACGATTGATAATAATGCCTTGCGCACCATCGTCATCATGTCGTGCAATATAAATCACCGTATGCGAAAAAAAATCATCCGCCAAATCTGGTGGCGCAATTAAACAACGATGTTTTAAATATTGTTTAGTCACCGAAAGGCTGCTCCTTATTCTTAAAAAACGTATAAAATTATGTAAATCATTTTGAAATACCATAACTTATTTATGCTGTCTTGTGGCATGATCTTGGAAAATAAATATTTAATATGCTAAAAAATTGCAGAAAAAAGTTGAAATTAAAATTTATTGATTAATAAATGGTCGATTGGAATTTTTTAAACAGCATTAAAATAATCCTTCGACTATATATATTTGCTTAATAAAAAGTCAATAATTCTGTTAATTTAGAACAATTACTCTAGCTTTATTTAGCTTTTTTTAATGAATGAAATGTGAATAATTTAATGAATAAATGTTGGATTATTGAATAAAATAATATAAATTTGTATTATTCATGTATCGAAAATTATAATTTTAAACTTTATGAAACGTTTTAATAACAAATTATTACTCATTTTATTGGCAGTTTCTTTTAATTCTCAAGCGGGGGTTTTTGGAAGTTATGATGATGAGGGGATGGCATTCAGAAGTAGTTTAAATGCCACCATGCCGACTGCATTTGCAGCAACAATCGATAAGAAAATGGATTCTAAGGACGCAATTTTGTATCACTTAGAAAAAGCACGCATTTTACAGGTCAACCAACAATACCAAGAAAGTAGTCAATTATATAAAAAAGCATTTGAATTATTGGACAAACAAAATAATCGAGCAACAGTCAGTGCTTCTCGTTTAGGTTTTAAAGCACTTTCAATGTTGAGTAATGACTCCATTGTTCCTTATGAGGTTCCACCTTATGAGCAGGTGTTAGCGCATATTTCTCAAGCTAAAAATTATATTTATCTCAAAGATGCTGAAGCAGCAGGTGTTGAGATGCGAATCGCACAACGTATTCAACGTGAAATTGAAATTAAGCATGAAAAAGAGCTAGAGAAAAAATCGGAAAAAGAAAAAGCCAAACAAGAAAATGCGCAAGCTGTGAATAATTTAGATGAAGCATTTTCAGGTTTAGACACAATTGCAGGACGTATTAAAAACACTTATCAAAATGCCTATGCCTTTTATATGGCAGCCAATTTATGGGAAGCATTAGGTGAGTATAACGATGCTTTGGTTGACTATAAAAAAGCCTATGAATTACAAGCGGACAGTAATATTGCCAAAGATGTACAGCGTTTAGATCGTATGACTGCGAAAAGTAAAGACACGGTACCTGTTGTTGTTTTTATCGAGCAAGGCATTGTGCCGAAAAAAATTGAGAATAAATTAGCGATTCCTGTGCCAAATGGTCTTGTAAATATTGCTTTTGCAACGTATGAACCGAGTACATATACCGCACCACAGAGCCTAAGAGTACGTTTAGGTGACCGTGAAACACAGCAAAGCTTTATATTAAATGATATTGGCGCATTAGCGGTTAAAGAATTAAAAGAACGCACGACAAGTACAGTCTCTAGTCAAATTGTACGTGCAACCACTAAATTTGTGGCACAGCAGCAGTTAGGACAGCATCTGGGTGCTTTGGGGCAACTTGCAGGTAACTTGATGAACGTTGCCACAGAGCGAGCTGACTTGAGAGCATGGTCAACTTTGCCAAGCAATACACAAATTGCACGCTTTGAAGTAAAGCCTGGTAGCCATAATCTACATATTTCAGGCAATGGAGCGATGAGTGACACGATAAAAGTTGATGCGAGTCCAAACCAAACTATTTTTGTCTATGTCAATGATGTCAATAATAAAATTTCAACGAGCGTTAGTGCGATTAATCATTAATCTAAAAATTGAGAAATGTATGAAAATAGCTTCAAAACTAATTTTTGCGGGTGTGCTTGTGGCAAGTCTTGCTGCGTGTACTGCACCTAATTCACTGTCTACGCAAACTGCGGCTGATGGGATTTATAGCGTAAAAACGATCAGTAATAATCCTGTGTTAAGTACGAAGGTTGGTGTGGATCGCATCAATATGACCTACGTGGGTGACCTGAAAAAAGTATCGTTGGCAATTAAAGACCGTTGGTTTGTCAGTCGCTCTTTTGAGTACAAAATTGTTTGGGTTGACGCACAAGGCATGGAAATCAATCCAGAAGGTGCGCGTTGGAAACCTATTCAGTTAACAGGTCGTGAAGTGAAAACGGTGCAATCTGTTGCGCCAAACCCATCGGCAGTTGATGTTGTTGTTTATTTGAAGAATGATTAATTAGGGTAAAATTCATGAAAATTAAATTTGTTGTTGCATCACTTTTTGCTGCGTCAGTTTTGACCGGTTGTGCAAGTACCAATGTCAGTTATGGCGATGCACAAGCTGTTGAGTCATTAACCAAAGATTTTGGTTCTACTGATTTACAAATGATTGCAGACAAAATGGTTGACGATATGTTGACATTTCCAGTGGTGGTTCAGTTAACCCAAAACCGCCGTCCTGTGATGTTTGTTGACCGTATCCGTAACAAGACGCAAGAACATATTGATACTGAATCAATTACTGACACCATTCAAAATAAACTGATTAACTCAGGTAAATTCCGTTTTGTGGATATGACGGCAGCGAATGCCATGGCTGAGCAATTAAACTACCAAAAAAATAGTGGTTTAGTGAATCAAGCGACATCTGTAAAAGCAGGTGGTCATATTGGTGCTGAGTATATGCTTAATGGTAATTTATCAAGCATTGTGAAAAACTCAGGCAATAAGAGCGATGTATATTATAAATTCACATTAAAACTTCAAAATATTCAAACAGGTATTGTTGAGTGGACCAGCGAAAAAGAAATTCGTAAGTCAGCTAAACGCTCTACTTTTGGTTTGTAATTGATAAAGTTGCAACTGCTATTCAACGCAGTTGCACGAGATCATAATCATGATGAAAAAAATTATTCTTTCAGCATTGCTTACAGCGGGTCTTTGCTCATCGGCATTTGCTGCATTAAAAGAAGTGGTTAAAGAAGCATCGGGTAGCGGTGAAACACAGCATCAGGCAATTTCTGAAGCATTACTTGTTGCTGTACAGTCTGTAAATGGTGCAACGGTTTCACCACGTGCAGATCTTGAAGAAACAGTGAATATGTCCATGAATGGTAATAATTGGAGTTATTCAGGTAAAGTTTCACCTGTATTTAGTGTGAACAGTGTTGGCTCAGGTTCAGTAACCAAGTTCCAAGTGTTGAGTGTTACGGGTTCAAAAAATAACTATCGTGCACGTGTGCGTGCGCATGTTGTTCAATATGAATCAACTGTGCAAGATCAACATTTAAGACGCATTGCCGTTTTACCCTTTCAGTTTTATGAAAAAAATAATCGCTCAGCACAATCTGACTCAGCAGGTGAGTTTAGCGAAGAATTGGCAGATGCATTGGGTAATTTTTTAGCACAATCGGGGCAATTAAGTTTGTTGGATCGTCATTATATTGATGAAATGCAATATGAAAATGCATTTTTACAATGGGATGGTGCACCACATGAGATGGCGCGTATTGGGCAAAAAGTAGGTGCAGATTATTTATTGGTTGGGCGGATCAATGATTTGTCTGCGGCAAGTTCACATCAAATGTATGGCTTAAATCAAGGTGCAGAACAAGTGCGTTTAACTTGGCGTGTGATTGAAGCAAATACCAGTAAAGTGGTGGCATCAGGTACATTTAACCGTGCATTACCGAAAAATTCTGTGCAAAATCTGTTAAATAATAATTTAGATAACAGTAGTGCAGAAACCTTGGCTCAAAATTTAAGTCAGGAAATTTTAGTGGGTTTAAAGTTGCAGCCAAATGGCAATTATGGTTCGCAAGGTTCAAGTTTTACCCCGACCTATGACATGACACCAGGTTCAAGTGAACAGCCGATTAAGTGGTAATTTATGATATTTCACAATAAAAAACCAGTGCATTATTCACTGGTTTTTTTTTCTAGCATAATTTAACTCAAGCATGTTGAAACTTGAGTTGGCGTAACTGTTTGGCATGTTGCAAAGTCGTTTCGCTAATTTCTACACCACCTGTCATACGTGCTAATTCGAAAATGCGTTGTTCTTCCTCAAGTTCAATGATGGTACTGCTTGCAGGGTCTGTCTGTAATTTTTTCACCAATAAATGTTGATCAGATTGCGCGGCAACTTGCGCTTGATGTGTAATACATAAGATTTGTACATGTTGTGCCAAATTCGCCAATAAACGCCCGACAATTTCTGCAGTACCGCCACTGATTCCTACATCAATTTCATCAAAAACCAAAACTTCAGATTCAGTTTTTTCAGCATTCATAACCTGCATAATTAAAGCAATACGTGATAACTCACCGCCAGAAGCGACACGAGCCAAGGGTTGTGCAGGAATGCCTTTATTAGCAGTAAATAGCAGTTGAATAAAGCTTAGACCCTCGCCAGAAACCTGCTCCAATGGGTCAAATCGAAACTCAAAATGTGCTTCAGGCAGAGCCAGTTGTTTGACTTGTTCTGTGAGTTGTTTGGCAAGCGGAATAGCAGCTTCTCTACGAATCTGATCTAAATATTGAGCTTTATTTAAAAAATCTTGATGTGCAAGTTCAACTTGTTCAGCTAAAGTTTCAGGGTCTTCAAGCTGATGTAATTGTTCAAGCTCAGCTTGCCAAGTTTCATATTGCTGTTTGAGTTCATCGGGTTGGGTACGATATTTTCGTGCTAAACGGTGGAAAATCTCTAATTGTGAGTTAAGTTGCTCCATTCGTTCAGGATCAAAACTTTGTCGGTCAATAAACTGACGTAAGTTTGCTGTTGCATCTTCTAATTCACTTTGTGCATTGAGCAGTGAGTTATAAATTTCTGAAAGTTGCTCACTGCGTCCTGAATGAGATTCGATACGGCGTAAAATTGAAGATAATTCTTGTGTGATATTTTGTTCAGATTCATCTAGTGCATTTAGACTATAACTACAGTCTTGCATGATGTGTTCGTGATGGCTTAAGCGGTCAAACTCTTGTTCAATCTCTTTATAATCAGTCGTGATGACATCTTCAAGTTCTTCGAGTTGTAACTCTAAGGTTTCTATACGTTGTAGACGTGTGGCTTGAGCATCTAAAGCTGCCTGATGAAGTTTAATATTTTTTTGCCATACATTATAGGCATCACGCACAGCTTGAGCAGGTGTATGAAAGTCACTATAACGGTCTAGCCAATGTTTAGGGTAGGGGGGCTCTAACAGTTGTTGCTGGCTGTGTTGGCTATAGAGTTGTACCAATAAACGCCCGATTTCTTTGAGTTCTGACAGGCTACTTGGGCGACCATTGATCCATGCTTTGCTACGACCTGTAGCAAAAATGACTCGTCTTAAATGAATTTCACCAGACTCATCATCTAACTCATGGGTTTTTAACCATAAATCTTCTGGGCTATTGTTTTGATAACTAAAAACTGCCGTAATATCGGCTTTTTCTGCACCGTAACGCACGTAATTGGTATCTGTACGTTCACCTAAACATGCTGATAATGCATCTAAAAGAAGCGACTTTCCTGCACCTGTTTCACCTGTTAAAACATTAAAACCTTGTTCAATATCAATCGCAAGGTTATCTGCTAAAGCAAAATTAAGTAGATTTAAATGTGTCAGCATACACGCATCCAAGCTGCGAAAAGTTCAGTTCTAAGATAGTCAAGTTTTGTTGTAGTCACAAGTCAGAATAGATTCTAATGGTGAAGAATTTTGGATATTTTAGCGTAAATTAAAGCAAAAAATACCGATTCTTGGAGATAAATTTACATTTAATAAAATGCAGATTTTGTCTGGAATTATTTTCCTTAAAACAAGAGATTGATTAGTTTGGGGAGTGCAATTAAACTAGGCGGAACTACATAATATCAATGCGCATTATCTGGAGAATACGCATGCCTACTCAGTTTGATCATGTATCAGTGATAAAAAAATCAAACGTTTATTTTGGTGGTCTATGCATTAGCCACACAGTACAGTTTGAAGACGGAACGAAAAAAACGCTTGGGGTGATTTTACCAACAGAAGAAGCATTGACGTTTGAAACACATGTACCTGAACGTATGGAAATCATTTCTGGTGAATGTCGTGTCAAAATTGCAGACAATGCGGAAAGTGAATTATTCCGTGCTGGACAGTCATTTTACGTACCAGGCAACAGCCGTTTCAAAATTGAAACTGATGATGTACTTGACTATGTCTGTCATTTAGAAGGTTAAGCAAAGTTGATTCAATCGAAGATAAGCAGGGTATTTTCAGCTTAAATCGGTTAAACTAAGCACATTATGAAATCCTGTAAAGTTGGCTTTGCAGGATTTTTCTTTTCTCTCCCCCGATTTTAGTTATTAGAGGTCGTTCATGGCGAAGCCCGAGTATTATTATGGCGTGCATTCAGTTGAGTCATTATTGGAGTTGGAACCAGAACGCGTTTTAACACTTTTTACTTTAAAAGGGCGTGATGACCAACGCTTACAACATATTTTAAAAATGGCTGAGCCGTTTGGTATTAGTATTCAAAAAGCCAGTCGAGATAGCTTAGAGAAGTTAGCAGGGCAGCCTTTTCATCAAGGTGTTGTCGCAGCGGTACGTCCGCATCCTGTATTAAATGAAAAAGACTTGGAGCAATTGCTGAGTACTGAACAGCAGCCTTTATTATTGGCTTTGGATCATATTACCGATCCGCATAATTTAGGCGCATGTATTCGAACAGCAGCGGCAATGGGTGTTTCGGCAGTGATTGTACCACGTGATCGTTCAGCAAGTTTGACGCCAACAGCACGTAAAGTCGCGGCAGGTGGTGCTGAAAAAGTGAAATTCATTCAAGTGACCAATTTGGCGCGCACTTTAGGGCAAATCAAACAAGACTTTAATGTGCGTGTTGTAGGGACGATGTTGGATGAAAAAGCATTACCTATTCAACAATTTGATTTTACAGGCACAGCGATTTGTGTGGTGATGGGGGCTGAAGATACAGGCTTACGTCCAATCACGCAGGCACAATGTGACCAAACGGTTTACATTCCAATGTCAGGCAATTTACAGAGTTTAAATGTCAGCGTAGCCACAGGTATGGCGCTATATGAAGCGTGTCGTCAACGTCTGATTGACTAAGCGATATCCATCCCATTTTTATTGTTGAAATTTGAGAAAGATCATGATGACCTCCCGCACGCAAGGCTATGTTTTTGTAGCAATCACGATGTGTATTTGGGGAGGTTTTACGATTACATCAAGGCTTAATGCATTATGGCATATCAGTCCTTGGGATATTACCGCATTACGTTTTAGTTTGGCATTTTGCATTTTGATGCCGATTCTCATTTATAAAAAAGATACGGCTTTTTTATGGAAAAAAGAGCCTTTTATTCTGGCAATGTTAGGTGGGGTTACATACTGCTTGACATCCTATAGCGCTTTTCATTATGTCCCTGCTGCACATGCAGCAATTTTTTTAAATGGTTGTTTGCCGTTGTGTACTGCGCTTGCAGCTTATTTCTTATTTAAACAGCCGTTTGATCGCCATACATGGTTCAGCCTAACGATTATGCTGAGCGCGATTGCAGGCATGAGTTATCTCATGTACCAAGAAACAGGTGTTGCTTTTAGTTTCGGTGATGGCTTATTTTTTCTGAGTGCAATTTGGTGGGGCATATTTACCGTGCTGTTAAAGCAGTGGAAATTGTCAGCTTGGCATAGTATGGCAGGCGTTGCGATTTGGTCTGCATTGATCTATGTGCCGATTTATTTACTCTTTTTACCGAAGCATTTAGATCAAGCGACAGTATCTCATTTGGCAATGCAAACTATTTTTCATGGTGTTTTTGTGGTGATTGTCGCGACATTAACTTATGTTGAAGCCATTAAACGACTCGGTGCTTTCCAAACGGGGAGTATTGTGACTTTAGCACCTTTTATTGCGGCAATTATTGCTGTGCCACTGTTAGGTGAGCCATTAAGTTTAGCAATTGTATGTGGTTTGCTGGGGATGGGGATAGGAGCCTTGCAGCCGTGGCGTTGGCTTGGACGCAAAGACAGTTTGCAAGCACGATTGGATCAACAAAAAAATAAGTAACATCAGCTGATGAGCGCGTGTATTCATTGCAAGGTGAATACACTTTAGTTACTTTTTAGTGTGAAAATTATTCAGCCATGTTTAGATATTTTTGATGTAAAGGGGCTAAATGTGCGTATAAGTGATCAAGATGCCCATCATTAACCACAATATCATTGGCAAGTTTTTGTTTTTCGGCTCTTGGCATTTGTGCCGTAATAATATTTTTAATCTGTTCTATATTCTGCCCATCACGTTGTGAGGCACGGAAGATTTGTAATTCTTCTGATGCATCAATTAAAAGGGTGTGTTGTGTGAGTTGATGCTGATTGGTTTCAAATAATAAGGGTGAAACTAAAATGACATAGGGGCTCGTTGCGGCTTGGAGTTGTTGAATGATCGATAGGCGAATTGCAGGATGCGTAATCTTTTCTAGTGTGTGGCGAGCTGAAGGGTCTTTGAAAATATGCTCTCTTAGTGCACGACGATCAAGTTCACCATTGTCTAAAAGAACCCATTCTCCAAAACTTTGAGCAATTTGCGTTAAGGCAGGTTGCCCTTTTGCCACAATTTCACGTGCAACAATATCAGCATCCACAACTTGGATTCCTTGGGTTTCAAACCATTGTGTCGCTGCGGTCTTCCCACTGCCAATACCACCTGTTAAACCCAAGATAAACTTCATATTTCGACCTTTTAATTTTGTCCTAAATAGACTTTCATAATTTGTTCGCCCCATAAAAAGGCAATCCAACCCGCAATTGCAATATAAGGACCAAAAGCGAAAGGCTGATTTTCTTTACGAACTTTAAGTAAAATAATACCAATAATCGCCCCCACCAAAGAGGAGAGTAAGACGATTAACGGTAGCATGAGAGGTCCCATCCATGCGCCTAGAGCAGCGAGTAATTTAAAATCGCCATAGCCCATGCCTTCTTTGCCTGTGATGATTTTAAATGCATAATAGACCACCCATAAGCATAAAAAACCGATGATATAGCCCCAAATCGCAGAAGTGGCAGAGGTATAAATAGCAAAACTATTAATACCCAAACCTAGTGCAGCTAAAGGCAAAGTGAAGCGGTCTGGCAGCAGTTGTGTATCGAAATCGATAAACGTGAGTGCAATGAGTGTCCATGTCAGGATGAGACCAAATAGCATCGCAAGCGTTGGTCCATAAACCGCAACCACTAAAAGAGAGCAACAGGCAGTTAAGACTTCAATAAATGGATAGCGAATGCTAATTGGGTTTTTACATGTGCCACATTGACCACGTAAAACTAACCAGCTGATCACAGGAATGTTTTGATACCAATGAATCGGCGATTTACATTTTGGACAAGTTGAAGCAGGTGTGCTTAATGTCAGTTTACTTTGATCAATAATGGCTTGTTCTGGATGCAGCAAGAGTTGGCATTCTTGTTGCCATTCTTGCTCCATCATTTTCGGTGTGCGATAAATCACAACATTTAAAAAACTACCAATACATAACCCAAGTAAACCAACCAAAAGATATAGCGCACTGGGTGTGATGATGAAATAGTTGAGAATATCAGCCATTAGACTACTGAACCCATTTGGAAGATTGGAAGGTACATGGCAATCACGAGACCACCAACAAGTACACCGAGTACTGCCATGATTAATGGCTCCATCATTGAGGTTAAGCCATCTACTGCATTATCTACTTCATTTTCAAAGTGTGTTGCGACTTTATCAAGCATGGCATCTAACGAACCTGATTCCTCCCCAATTGCAACCATTTGAATGGCCATTGAAGGGAATAAATTGGTGAGGCGCATTGCAAATTGTAATTGTTGACCTGTTGCCACGTCATCACGAATTTTCATTACGGCTTCTTCATAAACAACATTATTAGTTGCGCCTGCTGTAGATTCGAGGGCATCAATTAATGGCACACCTGCAGCAAAGGTAGTGGCAAGCGTACGACTATAACGTGCAATAATCGCTTTATAGACTAAGTCGCCAAAAATAGGGGCTTTGAGTGCAGCTTTATCAAGGAAATCACGAAATTTTTTACTCCGCTTTTTGGTTTCAAGAAATGCAGTAATCACGACCCCAATACCAATAATCAAGATAAACCAATAGCTTTGCATCCATTTTGACATGTTGACCACCATCTGAGTGAAAGCAGGAAGATCAGCACCAAAAGATGAGAAAAGATCTTGGAAAACGGGAACAACTTTAACCATCAAAATAATGGTAACCACGATTGCGACGACAATAACTGCAATAGGATATTTCATGGCTTTTTTAATTTTTTGTTTTAAAAGCTCACTTTTTTCTTTATAAATCGCGACACGGTCTAACATAGTTTCAAGTGCACCCGATTGTTCACCTGACTCAACCAGTGAGCAAAACAAGCGGTCGAAATATTGTGGATATTTCTTTAATGCCCCAGCAAAAGTATTCCCCCCTTCAACTTCACCTTTAATCCCTAACACGACTTCACGCATTGCGGGATTATCTAGACCTTCGGCAACAATTTCAAAGCTTTGTACTAAAGGCACCCCCGCTTTCATCATGGTCGCAAGTTGTCGAGTAAAAATCGTGATATCTAAAGTGGTGACTTTCTTTTTCATTAAACCTTCGAGAATATTTTTCTTCTTTTCTCGAATGGTTTTAATATTAATACCTTGTTTTCTTAGTGTGACTTTGGCTAAAGCCATATTACGCGCAGGCAGTTCCCCTTTAATCTTAACCCCTTTACGATCTACCCCGTCATAAATGAATGTCGGCATCATTTGTGCTTTCTTGACAGCCATAATTGTATTCCTTTTTAGTATTCTGTTTATTCGCTGGTGACGCGATTAATTTCTTGTAGTGATGTTAAACCATTCATGACTTTAATCAGTCCTGAGCGTCGTAAATTATTAAACCCCAGTTTGGCAGATGCTTCAGCAATTTCTAAGGCATTACCATCTTCCATAATAATTTTTGAAATCTCAGGTGTCACTTTCATCACTTCATATACCCCAACACGCCCTTTATAGCCTTCACGACATTCTGGGCAACCCACAGGTTGAAACACTTGGAAATCAGGGTGTGCTAAATCCTCTTCAGTAAAGCCCATTTCTAAGAGGCTATGTTTAGGAATTTCAACAGGTGCTTTACAATGTGTACATAAGCGGCGTGCCAAACGTTGTGCAATGACGAGATTGACAGAGGTTGCAATATTAAAAGAAGGAACGCCCATATTTCTTAAACGTGTTAAGGTTTCGGGTGCACTATTGGTATGTAGTGTAGACATGACCATATGACCTGTTTGAGCTGCTTTAATCGCAATTTCAGCAGTTTCAAGGTCTCGAATCTCCCCGACCATAATGATATCAGGGTCTTGACGTAAGAAAGATTTCAAGGCGACAGAAAACGTCAGTCCGACTTTCGGATTAACATTGACCTGATTAATCCCTTCTAAGTTAATCTCTACAGGGTCTTCGGCTGTTGAAATATTCGAACTTTCAGTATTTAAAATATTTAAACCTGTATAGAGTGATACCGTTTTACCAGAGCCTGTCGGTCCTGTGATTAAGAGCATACCTTGAGGTTTATCTAAAGCTTCCATGAATAAAGCTTTTTGATCTTCCTCATAACCTAGAGCATCAATACCTAGCATCGCACTGGATGGATCTAAAATACGCAGTACGAGTTTTTCACCAAATAGCGTCGGGAGAGAGTTGACACGAAAGTCGATGGCTTTGGTTTTGGATAATTTAAGTTTAATACGACCATCTTGTGGAATACGCTTTTCAGAAATATCCATTTGTGACATCACTTTTAAGCGTGATGCGAGTCGTGTGGCAAGTTGCAGTGGGGGATTGGTAATACTTCTAAGCACACCATCCACACGATAACGCACACGATAGGATTTTTCATAAGGTTCAAAATGTAAATCTGATGCACCCATACGAATAGCATCAACAAGTAACTTATTAATATACTTTACAATCGGAGCTTCATCTTCGCTTTGATTATCGTCGTGATCATCTGCAGGGTTTACATCATCAGTTGAGATGATATCAACATCAATATCATCACCACCAAAATCAAAACTGGTGTCTTCAGTAAAGTATTTTTCTAAGCATTTGACGAGTTTGTGATGTTCAACGATGACGACTTCAATATTCAAGCGACTATTAAAACGTGCAGCATCCAAAGCTTCAATATTGGTTGGATCGCTCATGGCGATATAAAGCACATTTCCACGTTGAACCAAAGGCAGCATCAGATGTTTATGTAATAAACCACTTTCAATAACATCTTTAGGGAATTGCTCGGGATCAAAGCTATCAAGGTCAAACAAAGGCTCGGCGAACTCAAGCGCAATGGTTTCAGCAATTTGCAAAGGTTTTAAATTTGCATATTCAATTAGATAAGCTACGATGTTGAGCTTACTTTTTTTAGCATTGTCTAGCGCAGATTGCATTTGTTGCGCAGCAATAACACCGTCATCGACTAAGCGACGAATAAACCCCGAAAACTTCGGAGTGCCTTGTTGTGACACCATCCCCAATACACCTTTAATTTATTTTATAATTCAAATACTGAGTACTTACAAACAGATTGATATCTGAAGACTTCTTATTATGGATCTTTTTATAGATATCTCAATAGTTTTATCGAGCAACTAAAATACATGCAACACAAGGTATCCCCATACTTTGTGTTTCATTTGTTAAAATGAATTTAAAAGCTGCAACTCGGTATTCAGTATTTTGAAGAATAATTATATTAACCAAAGATTTTGATAAGCTAAAGCACTAGACTGGATTTTTTCACTTTAAAATACAAATAAACCACTATTCTCAGGGTTAAGCGTGGTTTTGTTACAAAAAAATGCGCAGACAAAATCGTGCTTTTAAATTTTTGCAACAAGCGAATAAAGAAAAAAGCAGAAATCCTTAAAAATACGTGTAGAATGTGCACATTTTTCGATAATAGGGTTATGTGTATGTCGGGTTCGACGATTATTCCTTGGGTTGTCGGCAATTGGAAAATGAACCCAATGCAAGCGAATTCGCAGCAACTCATTCAAGATTTAAAGCAACAATTACAGCAAGAACCTATTTCTGAACAGCAATGTCATATAGGTGTAGCACCGACTACACTGACATTACTCTTTGTTCAGCAACAATTTGCAGATGCACCGAATAAAATTATCAGTGTGGCACAAGATCTTTCATCTATGGCAGGTACAGGCGCTTATACTGGTGAAGTAAGTGCAGACTTATTAAAAGATAGTGGTATTGAATTTGTTTTAATTGGACACTCAGAGCGCCGAGAAATTTTTGGTGACACTGTTTCTGTTGTGCAAGAAAAAGTTAAAAATGCTTTAAATGCGAATATGAAGATCATCTACTGTGTTGGTGAAAGTCTCAAACAACGTGAAGAAGGTCAAGCAGAACAAGTTGTTTTACAGCAAATTTGTGATATCGCTGCACTTGTAAAAGCTGAACAATGGAACAATATTATTGTAGCCTATGAACCCATTTGGGCGATTGGGACAGGTAAAACAGCTTCTCCTGAAGATGCGCAAGCGATGCATGCAAAAATTCGAGAAGGTTTATCGCAAATTACGCCTCTTGGTCCAGAGATTGCCATTTTGTATGGTGGTAGTGTCAAACCAGAAAATGCTGTTGAATTGGCTGCATGTGCAGATATTAATGGTGCACTTGTGGGTGGTGCCTCTTTGAATGCTGAGTCTTTTTATCAAATTGCTCAAGCTTTCGCAAAATCAAAAAAATAGGAGTTCAGCATGCATAGTTTTGTGCTGGTAGTACATATCATTTTAGCCGTATTGATGATTGTATTGATTCTTGTACAACACGGTAAGGGTGCTGATGCAGGCGCTTCTTTTGGCGGTGGTGGTGCGGCAACAGTGTTTGGTGCCTCGGGTTCAGCAAACTTTTTAACCCGTTTGACAGCGATTTTGACAGCTTTGTTTTTTGTGACCAGTCTTAGTCTAGCAGTATTTGCAAAAAAACAAACTTCAGATGCTTATGGCTTAAAAACAGTGCAGACAACAACACAACCAGCACCTGCTACACAGTCAAATACGGGTGAAACTTCGCCAACTGCACCAAAATAAATGCAAATTTTGCAATTAAACCTTTCAATTTGTGACGCAAGCTACTAGAATGCGTCACAGCTGCGGTGGTGGTGGAATTGGTAGACACGCTACCTTGAGGTGGTAGTGCTTTCGGGCGTGGGGGTTCAAGTCCCCCCTTCCGCACCAACTTATAATCCAGAAATTTAAGTTGGTGTATGCAGCAAAATCTGTTGATGCGGGATGGAGCAGTCTGGTAGCTCGTCGGGCTCATAACCCGAAGGTCGTTGGTTCAAATCCAGCTCCCGCTACCAATCAACTTTATTTTAGATGCAAACTAAAATAAACAATTTAGTTTTAAATTGAGATAATATTTGCAATGTTGATGCGGGATGGAGCAGTCTGGTAGCTCGTCGGGCTCATAACCCGAAGGTCGTTGGTTCAAATCCAGCTCCCGCTACCAATC
>NZ_JACANS010000009.1:0-23778 GCF_030329305.1 Acinetobacter sp. 251-1 | reverse complement strand
GCGGGATGGAGCAGTCTGGTAGCTCGTCGGGCTCATAACCCGAAGGTCGTTGGTTCAAATCCAGCTCCCGCTACCAAGTTTCTAAAAAGGGCTCACAGATAGGTGGGTCTTTTTGCATAATGGGCTAAGGTTTATTATGTGATAATAGGGGCGAATTTCGCCCTTTTTTATTGGCTATCGTGTAGTGTCGATGTGAGCCGTATAGGCAAAGTTAAAGTGTCATGTTTCACTACTACTATAGTGTGTATGGGTCTGTGGTGGTCATTTCGACCATGAATCGCACAAAATGACGAGAGTAAATGAAGCTATCAAATAAAACTCAAGCACTTCAAGATTTAATTGCTCCTGCGGTGCAAGCTTGTGATGTGGAATTGTGGGGAATTGAATTTTTACCTCAAGGTAAACGTTCATTACTCCGTATCTATATTGACAAAGAAGTTGATAAAAATGCTGAACCTGTCATCAATGAAGATGGTGAGGTTGAGTTGGGTCAAGGTATTGGCGTACAAGATTGTGTACGTGTGACTCAGCAAGTGGGTGCAATGCTAGATGTACATGACCCAATTTCGGGTGAATATGCATTGGAAGTATCATCTCCAGGTTGGGATCGTCCTTTTTTTGAACTGAAACAAATGTCTCAATATGTTGGTCAACAAGTTGCATTACGTTTAATCGCAGCTGTAGAAAACCGTCGTAAATTCCAAGCAAAGCTTGTATCTGTTGATCTTGAAAATGAAATGATTCAAGTTGAAGTTGAAAAACAACAAATCTTGGAAATTGACAGTAACAATATCGACAAAGCCAATTTAATCTATCAAGACTAAATTAATTTTAACGAATAAGAATTTGAATAGTAGGTGACTTATGGGCCGTGAAATTCTTACCGTTGCAGAGACGGTTAGTAATGAAAAAGGTGTTAGTCGTGAAGCGATCTTTGAAGCACTTGAGCAAGCACTTGTAGCTGCAACAAAGAAAAAATTCTACGAAGGCACAAATTCTGAAGAAGCACGTTTACGTGTAGAAATTGATCGTAAAACAGGTGAATACAGTACTTTCCGTCAATGGGAAGTTGTAGCTGATGAAGATCATGAAATGCCAGCATGCCAAGATGCAATTTCTGATGTTGATCCTGCAAAATGGTCAATTGGTGATATTCGTGAGCTCGAAGTACCTTCTATCGAGTTTGGTCGTATCGCTGCACAAATTGCAAAACAAGTGATTGTGCAAAAAATCCGTGAAGCGGAACGTGCATTAATTGCAGATGCATACGAGTCAAAAGTGGGTGAATTGATCTACGGTGAAGTGAAAAAACAAACCAAAGATGGCTTCATTATTGACTTAGGTGATAATGCAGAAGCATATTTAGCACGTGAAGAAATGATCCATAAAGAAATTCTTCGTCCTAAACAACGTGTAAATGCCATTTTATACAGCGTGAATAAAGAAGGTCGTGGTGCACAATTATTATTGTCACGTGCAAAACCTGAAATGTTAATGGCATTGATGAAAAAAGAAATTCCTGAAATTTCTGAAGAAATCATTGAAATTAAAGCTGCTGCACGTCAACCCGGTGTTCGTGCTAAAATTGCAGTGAAAACTAACGATCATCGTATTGATCCAGTAGGTGCTTGTATTGGTATGCGTGGTACACGTATTCAAGCCGTACAACAAGAACTCAATGGTGAGCGTATTGATGTCGTGGTTTGGTCTGATGATCCAGCACAATATATTGCAAGCGCATTAGAACCTGCGGATGTATCAGGTATTGTGATTGACGAAGAAGAACGTACAGCAGATATTATTTTTGCAACCAGTGATCAACTTGCACGTGCAATTGGTTCACAAGGTCAAAATGTTCGTTTGGCTTCAGAACTCACAGGTTATAAGCTGAATATGATGCTTGAAGATGAGTATCGTGCTCGTCAACAAAATGAAGCTCAACAATATTTAGACATGTTTGTAAGCCGTCTTGATATTGAAGAAGATCTTGCAATTGCGTTAGTGGAAATGGGCTTTACTTCGCTTGAAGAAATTGCTTATGTTCCTGCTGAAACATTTGATGAGATTGAACTTGATGCTGAGCTTGTGGAAATGTTGCAAAGTCGTGCGAAAGAAGCGGCTTTGGCAGATGCATTGAAACAGCAAGAAAATATTCAAGAGCCAAGTCAAGAACTTCTAGAAATGGAAGGAGTGACTTCTGAAATTGCTTATGCTTTGGCGGCTCGTGGGGTTATTACAGTCGATGATTTGGCTGATCAGGCAACTGACGATATCGCAGATATTGAAGGTTTGGATGCTGAGAAAGCGGGTCAACTCATTATGAAAGCGCGTGAATCATGGTTTAACTAGGAGGTAATACATGACGGATAAGTCAATTAAAGAGTTAGCGGTCAGTGTAGGACTTCCTGTTGAAAAGCTCCTTGATCAGGTGCGTGAAGCTGGATTGCCACAGAAGAAAGCTGAAGACAAGATTACAACAGAACAGCAAAGTGCCCTTGTCGACCATTTGAAAAAATCACATGGTCAAGATGCGGGTAACGCAGGAAAAATCACGTTGAAACGTAAAACGACTAGTACTGCTAAAGTAGCAAGTACATCGGGTAAGGCGAAAACGATTAATGTAGAAGTACGTAAAAAGCATACTTTTACTAAGCCAGATCCAGAACAAATCAAAGCTGAGGCACTAGCAAAAGCGCAAGCGGAAGCAAAAGTTGCAGCGACACAGAAATCTAAGGTTGATGCACCTGTAAAAGAGCAAGAGAAATCTGAAAGCTCTGCAAAAGCGAATTTGGAAAAAATGCGTGCTGCTGCAAAACAGCAAACAGCTGCAAAAGAAACACCAAAAGCGGCGGTGGTGGTTAAGCGTAAATCTACGAATAAGCCAATTACCAAAGCAACCGTGAAAACGATTGAAACACCTGAACAGAAAAAAGCACGTGAAGCTGAGGCTGCAAAACTTAAAGCAGCTGAAGAAAATGCACGTCGTAAGGCAGCAGAAGAGGCGCAACAACGTACGCTAGAACAAATGCGTAAAATGGCGTCTAAATATTCAAATGAAGATACCACAGCAACCATTCGCGTTGTTGATGACTCTCCATTAGCAGCAGGTTTAGTGGGTCAAGCCTACGAAGACTCGTTTGCGAAAGAAGACCGTGAAATTAAACGTGGTACCAACACGAATAATCCACGTGGTCAAAAGAAAGGTGGTCGTCGTGGTCAAGAAGAGCAATCTTTCAGCCATAATCCACATAAACGTGGCTTAAAAACAAGCCAAGCCAATAAACATGGTTTTGAAAAACCTGTTAAAAAGCAAGTTTATGATGTTGAAATTGGTGAAACGATTGTGGTTGCTGACTTGGCTGCGAAAATGGCAGTTAAAGTCCGTGAAGTGATTAAATCACTCATGAAAATGGGTGAATTGGTTACGCAAAACCAAGCGATTGACCAAGAAATTGCTGCACTTGTCGTAGAAGAAATGGGTCATAACCCCGTATTGATTTCTGATACACAAGCGGAAGATAACTTACTTGAAGCGGCAGAAGAAGCACGTGGTGCGCAAACAACACGCCCTCCTGTCGTGACAATCATGGGTCACGTTGACCATGGTAAAACATCGTTACTTGACCGCATTCGTCGTGCTAAAGTTGCGCAAGGCGAAGCAGGTGGTATTACTCAGCATATTGGTGCTTATCACGTTAAAACAGAGAAAGGCATTATTACTTTCTTAGATACACCGGGACACGCTGCATTTACTGCAATGCGTTCACGTGGTGCGAAAGCGACAGATATCGTTGTACTTGTTGTTGCAGCAGATGATGGTGTGATGCCACAAACTGCGGAAGCAATTGATCATGCACGTGCAGCAGGTACGCCAATTATTGTTGCTATCAACAAGATGGATAAAGAATCTGCAGATCCAGACCGCGTATTAAACGAATTAACCACCAAAGAAATCGTACCTGAACAATGGGGCGGTGATGTACCTGTTGCAATGGTTTCAGCACACTCTGGTCAAGGTATTGATGAACTTCTTGACCTCATTTCAATTCAAGCTGAATTGTTAGAATTGAAAGCATCTGAAGAAGGTGCGGCGCAAGGTGTTGTAATCGAAGCACGTGTTGATAAAGGTCGTGGTGCAGTAACTTCTATTCTTGTACAAAATGGTACATTGAATGTAGGTGACTTAGTACTTGCGGGTGCATCTTATGGTCGTGTTCGTGCAATGACCGATGAAAATGGTCAACGTATTAAATCTGCGGGTCCTTCAATTCCAGTTGAAATCTTGGGTCTTCCTGAGGCACCAATGGCGGGTGATGAAGTTCTTGTGGTTGACGATGAGAAGAAAGCACGTGAAGTTGCTGAAGCTCGTTTGGATCGTGAACGTCAAAAACGTCTTGAACGTCAATCTGCAATGCGTCTTGAAAACCTTATGGCTTCAATGGGTAAAAAAGATGTGCCGATTGTCAATGTTGTATTGAAAACAGACGTACGTGGTACATTGGAAGCATTGATTGTTGCGCTTTCTGAATTGTCTACAGACGAAGTAAAAGTTCGTGTAATCAGTTCAGGTGTGGGTGCGATCACTGAATCTGACGTAATTCTTGCTGAATCTTCAGAAGCGGTTTTACTGGGCTTTAACGTTCGTGCTGATAACACTGCACGTCAAAAAGCAGATGCTGATGACATCGACATTCGTTACTACAGCGTAATCTATCAATTGATCGATGACGTGAAAGCTGCGATGAGCGGTAAACTTGCACCAGAACATCGTGAAACGATTCTGGGTGTGGCTGAAGTACGTGAAGTCTTCCATTCAAGTAAATTCGGTGCAGCTGCAGGTTGTATGGTACTTGAAGGTGTATTACACCGTAATAAACCGATTCGTGTCCTTCGTGATGACGTGGTTGTATTCCAAGGCGAACTTGAATCTTTACGTCGTTATAAAGACGTGGTTGAAGAAGTTCGTGCAGGTATGGAATGTGGTCTTGCAGTCAAAGGCTATAAAGACATCAAACCACAAGACAAGATCGAAGTGTATGATGTTCAACTCATTAAACGGAGTCTTTAATGGCGGGTAGTCAGCGTCTTAAGCGTATGGCAGATACAGTTCAGAGAGAACTCTCTGAACTCATTCGTCAAGAGCTGAAAGATCCACGCTTAGGTGGTCTTGTGACCATCTCAGCGGTGAAAGTCAGCCCAGACTTAGGGTATGCAGAAGTTTACGTGACTGTAATGGGGCGTGAATTAGGTGATGAACAAAGTGAAGCGGCAAATAAAGAAACTTTAGAAGTATTAAATAAAGCTTCTGGTTTCTTGCGCCATGAGTTAGGTCATCGCATTAAAACACGAATTACACCCCGTTTGCGTTTTCACTATGACAAAACCAATGCATATGGTAACTATATGTTTGGTCTGATCGCAGAAGCTGTGAAGGATTTACCTCCTTCAGAAGAAAAGAAAGATGATGAATAAAACATCTTAATCAGAGCCACCTTCGGGTGGCTTTTTGATTTTCAAGCAATTTAAAATATAAAAATGAATAAATAAAATAAATGTTCTGATATACCAAAAATGAACATAAATCGATTTTAAAAGCAGCTAATATGCTTTTAACTGAACAATTACAAATAAATACTTGAGGGTACACATGATGAATCCAATGAAAAAGGCTGCATTAGCATTAACATTAGCAAGTACATTAGCATTCTCAGGCTGTGGCTATAACACTTTGCAAGCAAAAGATGAATCTGTCACTGCTGCTTGGTCAGAAGTGGAAAACCAATATCAACGCCGTGCGGACTTAGTGCCAAATCTTGTAAATGTCGTTAAAGGTTATGCTAAACATGAAGAGCAAGTGCTAACAGAAGTGACACAAGCACGTGCCAACGTTGCAGGCTTAAAAGTGGATAAAGAAGTTTTAAATGATCCAGAACTCTTTAAAAAATATCAAGAAGCGCAATCGCAAATGACAGGTGCATTATCACGCTTACTTGCTGTGACTGAAAACTATCCCGACCTCAAAGCCAATGAGCAATTCCGTGATTTGCAAGTACAGCTTGAAGGGACAGAAAACCGAATCAGTACCGCACGTACACGTTATGTAGAAACGGTGCAAGATTACAACACCTACGTACGTCAGTTCCCACAGGCAATGACTGCAAAAGTGATTGGTATGAAAACAAAACCTAACTTTAGTGCAGAAGCAGGTGCTGCCAAAGCTCCAACTGTAAATTTCTAAAAGCATCAAAATTGAAAATACAGTGAGAAAACTATGATTGAAATGTGCAAATATATTCATCGTAAAATGAAAGCAGTTTTTATACTGTTGGTCTGCACGTTGCTATTTGCTTTTCAATCGTTAACGTGGGCGGAGGTGGCGACCGCAACGGACAGCGTTGAAGATGCTGTGGTGATGGGGAAAGTGATTCAAAATCAAAACTCCACACCATCTAATCCACCTCAGCCAAATCAACAACCAACAACGAATACACAACAAAATACTGCACCGACTGTTGCCAATGATATGGCAGCAGGGCAAGGCACGCGTCAATTACCTACACTCAATCAACCTGTTATTGACCAAGCGAATATTCTTTCTGCCAGTGAAAAGCAAAATTTAGAAGCGCAAATTCGTAATCTGCACAATCAAGGTAAAGCACAAATTGGCGTGATTATTGTACCGACTACGGGCAATGAAGGTATTTTTGATTTTGCGATGCGTGTAGCGGAGCAGTGGAAATTGGGTTCTGCCAAACAGGACAATGGCTTATTGATTGCAGTTGCCGTGAATGACCGTAAAATTCATATTGCTACAGGTTATGGTTTAGAAGGTGTATTGCCTGATATTATAGTTAGCCGAATTATTCGAAATCAAATCACACCTTATTTTAAACAAGGGCAATATGGGCAGGGTATTCAAGCAGGTGTGACGGAAATTGAAAGAGTTTTAAATTTAGATCCAGAAATTGCAAAGCAAGCTGCGGATGAGTTAAAAGCACGTCAAGATCAAGCCATTCAAGAACAAGAAGCCAAAGATCGCACCATGACCACAGCGATGATTATTTTAATTATTGGTATTTTTGCTTCCTTTATTATTGGTAATCGTTTGAGTGCCTCAGTTGCAGGGGTAACTGCATTTGCTGCAGGTTTGATTTATGGGTCAGGGATTTTGATGAGCCTTGTATTAGGTTTTGGGATTTTCTTTTTACTCATCACTTCTTTAGCACAGCTTATTTTCCAAATGTTCCTGTCAGGTGGTGGGCGAGGTGGAAGTGGCGGCGGCTTCGGTGGCGGTGGAGGATATAGCGGCGGCGGTGGCGGCTTTGGTGGGGGAGGTGCTTCAGGCTCATGGTAAGTAAAACAGATACAACACAAATCGTCACAGAACCAAAACTACAGCAGCATGTAGCACCGAGTTTTGCACGTTGGCTTAAGCATTTTTTTTATATGCCTGCATCGAAGCGATATTTCTCTAAAACTGATCAAATGGCGATTGCAGAGGCGGTTAAACAAGCAGAGCAAGGACATGTCGGTGAGATCCAAGTTGTGATCGAAGGTCATATTCCAAGTCATCAAGCCTATCATCAGGATACTCGCTTACGTGTACAGCAACTTTTTGCTGAACTTGGGGTATGGGACACTGAAAAGAACAGTGGGATATTACTGTACTTAAACTTGTGTGAGCAAAAAGTAGAAATTGTGGTCGATCGTGGTATTAAAAATGCGACTGAGCAACAGGTTTGGCAAAAGATATGTGACCAAATGATCATGCAATTAAAAGCAAAACGCCATAGAAGTGCAGTGGTAGAGGGTGTTATAAGTATAGGTAATATATTGAATCTATATTATAAAAAAACAGATTTACAAGATGATAACGAGCTTTCGAATCATCCCATTATTTTAAATTAATAATGGCTGAGATTAAGTGACACAAAGTGTCACTTTTTTACATAAAGACACTTAAAAAGAACAGAAGTAAAAATTGTTGTTGTAAAAAAAGCCAAACTCGATAAGAATAGCAAAGTGTTAAATGGTTGGCGTTTTATCACTTTGGGGTTAGAGCGCAAACTACAATTGATTTTATAAAAAATTAAAATATTGGAGAAATGTTATGAACGCTCAAAAAGGTTTTACCTTAATCGATACTCCATAAGTGTCCATATAAAATGAACATTCCATAAGTAAGTATATATGGACATCATAGAATAAACGTCAGACCCGTTCTCGCTATGAAGCAGAAATATTCCTTTGCTCTTCTTTTTTTTCTTCCTACATTGATCCATGCACAAGCGTTAGGCTTAAATCAATATTCAGATATTTCATCAATTACGCAAATTGCTTCAAATCAAAAAATTCAAACAGAACTTCAAAAGTTGTTAAAGCATGATTATCAAAAATTTCAATCTCATTTTGAGCATTACGCAGCGCCTTATTTGTTGAGAATAGATGAGGCTTTGTATTATGAGGGGCGGTCTGCATCCAGTTTAGATGCTTCATCAGCGATTATTTTTGAAGATGGTCGATTGTTTGCTGCCATTTATTCTTCTACAACTAAGACATTAAAATACTTTAGCAATGATGCGAGTTGCTCAGAACAGTTACATCCTGCGATTCAAATCTTTGCTCAACAGCGTGAAATTCAAAATATTGAGTATGAGCAAGAGTGGATAGCGCTTTAAAATATCATCTTGGTTTACCTGCTCAATGTGAGACTTATATAGAAAAACTAAAGAAAGGAAACTCAGGCTTTTTGAAAACTAAACCAAGATGAAAAACCTATAATGGCTCAATGGAAAGATAGCCACACCACCAGTTAAAACACATTTTTTCTACTTTTTAGAATATCTAGGGTAGTACTTTGCAATATTCCAAATGCCCGTTTTCATTTAGTAGAGGATACGGGCATTATATTGCTAATGCTATACATAACTTGCACAAATTATGTTGTGTAACGTATGTAACAATTTGAAATTGTTAGAAAATGGGATAACTAAAAATGCAACCGACTGAATTAAAACAATTACCAGACTGGTTATTAGAACAGCTACCCCAAATGACTGAACCAGCAATTTTATCACTGCGAGATACGAAACTTGTCGTTACTTACCCCGATCGTACAGAAACAATTCATGAGAGCTTAAAAGACGTACAATACCAGATCCATCATGTCAAACCGATAGATTTACAGATTCTACCAGAGATTTATCAATATTTTGGTGAGGATAAAGAACATGGTGGCCTATTTTTTAAAACCTCTGAGCATTTTTCTAGTCGTTTGTCTTCCTATACCGATCAAAATAAATTTGAGCATTTACAGTCTGCTTTACAGACTGCCTTTGAAAATGAGCAAGCATATCTCGCAAATCCAATGGACTTTTTAACTGCTTATCATTTTATTGATACACACCCAGCTTTTTGGACGGTTACGGGCGACTTACCATCATGGCACTGGAATACATGGGGACATTGTCAAAATGTGTATCACGGTGCATATAATGATGAAGGTGATGGAAGGTTAGTGATTTATTTAGAGACTGGCTCGCATCTCAATAAAGTAGAAGATGGTGGTAAATTATACCAAGAACATTATCATGACTATCGTTTAGATGTTTGGGCAGATACGTTTGAACAGGCATTTATCAAGTTGGCAGCAATGGTGTATAAGTTTTTTGACCATCAAGGCATCGAACGTCCAGATGTGCCACATATAAAACCAGCGTGGGTTCTGGAGCTACAAGAGACAATGACAGAATTTAAAAAATGGAAAGAGGAGGAATTGTGAGATTACCACAAGAGGGTCAGCTAAAAATTAAGGGAGATATTTGATATCTCCCTGTGTTTGTTTTATTCACTCAAGTTTGCAAACATAATTTTAGGAAAATTTTTCATGAAGTGGCGACGGACTTGGTTGAAATCGTTAAGATCATGTTGAATTTTCGAAAAATGATTCACCCAAGCTAAAACGGCATCTTGATCATTTAAATTGGGGTTTACATTTAGAAACAAAGCTAAATCAAATGTGCGGTCAATATTAAACTCTTTGATGAGTGCAACGGCAGTCGAACGGACTTCCTCCGAAACAGAGAATTTTGGGGAAAAGTAGTTATTCATCACTAAGACTCCTTGGAAACAATATATAATGATGTTTAAGAAGGTTAATTTGCTTCTTTAATATGTAAAGTAACCTGCTATAGGTTAAAATTAGCATAAGAAAAACTTCTTATCAAGTTAAAATAACCTATTATAGGTTAAAATATTGTTTTGTGGGTTGTTATGATTAGATGTAGATTATCCGCTTTGATGGGCGAACGCAAAATTTTGAAGCTAAGTGATGTAGCACATGCCACAGGTATTAACCGTAATACCTTGACGAGTCTGTATTATGACCGTGCGATTCGGATAGAACTTTCTGTTGCAGATACGTTGTGTAAATATTTTAATTGCACTATGCAGGACTTGTTTGAATATTCTACTGAACCTGAAAAAAGGGATGACATTTAGTAGTCATCCCTTTCTTTAGAGCTGAATAGGATGCTTTAGATACAATTCAGGATCATTCCAAATCGTTTGAATATATTCGTTGTCTTTGAAATCACGTAATACTCTTGCTCTTAATTCGTCGAAACCATTCCAATAATCTAAAGTTCTATCAGGAAGTTTATCTGCTAAATCATCTACCCAAGGAATATGATGTAGTTTTTCTACAATTGTTAAGGGATGAACTGTTCCAGACAAAATAAGTTTAAACTGCTCTTCTGAAAGAAGATGGCTATATACATTCACCTTGGTTTTGTAGTATCGCAACAGTACTTTTGTCAATAAGCAAAAATATAACAATGAGTTATATCCACCAACACCATTTACATCACTGATATGGTATGGGGGATAAAAAGTCTCAACTGCGTAATTTTCATAAATTTTAACAATAATTAATTGCCCTGCTTCTGATAATTCGCGAATAAATTTTATTTCTTTCACTTTTGATGCAGATAAAAATTCATTACTTGGGTTTGAACCTAAGAGCAGCTTTATATCTTGATCTAAATACTCATTTAAACGTATGTGTTGAATATCATATGGAGTCTGTTTACCAAAGAGTAACCAGTTTGGATTTGCTGAAGTATGTTGCGCTATTTTTTCCAATTGTCCGAAGGTGGGTTCTAGCTCAGCTCTAAACCAAGCTTCAGCTTCATCGGCCGTATCTTCATTGACCTCGAAAGCCAATTCAGCAATTGTAAACTCTCTGAAATGATGAATTTTTTTTAATTCACTTAATATGAAATTTAAACGCTCAGCTACCACTTTTTTTCGTTCTGTGGGTGAGCGTGATCGCAGAAATTTTTCAACGATTTTTGCAGCTTCAACTTGAATATTGTCATTCATAACGAATGAATCATAAAGCCGAGAAGTTGCTTCAGCATTAATGGAGCGTTGATTGGCTTTCGCAGCATCATCCACTTTATTTTTTAACTCTTCTGGAATCCGAAGGTTAAATTGAATGTCTTTTTTACCCATATATTTCACAAATAGTAAAAAATTTAATACTAGCATTATGCTATAAAAAAAGAGTTGACATAAGTGATAGCATATTGCTATGTTAGCAATATGCTAATAATTGATTAATTGCATATGAAACAAATAAATTTACGCTTACCCATAGATTTAGTTTCTTGGGTTAAACAAACAGCAAAGCAAAGACATCAGTCAATGAATGCTTTTTTTATTACGGAATTGGAACGCTTAAGAAAGGAGGAGCAGAGTCAATTGACAAAAAAGTAATTATTTTCACTCGGCAAAAAGTATAAAAGCCCATGTTGGTGGCATGAGCTCTTATAGATTGTCTTGATTGGTGTCCAGACAATCCCATTTTGATGAATAGGTGCATTTTTGTCAATCCTATCTCAAGGTCGCTTTTTGCCTGTTTTTAATAAACAGGAGGCTCAAAATGAGCATTAAACTTAAAAATGGTCAGTCACGTTACCAGTCTAAAGCCAAAGTCGTGACCATCAAAAAATTTCAATTATTGAGGTTGGCTAAGGCAAACCATTGTTTAAATGATGCCGAGTTTGAAAATTATGGTGATGCGTACCTTGAATTTCCTGTGATTATCCAGGGAGATGGCAGCCCTTCTGAAATTTTTAATCTGTATTTGCTGAAAAAACTCGAGCAAACAATACAGTACGATTTTAAAACCTTTGCATCTATTGCACATCAGCTTGTTGATTTTCAGCGCTTTTTAGAAGATGAACAGCTGGATTGCTTGAAGTTTCATAAGCTAAAACAGTTGAATGCGATTTTTCAATATCGTACTCGTCTGATTGAGCAGACGAATGCAGGTCTAATTTCAGCCAGTTCTGCACGTGGTCGAATTAATGCAGTGGTGAATTTTTATCGCTTTCTTGTCACAGAAGATTTGGTTGATCATCAGCGTTATGGCATACCGTTTAAAGATGTATACAAATATATTGCGGTAGATAATGAATTTGGCGCACGTAGAAAAATGGCAATTAAGTCGCATGATCTTGCGATTCATGTTCCAGCCAAAGCACCGAATCCTGAAACGATTGCGGATGATGGTGAATTATGCCCTCTCAGCGTTGAATCGCAAACAGTCATATTAAAAGCACTGCTAAAATCATCACGTGAATATCAGCTGATATTCTATCTTGCCTTATTCACGGGCGCTCGCTTACAAACCATTTGCACTCTACGAATCAAAAACTTAATTGGTCGTAAGCCCGATAGTCAGGGTTTTATCCGTTTGCCTGTTGGGTCGGGTACGGGCATTGATACCAAATTTCAAAAGCCCATGACGCTACTCATCCCGAATTGGTTAGCACAAGATCTTAAAATTTATATCAACAGTGAGCAAGTACGTCTGCGTAGACAGAAGTCTAGCTATGGCGACTCGGATGAAAACTATGTGTTTCTCACCAAACTGGGCACACCTTTCTATACCAGCAAAGCTGAGCAGCAAGAGCTAATCGAAAAGATCAAAGCCTCTGATTCGTTTGGGGCGAGGCTTAAACTCTATGAAGGTGAAGCGGTGCGTAGTTATTTAAAAGTCGTGCTATTACCCGAGATTCGTTTGATTGATCCTAAATTTCCAAGTTTTAAATTCCATGATTTACGTGCCAGTTTTGGGATGAATTTGCTTGAAAGCCAGTTGCAACACCTGCCTGAGGGGCATTCAGCTATGACAGCGGTCGAATATGTGCAAGCTAGGATGGGGCATCGCAATATTAGTACGACTTTGCAGTATTTGAACTATAAATCACGCTTGCAATGGCGCAATAAAATTCAGCATGAGTATGAGTCTAGCTTGATGAAATACGTCAACTCTTCTGTGAATTTAGCAGGAGATTTGTCATGAATTTTATTCGTATGCCATTGTTGGTAAATATCACAGATATTCATAAACAAATTACTGAGCATGAGCATCTCATACTCGTGCTCAAAGATAAAACAGCTTCATTTTCTTTTAGAACTTTAGATATCGGTACATTCTTTTTTGCTAAAAGAGCATGTTCTTCCGATATATCCGACAATGAGCTTGTTGCATCTTTTGATGAAAAAAGACGCTATTTTTTAAAATGTTTTACCGATTATCTACTGCAAATGGATGGATCGGATCTATCAAAAGGGTTGTTCTATTCCATTATCAAAATATTTTTGGATTGGATTGATCAGCAAAAGAAAAATTTTGATTTATCCGATAAGGACAGCATGATCGATGCCTATCGTCGTTACAGTAAATATTTAGTGGATCGGACTTTGCTTGCGGACATTGATGATGATAATTTGGCTGCGCATACTGCAAAGCAGTATCAGCGTTATGTAGCCAAACTAATCGCCTATGTATTTGATTGTCATGAAATTGATATTGTCAGTCAAGCAATGCAAGTACAGTCGCAGCGTTATGATGTTCCTGTTTTACCGATTGCACAGGAGGATCATCAAAAGACGTATGCGACTTTGTTGAATGTATTTTCGGAAATCCATCGTATCGTTGTACAGGAGGGTAACTTTCCCGCACATTTTCAATCCGTGGATCAGGAAGAGTTCTACTTTTACTCAGGCTTTCATCATCAAACTGAAAAACAACATATTCAGTTTGAGATGCACAGCTATTTATCTAAATATTCGGCTATTCCCGATTTCTCAAAAATGCTGGTGGATTTCGGGCTTGCTGAGGATAGTGAACATCGAAAGCGTTTACGTGAAAATCGTAATCAAGCGATCCGTAAGCTTGAAGAACGTAATAAAGATAAACGACATACGGAGCGAGAGCGACTTGCCTCCTATGGTCTTTGCATCGGCATGTTGTTATTTATTACCCAGACGGGGGCTAATTTAGACACTGCTCAACAGTTACAACTCGATACGATGGAAATCCTACCAAGTACCCAAGGACGAAGATTCTCTGGTACAAAAAGCCGTGCTGGCGGGAAAGAAGTTCGGCCTGAATTTGGGGTGACATTTGAACCTGTTTTTAGACAAATTTTAGAACTTCGAGCATGGTATATCCAAGATGAATCTTGTGATTTTGTCTTTCCGAAACGTAATGAAATTCAAAAACTTGCATCGATTGGGACTGCTAAGTTGCAATTACTCAGAAGTTTTTTACAACGCATTTTTCCTCAAATGGTCTGGATTACACCACAACAGTGGCGTAAGCATAAAAGCGGCCAAACTGTTGAGTTAAGTGATGGTGATCTACTGCTTGAAGCAGAAGTTATGGGTCACTCACTCGATACAGCAAGAAATAATTATGCACGTACGTCATTCAAAGATGCAGCTCAGCAAATTTCACAGTTTTTTAATGAGCTGAGAGAAGTTGCTGTCGCACAAACTCGAACGCTTGAACGAATTACGGTGCAAACGCTAGATGAGCCTGTTGATGTTCAGACCTTGCCTGTCGGTGCATGTGTGACAGCAACGCCCCAGCCTGAAAAAGCACTTGGTTTTACCGCACAAGCGCCAACCCCAAACTGCCAGCAATTTGAGCACTGTTTATTTTGCCAACACTATGCAGTCCATGCCGATGATGCTGATATTCGTAAGCTTTTATCACTGAAAAGTCTACTTGCTTATGTCAAACAAAAAGCCACGGATTTGATCAAATGGGAACAGCAACTCGGTGTTGTGCTACACCGAATTGATGAAGTACTTAATGATTTATCAAACACTTATGAAAATTTACGTGACCGTATTTTTTCAATTCAAGAAGAAGTAGAAAGCGGTGATTTAGATGCCTATTGGCTCAATCATTTTGAATTATTACTTGATTTGGGATGGATCGCATGAGTTCATTCAATTCGTATTTATATGCCAGTGGCGTTGCTGAGCAGTTTTTACCCGATGAATATCGGTTGCAGAATCATCAGCTGATTGTTCCAGCCTCTTTTGTATTGTCTCGAATGAAAAGCGGTGCAACATTATCGGTTTATGCAGACAATGTTTGGGATCTTTCACCCTATTTACCGAAGTGCCACTGTCGCCTGAATTTTGATAGCTGGCTTGAAAATGCTCGTGAAGATGATTTTCTCTTCTGTCAAATACGTGCAGAAATGAAAAAAATCATCTTTGCGTTATTGTACGTTAAAACTGGTAAGTCGATTATTAAAAGTATTCAACAGCGCCATACTGTTTTACGTCAGTTTGCACGACTTGCATACAAGAATGGTTGTACGTTGCAGCAGTTATTTGGTGATGGCGCTTATCTATCGAAAGTTAATGATGCTTATGCTGGCGTGAGCTATTCAACTGCCTTGTGCATCAAAGCATTTTTAACCGATTGTTTTACTCTGCAACAGCAGTATCCTTTATTAATCCCTGCCTTTAGTACCTATCAACCGATTGAGCATTTAGCGAAGTTAGCGGCTCAACTCAGGTTGCAGTCAAATAAAGTCGGTCCACAAACCAAGGTTATTCCTTCACGGCTTTATATGGCTTTAATTAATGCTTTAGCAGATCAATTGAATGAGTTTAATCAAAATGCACCTGCGTTGTTGCAATGGTTTCAACGTACTCAGCAGGATGCCAATTTTGCCTTGATGCCTGTTGAGTTTAGACGTGCTAAACGTGCAATAAGTTTCAACGATGCTCGTGATTTGCTGGGTTTAACTCAGCTTTTTGAAAATCATCAGATTAAAAAGCATTCAAATCTGACCCGTTATATGACGTTGATTCAAGGCATGGCCAAACTTTGGATTCATCTATTTACAGGTATGCGGGACAACGAAGTCAATCAACTGTCTTATGACTGCTATCAAACGATTCAGAGCAATGAGCATCTTGTGCATGTGCTGATAGGTTATACTTCAAAATTACACGGTGGTGGTAATAAATCCACCTACTGGATCAGCTTTGAAGATATTCAAATCGGAGTGAATGCTGCACAAAGCATTGGTGAGATTTATGCTTTGCTCAGTCCACATTACGATTTTTCTAATCCTCGTGAATATCCCTTATTTCCAACAAGATATTTACAAAAACCTCGGCATAAAAATAATCAAAATATTGAGCATAAAACGGATTTTATTTCTAATTATGAAGGTGCGCCGACACGGACGCATTCAAACTTTAATGTCTATCGTCAGCATCTTCTAGAAAAGTTGGGAGATGAACTACGAATCACTGAAAGCGATATAGCTGAGCTGGAAGCATTCGATGGCTTCCGCAACTGGCGAGAAGAAAAGGACTGTCAAATTGGTAAATATTGGAATATTTGCACCCATCAATTCAGACGTTCTTTGGCAGTCTATGGTGCACGTTCAGGCGTTATTGGGCTAGGGGCTTTATCTGTGCAATATAAGCATTTAACCGAAGCGATGACGCTATATTATCGAGAAAACTCAGTATTTGCCCCGAATATTTTAGCCAGTGAGAGTCAGAAAGAGTTAATCCAAGAGCTAGAATATCAGAGGTTGGTGCATTCCTACACCCAGTTTGAGGAAGGCGTAATCAGTACTTCTAGTAAGCTCTTTGGCGGTGCAGGAACTTATTTACAGTTGCAAAAAGACCGTGAGCAATTGCTGAAAGTTTTTCCCAACCGTGATGAAACCATTAAGCGTATGAAAAAAGGTGAAATTGCCTATAAGCCTAGCTTGTTTGGTGCATGTACCAATCCTGATTCTTGCGAAAAAATTTCTTTTACTGCAATTACCAGTTGTTTGAGTTGTGCCCATGCAATTTTTGATGCCGAAAGTGCCGATAAAATGCAAAAAGCACTACAACGATTACGACGAGTGCGGGATGAACAAGCGCAGGATGGATTGCTATATAGACAAATGGACAGCGACATTATGGCTTTAAACAATACCATTCAAAAAATTCGAACGATCAATCTTGAGGGTTAAAGTATGAGTGCAGTGAATGAATATTATGCCGCTTTGGAGCGTTTAAAGGCCAATAAACCGACTGTCCTGCCCAAAGGTTCTGCCATTAATAATGACACCGTGGCGCTTGAAGCAGGGCGTAAGCGGGGTTCGATTAAGAAGAGCCGTTATGCCGCACTGGTAGAGGCGATTGAACTGGCTGCGCAGGAAGCAGGGCAAAATGTTCTTTCGCCTACACAGCGGATTGAGCAGGCAAAAAAACGTACCAAAGCTGTCAAGTCTGACTATGAACAACTTCAGGAAGATTATGAAAAATTATTGGAAAAGTGTAATTCGCTGTTGCTGGAGAATTTTGAATTAAGAATAAATTCAAATAACTAGCTTAGAAAGCTACTAAAATTAGTGGCTTTTTTTATTTCCATGGTCGCAAATCGACAATTTTTATCACTTCACCTGTATTTTTATCCAGTAAAACCGTCATATCCACTGCACTGGCTTTGAGCGGTACAAAAGCGTTGGCTTGTGGGTATTGCGCCAAAATACGTTGTAGTTGTTTTTCATCATTAAAATTTTTTAAGATATCTAAACTTTGTGCATGTGTTTTGATTTGTGGTACAACCTTAGATAATGCAACATAGCGCTCAGGTTTTTGTGCAAGCGAAATCCCATTCAGGGCTTCGGCAAACATATCATCATTACGCGTTTGACTATCTTTAGCAAATTCAACCCCGACATATTGCGGTTTAAACCATGATGGATGTTGATATTGCGCTAAGGCTTTTTCTATATTTTCATCAATAATTTCATTTTTTCGTACCAGTTCAAAACGATCAACAGTGTAGGCAATCCATACAGGACGACCTTGTTCGATACTGTATATGCCATAACCTAATGCAGAGAGCTGTAACAGAATGATCACTGTTAAATCCATTTTGAGTGTTTTTTTGCCCTCTTTATAGACGATAAAACCTAAAATAGGGCCAACCGTCACATCAATTGCCAACATCATCAGGAAGATTTGTGTCACACCGACAGCGGTTGCCAATGGTGATGGATACCAAATAAAAAAGACCAATCCCACCACCAATAAGGCAATGAGTAATGAGATAGACAAATGGCTCAGGAAAAATTTTAGACGTTTTGACATTAGAAGCCCTTCCCATATTTATATTCGGTAATCATATTGTCATCAGTAATTACTTCAGGTGGATGATATGGAAACTGGGATAAATCCATTTCTGCATATGCTGTTAATGGCGTTTTTAAAATAATGTCTGCTGCGGATGAACATTCATCAATATCTTTAAAAATAGGCGTTTGAGTTGAATGTCGCACCAATTTACATAATTGTGTTTGTATATATTCATGATTTGGCAATGAAATGGGTTGCATTGCATTGAGTACCATAAATTTATATTCATACACATTAGGAAAAACTTGATTTGCAGTATAGTATGCATCTATAGATTGAGTTGTGTTGTAAAACAGAATACCATCATTTTTCATTCTGGGTTTTAGCATAATTAAAAAATCCTGACTTAATAAGTTGGATGCATATGCACGCCAATACCATGTCGTATTCATTAAAATAATGTCATATTTTTTCTCTGTGTGCTTTTTTACCCATTTTCGACCATCGTCAAAAATAATCTCAATACGTTTATCTTTGAGTATATCCGATACAATTGGGTCTGTTTTAATGAGATCAATATAAGCAGGATTAATTTCAATCACAGTAATTTTTTTCAAGTTTGGCATCATGCTTAAAACTTTGACCCATGACCCCGTACTTAGTCCAATCACCAAAATTTCTTGTGCATCAGGTTTGAGTACAGGCAGTAGGTAAGCGCGATCAATGCCGTTAGAATTATGAAAAATATTGGTATTGAGCTTTCCATCATAGACATTTGCTCCGTATACCACACGATCTTTTCCTTGATCATAGACTTGGATAAAACCATGTTTATTTTCAAAAATTTGGCTTGGATAGGCACTTAGTTGTGGATTTAAATAATCTTCTTTTTTTGAAAATTCATAAAAAATTTTCTCTGGAATCAACATAAGCAATAGTGTAATAACGCTTAAAGAAATGCATACATATTTTAATTTTCCTGAATTTAAACACAGCACCGCAATAATAATTGTAAAAAAACAAATCAATAGATAAACTTGCTGAGTATTCAAATAATCCAATGCAATAAAACTAATTAAAATCGGGGCTAAAGCACTACCAAAGACATTTGAAAAATAGACATTCGAGATTTGTGAACCTGTTTTTGCTTGTGCTGTTCCCACATGATGAATCAATGGAAAAATAATTCCACGGACGCTGGCACAAATAAACACACATAAACCAAGAAATAAGATAGAGATATCAAAGTTCTTGGTAAATACATATACTAAGGCGATGAGAATAATATCAACCATCGCCGCAAGCATAAAAATTTTACCCAAAACCCACATTTGCACATATGTGTTTTTTTTACAAATAGATTTACCTATGGATGCACCACAGGCAATCCCCATTAAAAATAATGCAAGTGTATATGAAAATGTTTGTGGAACTGTCATTCCAGCAAAAGAAATCAAACGCATCCAAATAATTTCTTGGGCTAAACTTAAAAATCCACTAAAAAAAGATACAATATAAATCAGATGATTATTTTTCATATTATTTTCTACCATACGCAATAAAGACTAAAAAAGAAATGCCGAGGTTGAGCATTGCTGCAATATAGATCGTATGGGATAAGGTAAAATGATTAAAAAGGATAAACCCCGTTGCTAATGCACCAAAAGCTGCACCAAGTGTATTATAGAAATAAAGTTGACCAATGGAGTCACCAATATTTTGAATATGTTGATTAAAAAAACTGGTTAATAATGGCAAAGTTGTTCCCATTAGAAATGTAGGGAATAATAATAGAATAAAACTACCCAATGCTGTCATCACCAAGTTGGCATGAATCAACATATCTTGTAAGTTTAGAATTAAATGATGACTCAATAAACCAAAACAACCAATACCCAATTCAATCAAGCAAAATAAGATAATGATATTTTTAGAGAATTTATCTGCAATACGACCACCAAAAAATGCGCCTATACCCAATCCCGCCATAAAAACTGAAACAATGACGGTAATTGAAGTCAAATCAACTCCAAAACCTGTAAAAAGTAATCGTTGCCAACAGACTTGATAAATCAATGCACTCAACCCTGAAATAAAAAAGATTGCAGCTAAGTTAGAGAGCATTTTTTGCTGGGTTTGGTTCATTTAATGTCCTTACAGATTTTATCATATTGGGCTGAGTCAAAATTTTTCCCACCTAAAACTAGTCGTGGATAATCTTTAAATGGGCTGAGTATACTTTTTTCTTCCGTATATTCAGGAATATGAATTTTAGCCGCCTGAACTAAGGTTGGGAAAATAGCCGTTTGATTAATTTTTCGGTCTTTATTTTGTATTAAGTATGCAATTTGGCTTGGATGCTGAGAAGCAAATAGATCTGAATACCATGCAAAACTCGCAATTTCAAGATTATGTTGAGTATCTAAACCATGTCCACTTTTCTCACAACCATGATCAAAAAGATCTTCACCATGATCAGAACTATAAAATAGAAAAGATTCTGCTTGTTTTTGTTGTTTTAATATTTCAATCATATTATTTAAAACATGATCAGTAAATAGAATCGAATTATCATAACTATTTACGAGTTTTTGTTTATATTTAAGTTCCTGTAAACTGTATTTTGATAGATCATTGAGTGATGGTCTGAAAATATCATATTCTTTTGGATAACGATGTGCATAGTTATAATGACTACCTAAGGTATGAATAACAATAAACTGTCTTTGCTCATTGGAATGGATAATTTTATTCAGCACTGGAATCAGCACATCATCATGTTCGCCTGCATCAGTATAATTGGCTTTATTTAAAAAAATCACTTGGTCTGCTTCTTTGGCATATACCGAGGTACTGGTATCAAAATTTCCAAATTGTTGCTGGGTAGACAGCCAATAGGTTCTAAATCCTGCTTCTTTGAATGCTGAAATAATAGACTTTTCTGGGAAATTATACGCATAAACTTGTTCTGCGGGTTTACGAGTCAAAATCATGGGCACAGCATTACGAGTTGCACTAGCAATTGCCAACATATTACTAAAATTGACCAAATTCTTTTGTTGACTTAATTGTGGATTAGTTGCCCGGCTATAGCCATTGAGCGACCAATTTGCTCTGCGACTAGTTTCACCAATAACCAATACATAGATTTGTTTTTGCGTACCGTCAAAATATGATGTTGCATTAAATTTAAAATTTGCATTGTGCTGAAAGGCTTGATTAATTTTTTTTTGTTCTTTATATAAATCATAAAATGAAATTAGCATACCGAATGGATAAGTTTGTTTTGCTTCTTGAAGAAAACTATTATTTTCTACAACCAAAAAGTTTTCTGAAAATTGTTGATTGATTTGGTTGCTTATTTTTTGATTTAAAAAAAACATTGAAATCAAATATATACTACCAATCACAAGAACCCAATAACGGCTAGAGTGTAACCAAACCACTGGTTTCTTAAAATTTAAATATAGAAAATAACATATAAAAATAACATATAAAAAATATAAAGTAAGATATATAGGAATTCTATTTCCAATAAATTGCGATGATTCTTCAATATTTGTTTCTAATATTATGCCTATAATATTTTCATCAGGCATATTTTGATAATAATAAATATAAAATATAACAACTGGAATCAGTAAAAAAAATAAAGCTAAACTCCATAAATACCGTGTTGAACGAATCAAAGAAAAAAGAACGATATTCAATAAGAAACTAAATAATAAAATATGAATATCTTGATTTAGTACAAATAGAATAAAATTAGGTAAACACAATAAAATTAAAGTAGCCATATTATAAAAAAGAGTCCTCATATGAGGACTCTCCTTTAGTCCATCAATTAAATTGAAGCAGAACAGCTTGCTGGACGATATTTTTCAGCAGCAGTTGTATGACAACGCCAAGAACCAGTAGCATCACGTACCCATGTTAAAGTAGACGGAGTTGCTTTTAAGGTTTGGGCAGCATTATTACCGAATGTTGCTACAATTGCAGTAGTTTCAGTTAACGCAGCACCATTATTACCATCACTATCAGCAGCAGCAGCATTAACTTCAATTGTTTGGATATTTGAAGTAGTAATACCGAGTGGACAATCGCCTACCGCAGTTTTGCCATCATTTAAACAAGTTTCAATTGCAGTTTTTACAGAACCTGCTTCTGACATTACACGACTCACTTGAGATTTAGCAATGTAGTTTTGGTATTGCGGAATCGCAATCGCAGCCAAAATACCGATAATCGCGACAACGATCATAAGTTCGATGAGCGTAAAGCCCTTCTGCATTGTATTCATAACATTCTCCAAATATATTTTATAATTTGTTTTTCAGCATTTGTTAAAGAAAATAATTCACTTTAAAAGGCTGAACTATTTGCTTGGTACAGTGTTATTTTTATTCAATGTAATCATACTTTCAAGAAAAATTTTAAAACTTATTTTTTAAGGTCAATTTAGTAAGAAAAGTGACAATTTCTGTCAGTTTGAGAATGTATTTTTGATATGGACATTAGCCGTTTTTTTGTCAATATAATAACTATGGCATATGGACATTGGATTAAATTGATAAAAGTGATTCAATTTAATGGCTTATATGTGTCCATATAAAAAGCACTTATGGAATGAATCGAGTTAATGATCGTTGTTGCGATTATTGGTATTTTGGCTGCGATTGCGATTCCTGCTTATCAAGATTATATTGCTCGTTCACAAGCATCTGAAGGTGTTTCGTTAGCTGGTGGTTTAAAGACAGAAGTTGCTGATAGTATGCAACAAGGACAATGTGGTACTCATAGCTTGGGTGGCAAATATGCAGAAAAAGTTTTAGTAAGCGGTAATGTAACTAGTACTGCTACTGGTGATACAGCAACTGGTTGTCAGATTACGATCACATATAAGAGCACTGGTGTTTCTAAGCAAATTCAAGGCCAAAACTTGGTGTTAAATGTACAAGGTAATGGTTCATTGAAAAAGTCTGGTGGTAACTTAGCAGATAAATATATTCCTAAAGGCGTTCTATAATTAAATAGAAATACGTTTGGAAGCATAAGCCCCTTCTTATAAGGGGCTTATGTTTTTATTATAAAATTTGCGAAGAAATTAAATGATTAATATAAAAAATAACCCATATTATTTATTTATTCTTATTATAATTATTGTAGGTTTAATTTATTTTCCTGGATTAAAAGGGGGGTTTTTATTTGATGATTTGCCTAATCTTGGTGATAGGCTTTGTTGCACAAAGATTTGAAATGCAAAGCGCCCCTAATTGATCCAAATTTAAGGCGTAACTTGGGTAAGTG
>NZ_JACANS010000008.1:0-176648 GCF_030329305.1 Acinetobacter sp. 251-1 | reverse complement strand
CAACCAAGTCATTGTTTTATCAGAAGTTTTAATCTTCATCACCGCCGATGGATGTGCATTCTACAGTATTTCAGATATGACGCAACCCCTTTTTTGATTTATTTTTTAAAAAGCTTATCGCTTGCTTGTTTATTCTACAATTTTAGCTGTTTTTGTTATTTTTTGAGCGTACATGGCATGATATTCATTGCTTCATTCGCTTTTTTTTCGTCATTTTCTTTTTCTTGCCACTTTAAAGGACGACAATCAATGTATTCACAGTAGCCACTTTCTCCTGTTTCTTCAATTCCATCAATATTTACACAATATTTAAAACTACCGACATAACCTGCTGCTAGACCAAATTTATAATCACCACGGCTTTCTGCATGGATTTCTATTTTTCTATTTCCATTTTGAAAAGTCCAATAAAACTCTCGTGGTAAGTACATTTCTTGGTGATTAGGTGTTTTTACTTTTGGATACACTCGCAAAATTTTGAAATGAACATCTTCATCAAACATCTCAGCGATTGAAGTTTGCGCATCTCTAAAATAAATACGCGACTGTACGATTTGATTAAAGTTATTACGAATCTGTCCTAACAACAATTGACGTTGATTTTGCAGGTTAATAATTTGATAGGTAAAAAAACACAAAGGTAAATAAGGAATATTGATTGCGCGAGCATATTCAAATGAACCCATTTCATCAATGTTGTAACTTTGTCCCTTGTAACTCAGTTCACCTCGACAATGACACAGCAAAGACCAATGATTAAAAATACCTAATTTCAGTTTGGTGAAATGTGAAATGATCGGGGTAGTTTGAATTTTAAGATCAAAACTCAGCTCGTCATCTTGGCGTGTTAATCGAAAAAATGGAAAAGTACCTTGTAATATTTCTTTATTTGCAAATTGATAAAAATCTGATTTGAAGTTGCAATCATTTTCAATGGAATAAGAAGAAAAATGCCCAGCCATATGCGCACTACAACTTACAATAATCGTTGCTGTATCCAAAGCTGTAGTGTGAATCGCATCTTGATTACGTAATATAGGAATGTTGGATTGCCCAATGATGCTCAGGAAATTGAGGTAATATAAAGGTGCGGGTAGATTAGGAATCATCAATCCTTGATGAATAATTTTAAATCGTCCACGTTGTGGATGATAATCGAGCTTCAGCGGAAAAGGAGCTTGATTGAGCTGTTTGGATTCATCGATAAAATTCATGAACAACTGCATATCAAACTCCTATTTTTTTATTAGCTCACCGCATTTTTTCTAGCCAGAAAAGTGGTTATAAATCCAGACATGGCATAGATAATTGAAATAATAAGAATGCCTACAGGAATATTATAGGTCACTGCTGCCAAAATAAATACAGCGATTGGTAACACGAAAAATGGGACACGTTTACGATCAACAGTTTTAAATGAATAATATTTGATATTGGAAATCATCAATAATCCTACAGCGACAATAATCACAGCATTGACAATTTGAATACCGATATCTTTCAAATCAAAAATAGCGGGAAAATCTCGTCCAACCCAGACCAATGAAATGATCATCACAGCAGCTAATGGACTTGCAACGCCAATAAAATAGCGTTTATCGACTACACCGATTTGCACGTTAAAACGTGCTAAACGAAATGCAGCACATGCGGTATAGACAAAACATGCAGCCAAACCGATGCGACCGAGATCATGTAAACTCCAACTGTACATTAGGATTGCAGGTGCAACACCAAATGCCAGTAAGTCAGAGAGCGAATCAAATTGTTCACCAAATGCACTTTGCGCACCTATTGCACGGGCTACACGTCCATCTAAACCATCAAATAAAGCAGCAAGGAAAATTGCATAAATCGCTTGGGTAAAATCACCATTCATACTGGCAATAATTGAGTAAAAACCCGATAACAATGCAGCAGTGGTGATTAAATTTGGCCACAAGTAGATCCCGCGACGTTTGACCTTTTCCCCTTCATAGGTATGCTCCACTTCTTCGACTTCAAAGGTAATGCCGTCAAAAGCATGATCATCGTGCGAAGAAGGATTGCTTTCAGGTTTATTTATATTTGTCATTGTTCGATCCTACTGTGACCTTTTTCATCAATTTTGCTTATTCGCCAACTAACCAACGTACTGCTGCATGACCACCATTTTCACTCATACGTAAATGTGGAAATAGCCATTGTAAAGCTTCATCAGCATCTTCAGAGAATTTCCAAGGTGGATTAATCACCAATAGACCACAACCATTTAAACCTACAGGCGTGTCATCTGGCCAGACACAGACTTCACACACCAACTGACGGCGAATACCTGTTTTGATCATTTTCTTTTCAAAGCGTTCAATCATGGCACGATCTTTAATTGGATACCAAACTGCAAAAATACCTGTAGGCCATTTTTTATAAGCTGCAACTAAAAGTTCTACCAATTGAGGAAAATCTTTACGTTCCAACTCATATGGTGGATCAATCATGACCAACCCACGTTTTTCTTTCGGTGGAATCACACCAAGTAAGCCTTCATAAGCATCACGCTCATGTAAGCCTGCACGTTTGTCACGAATATTATAATAAAGCTGTTGAAATACATCTCGTTGCATTTCAAAAATAGTGGCTTTATCTGTTTCACGCATACCTTCAAGTGCAAACCACGGCGAACCTGGATATGCCCCTTTGCCTGAACCTGCACGCATATCTTCAACAATTTTAAGATATTGTTTTACGCCTTCAGGCGCATTACGCTTAATCGAGTCATCTAATTTAACCAAACGGTGAATACCATTTAAAAATTCACCTGATTTTTGTGCTTCTGCAGTCGATAAATCGTATCTACCCGCACCACCATGCGTGTCTACATAACGATATGGTTTATCTTTGCCATTTAAACGTGCCAAAATTTGCAGCAATAACACATGTTTCATGACATCAGCAAAGTTGCCTGCATGGAAATGGTGACGGTAATTCATGTTTTGATTCATTCCTAAGTTCAACAACTATTTTAGCACGAAAAAATATTTCTTCACTGTCCCGTTCTTGTTCTAAAATAAAGCCTTTATTTTTTCGTTATTTTTTGGATATGTATGGATGTGATCTTTCTCCCAAAGTCTTGGAATGTTGATCAAATTTTAGATGATTTAGATCAACACGGTTTCGCCATTATTGATGATGTTTATCCCACAGACTATTTACAAGCACTTGTACTCGAATGTACCACCCACCTTAATGAATTTCGTGCTGCTGCCGTTCAAAATGGTGTCATCAGCAATATTCGTAGTGATCATATTTTATGGATCAATGACAATTTAGACATTGCCCAACAACATATCGACACATTAAAACAACTCTCCAATACATTAAATCGTTATTTTTATTTAGGAATCAATGAAGTAGAAGCACATTTTGCTTGTTATAATGCAGGCGAATTTTATACTTTACATCGTGATAATCCACAAGGTAAAAATGGTCGAATGATCTCCGCTGTGTATTATTTACATAAGCAATGGCAAGATGATTGGGGTGGTCAATTACATCTACAAGATAAAAATAATCAATGGCACTATATCCACCCTAAACCCAATCGTCTTGCGATATTTCAGAGTGATTTATTACACGAAGTCATTGAAGCTAAACATCAGCGTTTATCCATTACAGCATGGCTGCGTTCAGATCAGCAACTATTATAAGTTTTACGCTTTGTTCTTTTTAGCTGCTCATTATCTTTAAATTTAAATATTCATCCTCATATATAGCGCTATTGAAAAATGAGGATGAAGGCGCATGTTTGAAAATACAAAACAAATCATTGCACGTATTGGTGAAACAGACCAAATGTATTTGCAAGAAAACACGCCTGAACTCGCTTTGGAACGAGCTGACTTACGCTTGCAATTGGTGGTACTTAGCCATGTACGCCAAGAACAAATTCATTTTCTACAAGAAGCCATTGTATTGCTTGAAAGTGCACGTGTGGAATATGAAGAAATGCCGATGAGTTTATATCTCAAATTGTCGCTACATTTAGCTAAAGCCTATATGTTGTATTTTGAAATTACTCAAGAAAATCGTTTTGCATTAATTACGCAGCAAATTTTAAAACCATTAACACCGCATGAGCATAATGAAATTTATTTCTTCCTTGCTTATGCCTCTGCGGTTAAAAATGAATTGGCCTTAACACGACATTGGCTCAGTAAATATGTGAAAACTGAACAATGTGATGTAGCATTATTGCAAGAACATCCTGCCTTTAAACAGGTACGTCAAAACACATGGTTTAATGATTTAATTCAAAATAAATTACATTAAGCTTTGAATTTAAAACAAAAAAAGATGGTGAAATACCATCTTTTTTTCAGTTTGAAATAAATACTTTTAAGCCGTTTGTAGTTTATAGGCATCCATGTGTAATTGTTGATTTAGTTCATCAATCCACATTGCCCAATCATCATCTTGAACCAAATGACTGATTAAAAAGTCACGTTGTGATTTATTCCAAAATGGCGCGTCATGCAAATTTTGACTAGATGTTAATTGATGAGTACGAATATAGAGCTCAATTGCAGCAGGACTATTTGCCAAACCGAGCTGAGAAAATAATAAGGCTAAAGATGGTTGAGTGTTCATGAGCTTCCTGCCCTCCCTCGGTAAATTTTTATCGTTCAAACATTTATGAAGCTTATCCAATAAATTTATATCAATAAAATTGTATTTCCTTATACAACCAACTTATAAGAATTTAGACAAAAAAAATAGTCCTAAGACTATTTTTTGTTGTTTCAATTTGTGATTAATTTTCACACACTTATAGAAAGCATAGACATTCTATTTAAAATCTAAGACTTATCTGCCAATAACTCGTTCAGTTCATCAATCACCAAAGCCCAATCGTCATCTTTACGCCAATGGCTTGCAATAAACTCACGCTGTGAATCACTCCAAAAACTCGCTTCATGTAGCATCGCCCCTTGTGGTAGCTGATGTGTTGCAACAAATTGATCAATTGAAGCCTGATCTGAATCCAATCCCAATTGATCAAATAACAATTTAAGTGTCGGTTGTTCATCAAACATATTATTTTCCTGCGTTGCTTATTGTTAAAGTTTAAATTGACGATATCATTTTTAAAATTAACTGTTTTTTATTCTAAATTCAGCATGATCTTGCTTTATTCTTGTTATTGTTTGTTAATCATTTTTATCAACGAATACCAATAAAAAGCACCCCAAAATGGAGTGCTTTTTTTAATTCAATCTAAAAGATCAACGATCTTAAAAATTCAATTATTTAACCATGTCAGCAACTGCTGCACGTTCGCCTTCTAACTCTTCTAAAGTGAAGTTGATACGTTCACGGCTGAATTCGTCGATTTCAAGACCTTGAACGATTTTGTACTCGCCATTTTCGCAAGTTACAGGGAAACCGAACATTACACCTTCAGGAATACCATAAGAGCCATCAGAAGGAATACCCATCGTTACCCATTCACCGTTTGTACCAAGCGCCCAATCACGCATATGGTCGATCGCAGCGTTTGCAGCAGATGCAGCAGAAGATAAACCACGTGCTTCGATGATCGCAGCGCCACGTTTACCAACAGTTGGAAGGAATACATCTTTGTTCCATTCTGCATCATTGATTTTGTCTTTTAAGCTTTCGCCGTTTACTGTCGCAAAACGGTAGTCAGCATACATTGTTGGAGAATGGTTACCCCAAACAGTCATGTGTTTGATGTCAGAAACTGCAACGTTCGCTTTTTGAGCAAGTTGAGTTAACGCACGGTTGTGGTCAAGACGTAACATTGCTGTGAAGTTTTTCGCAGGAAGATCTGGTGCAGATTTCATTGCGATATAAGCGTTAGTATTTGCAGGGTTACCTACAACAAGAACTTTAACGTCACGGCTTGCAACTTCATTCAATGCTTGACCTTGACCGATGAAGATTTCACCGTTCACTTTAAGTAATTCAGCACGTTCCATACCTGGACCACGTGGACGTGAACCAACTAAAAGTGCATAATCAGCATCTTTAAATGCAACTTTAGGATCATCAGTACCGATCATGCCTTCTAATAATGGGAATGCACAGTCGTCTAGTTCCATCATTACGCCTTTAAGCGCAGCTTGAGCTTTCTCAAATGGAACTTCTAATAATTGAAGGATAACTGGTTGGTCTTTACCAAGCATTTCACCACTAGCGATACGGAATAATAAGCTGTAACCGATTTGACCTGCAGCGCCAGTAACGGCAACACGAACTGCTTGCTTCATGTAATTATCTCCAATTGAGGATCGTTAATGTGATTAAAGGACTATTTCCATTTAATCGAATTATCATAAACGCCAAAGATTGTACTCCAATCTTTGGCGTTATGCATTTAAAAGAAAATGATTTTCAACAAAAGTATTATAGGAAAAATAAATAAGTGCTTTCAAAACCTTAATAGGCACCTTTTATGGAAAAACTATTTGGGCAATTTGAAACTAATTGACTTGAGCATTGTTTATATTGACCATTTACTTTGTAACAGACTTCGATTTCAGTCAAAATTGTGCTTGATCGACTGCTTTGGCAAATAAAATTCAGACTATTTGAAGGCAAACTTGGGTTCAGTTTAGTAAATTGTGCTTTTAATTGATTGTGATACACCACTCGACTGTCTGCACTGGTCAGATCAGCAGGAATTTTTAATTTTTCAGCCAAATTAATCATTGTCCTAAAATATTGGCTCGCATTCATGGGGACACACCCTCCAACACTCGCCCAAAGTTGGGTTCGTGCATTTTGATCGGGCATCACACGAGCAACAACTTTAGATTGTAGTGGCGTAAGTGTTGCAGATGAAGATGTTTGGCAATCTTTTTGTGTGGTTTCAGGGAGTAAACCTGTAATGGTCAGTGAATAGCCTTCTAAACATTTACGTTGCTTTTGTTTAGAGCTATCCAAAGCACAAACCGCTGGCGTCAACTGTATTTGCATTACATAACCTTGTGGTCGTGCGGGTGCAGCAGATGCATCCATTTTAAATAAGAAAAATCCTGTGCAGATCAATACCCACACACGAATTTTTCTTTTCAAGCGATTCAACACAACGTTCTTCATTGTAACCATGCACACAAAAATTTATTACAAAATCATCCAATTCTGTTATTCAAAAGCCCGAATGGCAATATTTGGCATACGGCTTTCAATGACTTGTGGTCCTTGCCCGAGTAACATGCCGTAATGTACCGCATTGGTCATCACATTTTTTACATAATCGCGTGTTTCATTCAGTGGAATCGCCTCAGTATATTGATCTGCGGCTAAACTGCGATCATTTGGCTGCCAACGTTTAGCACGGTTTGGGCCTGCATTATACCCCGCTGTCGCTAAAACAGGATTATTACTTAACTGTTGTTGAATCATAGATAAATAATATGTGCCATAGCGAATGTTGGTATTTGGATCACTCAGTGCGGCAGGATTATAGGTTTCACCCATTTGTCGTGCAACTTGCTTTGCTGTCCCTGGCATGATTTGCATCAGACCACCTGCCCCCACATGTGAACGAGCCGCAGTGACAAAACGACTTTCTTGACGCATCAAACCATATGCCCAAGCAGGGTCAATGCCAACATTACGACTGTGACTGACAACCAAAGATTGATGTGGTGTGGCATAACGATACGTATAGTTATGCTTTTTCTTAGTTCGATCTGCTGCATAAATTGCACGATCATACCACCCCATATTCGTCGCACGTTGTGCAGCAGCAAGCAATAAACCATCATCTTGTTTTAAATACGCTTGGCGCACTGCCCAGTTCCATTCACGATTGGTATAACTCGGATTGGCATTGATATTTTTTAAGGCAAATGCACGGCGGAAATGAATATCTTGATTCAAACGTTGCACATCGCTTGACGATGGTTGTTCCTGACTCAAACCGTCATTATATTTTTGACCAATATGATCTCTTGCTAAGAGATTATGGTAATCATCGCCTGACATTGCCAAACGTTTAAAAATTTCTTCGGCAGTCTTTTTCGAGGATTTATCACCCCGTTGTTCAGATGCACGTGCTAACCAATATTGCCAACGATCTTCTTGTTTCTGCGTGACACTCATGCTGTCTATAGCACGAATGACACTTTCCCAAGCGCCAAAACGAATGGCTTGTCGTGCATAAATCTCAGCCTCTTCTGCACTAAATGGCACACCATAACTGGCATCTAAACTTTCTAAGACTTGGCGATTGAAATTATTTTTCATCACCGTTGTCCCGCCAATATAACCGACTGTACGGTATAAATACTTTTGTACTGTATCTGGCACACCCTGAGCAAGGCGTGGCACAGACTGTAAGGCAGAGGTTAAATCAGTGTCCGCAGCACGCCCTAAAGCAAATATCATATAAGCATAATCTGTAACATTAGCTTTAGGTGCTGTCCATAAATAATTTAATGGATTGGCTTGAATCTGATTAAGTTGTGCCAATGAAAGATTAACACCGATCGACTGTGCGGTAGCAATGGCTTGTCCAGACTGCCCCGCACGAAGCTGTGCATAGAGTCGCTGTTGACGATCTTCAGCCGTCAATAACGGACTAGACAACATTAAACGACCTAAGCCATTACATGATTCAGGTTGAGAATTGGTCGCCAACCAAACATCTTTAAACTCAGCAAAGACTAAGGAATCGCCTGTTTTGGCACGTACTTGTGCCATAGCACAACTTTCTGCTTGGTCTGGATTAGACACATAAGCCAAAACAGGTTGAGCACTCGCAAAGTCGGCTTGTTTCACTTTTTCTTCGACATAATCTGCAGCAAGCTTTTCTGCCATAGCAGACTGTGGGTAACGCTGTGCAAAGCTCACAATATTTGCAGCAGGTTGAAATGCTAAATTTGAATTTAACGAGAAATATTCCGGGTAATATCCTAATGCATCATTTTGCATGCTGATACGATATTGTTCTAGGGCACTTGGATTATTGGCGTTGCGAAGCGCGTCATTGAATTGTTCTTCTACAGCCTGCGTGACTTGTAAACCTGCACATGCAACTAAACCTAAAACACACGATGTTATTTTATTTTTTTTGATTGATTTTTGATTTAACACGTTTTCTCTCACCAAGGTATTGTTATCTTGCATGGTTAACCTTTTTCAACATCGCACGAAATAACGTGTAGTTTAATTATTCTCATGCTTTTCTACTGTTCTGTTGTGTAACCTTATGATTCAACGTTATTAATTTTATCCATTTTTCGTTCTTTTTTAGCATGATTTGAATATTCATCTTACTGTATAGATTTTTATTATGGCTTTGTATGTAAATACTGTAAAATGCGCTACTTTATTGGTTTGACGAAACGTCACTCCATTTAATTTTTGGTTTTATATAGGATAAACACCTCCATGACGGTTCAAACCTTCATCCCCAATGGTGCCAAAGCTGCCTCAGAAAACACTGTTCTCCAGCCACAGCACACCCCAGCAGACGGTACAGTGAAAAAACTGTATATCGAAACGCAAGGGTGTCAGATGAATGAGTATGACAGTCATCGTATGGCAGATCTTTTAGGCGATTCACACGGTTATGTACTGACCACTGATCCTAAAGATGCAGATATTCTCCTAATGAATACCTGTTCAATTCGTGAAAAAGCACAAGAAAAAGTGTTTTCTGAATTGGGTCGCTGGCGCAAACTGAAAGAACAAAATCCAGATTTAGTGATTGGTGTCGGTGGATGTGTTGCTTCGCAAGAAGGTGACAATATTCAAAAACGTGCGCCATATGTCGATATGGTTTTTGGTCCACAAACCTTACACCGTTTACCACAAATGCTTGATCAACATCATGATCAAGTCGAAAAACCAAAAAAAGAAAAAATTAAATTGGTCGATATTTCATTTCCAGATATTGAAAAATTCGACTTTTTACCTGAGCCACGTGTGGAAGGTTTTAAAGCTTTTGTTTCGATCATGGAAGGCTGTTCAAAATACTGCTCTTTCTGTGTTGTACCATATACACGTGGTGAAGAAGTTTCTCGTCCACTTGATGACGTTTTAGCTGAAATCGCAGGTTTAGCTGAAAAAGGCGTGCGTGAAATTAGCCTTTTAGGTCAAAACGTGAATGGTTACCGTGGTGAAACCTTTGAAGGTGAAATCTGCACCTTTGCAGATTTACTGCGTTTAGTCGCGGAAATTCCAGGGATTGGTCGTCTACGTTACACAACTTCACATCCACTTGAATTTAATGATGATTTGATTCAGTGCTACCGTGACTTGCCACAAATGGTTTCACATTTACATTTGCCTGTACAAAGTGGCTCAAATGATGTGTTACAAGCAATGAAACGTAACCATACTATCGATGTTTATATCGATAAAATTGCGAAGTTACGTAAAGTTCGCCCAGATATGCATTTATCTTCAGACTTTATTATTGGCTTCCCTGGTGAAACTGATGCAAATTTTGAAGAAACTTATCAGTTTATTCAAGATTTAGATTTTGACCATTCTTATAGTTTTATCTATTCAAAACGTCCAGGTACGCCAGCATCTGAACTTGCAGATGAAACGCCTGAGTCTGTCAAGAAAGAACGCTTGGCTAAAGTTCAACAATGGATTAAACAATCCAGTATTGAAAAAACTGATGCCATGCTTGGAACCATCCAACGTGTTCTAATTGAGAGTGTTTCCAATAAAGATCCTAATTTATTGGTTGGAACTGCAGACAATACACGTTTAGTAACATTTATTGGCGATGCGAATTGGGTGGGACGCTTTGCAGAGATTGAGATCACAGAGATTAAAACCTTAAATTTAGTTTATGGTGAACTCTTGAATCTTGAGCCTGACGTGTCGTAATGTAGAGCTATCCATTAAGCTTATAAAAAGGATATCTCTTGACTGCCGAAATTCGACGTACAGTAGCTTTTCCTGGCATTTCTATGGAACGTTTAAAAAGCATGCTTGGTGCTTATAACAGCCATATGAAACAAATAGAACAACGTTTAGAGGTCAAAATCTCCCATCGAAGTGAAGCTTTTTTTATCGATGGGAAATTAGATGCTGTTGAAAGAGCAGAAATTTTATTGCAACGTTTATATGACGAAGCTGAATTTTCTGCTCAAATTAGTGCAGATACCGTTCACCTCATGATTCAAGGCAGTCAAACTGACCGAGAGTTACAAGCTGATTTATCAGATAACGAACATACAGGGCTTGAAGCCATTTGGCTGCAAACTCCTAAAGGGCGTGTTAATCCACGCGGCATCAACCAAAAACGTTATGTACAACGTATTTTACAAAGTGACATTTCTTTCGGGATTGGTCCTGCAGGTACGGGTAAAACCTATCTTGCTGTTGCTGCCGCAGTCGACATGCTTGAGCGCAACGAAATTCAAAGAATTTTACTCGTCCGTCCTGCTGTTGAAGCGGGTGAAAAGCTGGGTTTTTTACCTGGCGATTTAACTCAAAAAATTGACCCCTACTTACGCCCACTTTACGATGCCTTGTATGAAATGCTTGGCTTTGAAAAAGTCGCAAAATTAATTGAGCGTCAAATCATTGAAGTTGCTCCCCTCGCCTATATGCGTGGTCGTACTTTAAATCATTCTTTTGTTATTTTGGATGAAGCGCAAAATACCACACCTGAACAAATGAAAATGTTTTTAACGCGTTTAGGTTTTGGTTCACGGGCTGTCATTACGGGGGATATTACCCAAGTTGACTTACCACGTGGTCAACAATCAGGTCTTGCGCATGCACTGCGTGTACTTGAAAATGTCAAAGAGATTCATATCACACGTTTCCATTCTCGTGATGTTGTCCGTCATCAATTGGTGCAAAAAATTGTTGAAGCTTATGAAGGATGGGAAGGTGAACAACACCGTTTAAGTTCTGCTGCACGTGCTGAGCGTAAAGCGCTACAACAAGCCCTCATCGCAGATAATGATCTCAAAGCAGATGCACAGGACTAAAACGTTATACATGGTTAAAGTTAAGGATTCATTTTGAAACTTAGTTTATCGTTACAACAAGCGTTTGAGGCACCTGAATTGGTGCTCAAACGTGCCTATGTGAAAAAAGTCGTTGAAACGACACTGCGCTTTATTGATACGCAAAGTGATTGTGAAATTGGTATTGCCTGCGTCGATGTCGATGAAAGTCACAAACTCAATTTAGAATATCGTGGCAAAGACAAACCGACTAATGTGCTGTCTTTCCCAAGTGATTTGCCTGATGAAATGGCTCAAATCTTAGATACATTCCCCATTGGTGATTTGGTGATTTGTATTCCTGTGGTTTTACAAGAAGCGTTTGAACAAGAAAAAACACCGATTGAGCATTTCACCCATATGCTGGTGCATGGCACTTTGCATTTAATGGGTTATGACCATGAAACTTCTGAAGCTGATGCTGAGGAAATGGAAGCTTTAGAAATTGAGATTTTGGCAAAATTAGGTTTCGATAATCCTTACACCATCAAAGAAAGTTAATATCAACTTTCCTTGCAAGATAAGTAATGTCAACATTGCTTATCTTGCTTTTATTTGAGAATAGGAAAATCGTTACACTTATACGGTAAAATTACAAAAGTTAGTTCTATCACCGCAAACACCTTTTATCTATACTGTCAAAGTCCCTAAAAATATTAGATAATTCATCACTTAAATCATGTTCGACCGCCTATTCAACGAGTTTTTAGATGCCCTCAAACGCAGTATCTATTTAAGTATGGGTGCGCCAGAGAATCACGATTTAGATTGGGATATCCTTGCAGCTTCAATATTGAGCAAGCTCTTTATTGTCGTCATCTTAATCGCATTTTTTTGGCTACTGAGTCGGGTTTTACGGCTTTTTGTTCGCTATATATCTAAAAAGTTTAATACTAATCCAATCATTACAAACATCATCAACAATACCATTCACTTTTTTTGGTTACTTGCCTCAGTCATTACGATTCTTTCGCAATTTGGTTTGTCTGAAAAATACTTACAAGCCGTTTCACGCGCTGCGATTGTTTCCTTGATCTTTTATATGATTTGGATGCTATTTACCAAACTCACTATGCGTTTCTTAGATCGTTTTTATATTGATGATTCGTTAAAACAACTGTTACGTAACATTATTTCTGTGCTCCTCGTCATTTTTGGCATCGCAGCCATCATGGCACAGTTTGGCTTTAATATTATTTCGATTATGGCAGGTCTTGGGATTGTCGGGATTGCAGTGAGTTTCGCCGCTCAGTCCACATTGTCTAATTTTATTGCAGGTATTACAATTTTAATAGAACGCCCTTTTCATATTGGCGACTGGGTGCGTATTAATAAATTTGAAGGAAAAATTACGCAAATTTTACTCAGAACGACCCATATTCGTAACCGTGATAATTTATTGATTATTATTCCAAACTCAACCGTTGCCAATGCCGAGGTCACCAATTTAACTGCGCATGAAAGAATGCGTTTTGAAAGTTATTGCCGTATTTCACTGCATGAAGATATTGAAAAAGCACGTCAAGCTATTTTAATGCGTTTAGACCAAGAAGATGAATATTTAAAAACCCCTGCACCGAGTGTTGATGTGCGTGAATTTGCAGAATCAGGCATCGTGCTGATTGTGCGTTATTGGCTCGAACCCTATCAAATGGAGCGCTTACCTCGTATTCAAGAAAAGTTACTAGAACACGTCAAAGAAGCCCTGCAAGATGCCAAAATTGAAGTACCCTATCCACATCTGCAATTACTGCCTCAACCTTTTTCAAAGCAAAATGAAAATGAATGAAATACATGAATGAACAAAACACGTTAACCACATTGTGGACAATTCAAGACTATTCTTTTTATGAGCAAATTTTGCAAAATCAAACTATTTACCCATACTATTCAGACCACGTAGATCGACATTGTGTACATGGCTACCAATGGCTTATCCAGCAAATGAATATGCGTATTGGGGCTTCATCTCAATATGCCAGTTGCCCAATTTGGGCATGGTATCAATGGCAATCATCGACACAGAAGCGCCCTGATTTGAGATATTCAGGACATTTAAGCAAAGGAAGCAAAGCGGTTCGCATCGAATTTCAAAAGAAAAGCCATGAGATTTTATTGTCTGATTTTGATTTATGGCATTATCCTTATTCTTTTAAATCATATATCCCTTGTTCAACAGCAGATGAAATTCAATTTAATGAAAAATTAAAAAAATTAGGGCTAGAAGATACTGATTTTTATCAATTACCTAGAGACATTAAACAAGAGATAAAAACCAGTTGGCAACATTGTTTTGATTTAAACTTTGACCATACTGAGTACAGCCGTATCGCTGAAAATAAATGTATTCAAGCCACTCTTTGGTCACTGAGCATTGATGAAATCGTCACAGTCGATGAATTTATTGCTCGTTAAAATGTCCTCAATGCACTTCAAACTCAGATTCAGCAGGATCAAAACGCCAAGTTCGTATAATTCTCAGCTCAGAAATATCTTTCATATTGGCATCAAAATTTCCAAACGGCGCACCTTTACGCACTGAGTTTTTTGCAGCTTCATCTAAAATTGGATGCCCTGAACTTTCAATCAAACGAATCGCACGAATCCCGCCTGAAGCATTCAAGATCACCATTAAACGAACTTCACCCGATAAGCGTTGTTGTTTTGCCTCATCAGGATAATAACGGTTACCATACAATTCTACTTTGGCACGAAACTTCTCCAAATAAGCTGCTGAAGCGTCTTTTTTCGCTTGAATACCATCCACAGTTTTAATTTTTTGCTGTTTACTAAAATTTTGCTGTTTTTGTAAATATTGTGCTTCTAAACTCGCCACCATGGCTGCTTTGGCTTGAAATTGACTTTGCAGCTCATCCATGGCTTTTTTACGTTCATTTTGTTCTGCTTGTTTCTGCCAACTGAGCACAGTCATCAATACTTTTTCTTCAAACTTTAATTCACGCTTTTGCTGTACTTTTTCCAACGCTTCTAACTCTTGCTCACCAGCGCTTAGATCTTTTGTCTGTGCGGGCATATCACTCGACATACGGTGCTTTTCACGAAATACACCAGAGCCTTGTTGATCTTCTTGCGCTAAAAAGTCTGCATCTTTGACTTCATCTGCACTTGGGCGCAAGGTCACAGCAATGTCTTTGCTATGATGTAAATCATGTTCTTTGGGCTCAGCAAACTGTAATGAAATAAAAACCAGATGCAGTGCAATCGCCACTACGAAAGCACTTAAGAAGATATTGTCTTCCCACCAAGGTAAAAAAGCCTTAGATGAAATCTTCATTTTTTTAAACATGACAATTGACCGCCATTCCCCAACTGAATCAAAAATAAAACTATTTTAGCATTACACTTTTAATACTTTTCAGTGCTGCTTTTAATAGAAAATATATCATTAGAATAAAACGTTAAAATGGTGCATCTAAATTTGCTAAACTGCAAGAATAAAGCTTGGAAATTTTAAACAAATCGACAAGATACACCGAATAAAATGAAGCTGATTTGGAACTCACTTATGCCGTCGCTACTTTCTAAGATTGCTCAACGTATTCAACGTATTTACCAAAAAGCTGGGGATTTTATTGAAGAAGAACGTGAGTTCCCTATATCACAGGTTTTTCTCAATGCTACTTTTCAACGTTTTGTCACTGACAATGTTGAAATTTTAGAAGACTTACATGCTGACTTACATAATGATTGGCTACGTTTATATGCAACATTGAATGTTAAAGGCATGCATCTAGTCTTAGGCGTAGATCTTAAACTCATTCAAATGGAATTTAACAAAGACATGCAACTCATCGTCTTTGAACAAATTAGCAATACCGAAGTCATTGAAGCAACTTATCCCAATTTTTTCTATAAGCTTGGGGTTAATGCTGCATTATTTTTCTATCAAAAAATTCTAAAAAAAGACCCTTTGGGCATGATTTTAGAAAAATTTAATGTATTGACTGTCAAAGATGAACTTTTGCATTTAGACCTTAATCGTTGGCTTGGTGACAAACGCTCAATTATGGATACCCTAAACAAAGTCCATATTAATCATGCTGAACTGAGAGAAACTGAACTTGTGGTCATTGGCAATGTCAATCTCATGGCACTATTTAACAAAGTAGGGAGTAATGACTGGGATGACGACTCCGCCGAGGATGATTTTATTGAAACGGATGTCACACCAATTCAACAAAAATAGCTTAAGCCCATGTTTAAAATGAAAACTTTGAAATAGATGTATGCAAAATAAATACACAAATTCACATATTTTGCTTAAATTCTAAGTTTTTCTCCTTAATTCAGTCGCATAATAGCCACATCGCGTCAATTGCATAGGATATTCCTTATGGCAACACAATTAATGAAAAAAATGAGTCTTACCACAGGGCTTGTTGCAGCTATATGCTTCACAGGTTTTTCAAGCCATGCTCTTGCCATGAGTCCATTCCAAGCCACTTACCAATTTTCCTATAATGGTAAAAATATGGGTTCGGCTACCCGTACCTTGAGCAAAAATGGTAACAATTGGAGTTATGTATTTGCAGCTAAAGCAGCAGCCATTGCCTCTGCCACAGAAACCAGTAATTTTTCTTTAAACAATGGTCAAATCCAATCCAATAACTTCAGTCGTACCAGTAAAATTTTGGTTCATAATGACACTATGACCATCAAGTTTAATCCAAGTACCAAAACTATTAACACCAATAAAAGTAATAAAGCCCGTTCTTTTGCTTGGAAAGCAGGTGCATTGGATGAGTTAAATGCTGAGTTACAAGTTCGTGAAGACTTAAAAGGTTCAGGCTTAAAATCAAGCTACCTCATTGCAGATGCTAAAGGTTTAGACACACGTCATTTTGTCAAACAAGGTAATGAGTCTGTCAAAACCAGCTATGGGACCTTCGATACTATTAAAGTCGTACTCACTCATGATAACAAAACCAAACAATCGATTTTTTGGTTAGCACCGAAGTTGGATTACTTACCTGTAAAAATGTCACACCAAGATGGTAAGACATCTTATAATCTTTCTCTGACAGGCTATAAAAAATAAGCTATTTTCCACTTTTCGTGAAATTGAGCTTGCTTTTTTCTTGGTGCTTTTTAAAATACGCCTTTGCTTGAAAAAGCACCTTGCCCTTAGAGGATTCTTCCCGTGTACGCACTAGAACAGAAAATCTTGGCTGAAGGTATCGTTCTATCTGATCAGGTTCTGAAAGTCGATTCTTTTTTAAACCATCAAATTGATCCTGTTATGATGCAGCAAATTGGTCAGGAATTTGCGCGTCTATTTAAAGATGCAGGTATTACCAAAATTATTACGATTGAAGCTTCAGGTATCGCGCCAGCAGTAATGGCAGGACTTGAGCTTGGTGTTCCCGTGATTTTTGCACGTAAATACCAATCTTTAACGTTAAAAGATGACCTATATCGTTCTAAAGTTTTCTCATTTACTAAACAAGTTGAAAGCACCATTGCGATCTCAAAAAAGCATATCAGTGCAGGTGATAAAGCCCTTGTTATTGATGACTTTTTAGCAAATGGTCAAGCTGCTTTAGGACTTGCTGATCTTATCCATCAAGCGAATGCTGAAGTTGTCGGTATTGGCATCGTGATTGAAAAATCATTCCAATCAGGTCGCCAACTACTTCTTGATAAAGGTTACCGTGTTGAGTCTTTGGCACGTGTTGAATCTTTAGCAAACGGTACAGTTACTTTCGTTCAAGAATAACTGTAACTGTTTAAAATTGGGCGCTTTAGGCGCTCTTTTTTATTTCTGATCGAAAGGATAAATACTTTATTCATTCATTTCTTAAGTTGACTCGACTATATTATTTACAAATACAAAAATTAGGTCATCGCCAGAATGGATTCACTCACACAGCAACTGACGCATTTATTAAATGTGCAACAAATTGACCAATATCTTTTCCAAGGTCAAACCAATCAACTTTTTGGTTCACATTTATTCGGCGGACAAATTTTAGCACAAGCTTTGATTGCTGCCTCTAAAACTACAGACCGCCCTGCACACTCACTCCATGCTTATTTTATTCGTAGTGGTCGCACCGATTTACCGATTTTATTTAAAGTTGAAAATTTACGAGATGGTTCAAGCTTTTCAGCACGACAAGTTCACGCATTACAAGATGGTAAAGTCATATTTTCAGCAATGCTGTCTTTTGCGCAACCAGAACAAGGTTTAGAGTTTCAAATTTCAGCACCTGACTATCCTCACCCTGACACACTCATCCCTGAACAAGAGCATAAAATGATGATTGTGAATGATATTCCTGAAAGTCGCCGTGCCATTGTGATGCAACAATTTAACTTATTAATCCACCCTGTTGAATTTGCGAATCCATTTCACCCCATCAAAGCAGGTACAAAATATGCTGAATACTTTAGAAGTTTTGATAAAATTGAAGGTGAATTAGATACTATTGCAATGCATCAAGCCATTGCAGCTTATTATTCTGATTATAATTTACTCACCACATCTTTACGTCCGCATGGTGTAAGTTACGCCAACGGCGGTGTGCGCAGTGCAAGTTTAGATCACACCATACATTTTCATCATCATTTTCGGGTCGATGAATGGATGCTATATGACATGTATGCCACGCGCTCTAGCCAAGCACGCGGTTTAAATTTTGGTGAAATGTGGCAAAATGACCGTTTGGTATGTAGCGTTAGTCAAGAAAGTTTGATGCGTCAACGTACGTTTAGATCAAATCAGTAAAAATGATGAAAACCAAAATTATTCTTATGTCGGTGCTCTTATTGGCATGTACGGGGTTGATTGTATATTTCTTTACCCCAACCAAAACGATTTATTTACATCCTGAGGCAATAGGAACTTTGTATGATCAGCATACTAGACGCCCTTTAGCGTATAAGACGGGAGATATTGGTTATTACATAGCTGCGGATCATCGCTTCGAAAAAACCTTATCTGCTCAAGGTGCTTTTCAACTGCCTGCTTTTGAAATTCATTATAAATTTTTTAGACCCAATATGCGTAAGCTAGAAGGTCCTTTACAAATTTATATCGCCTTTGAAGGCTATGAAGGGAAAATTTATGATTATTCAGAAGTGTACTGGCAGCAAGTCCCTGATGAAAAAAATTCACCGCATATTTTCAATAAAATCAATGTCGGAAAAATTTATTTAAACCCTAAAAAATAATCAAAAATTTCTTTGTATTTGTTACATGAATGATAAAAATCAAGTGTTTGAATGAGTTACAATTTAGATGTCATAAGATTGAAATCATGACTTCAATTCAATCTAATAATGAATAGCATCAACAGAATAGACAAAGGCAAATGGACTTTATCCGAAATGAGTACTGATCAATGACTGATGAAATGGTTGTAATCTGCCCTAAATGTGGTTCAAGTGAAATCGAAACACGTAATCATGAACAACTACTGCAAAAAGCAGGTGGCGTACTGCTTAGCTCAGCGGGCGCAGCAGCAGGAACTGTCGGCGGAGCTGCTTCAGGTGCATCGATTGGCGCTGCGATTGGAACTGTTGCAGGACCATTAGGCGTGATTATGGGAGGCACGATTGGGACGTTTGTCGGTGCAATCAGTGTCGGAATCACAGGTGGATTTTTAGGACATCGCTTTGGTAAGAAAGCGGGGGTGATGGTCGACCAGAATATTTATTTAGATTATGTATGTAAAAAATGTAAGCATCGTTTTAATATAACGACCAATACAAATGCAAATCAAAAACAACTCAAATAGAGCCCCATTCAGAAAAATACTTTGTGCATTACAAGATTCAATTTTAGAAAGTGAAAGTCACTCACTTTCTAATTTCATCCAAAATGAAATGAAATGAAATTACTTTGATCTCTCTGCCTTCTATTGAATCATCGAATGAATAGCATTGATCAAAAAACCATTAAAAAGTCTTAGGATCAATTTTCATATCATTAAATTGGGTATTTTTAATCATTTTCCGATTTTCTAAATCAGCATTTTGAACATATTTTTTTGTTTTAATTCGTATTCAATACATAAAATAATGGCTCTCTAATCAACTCATATAAATACTGTAGACCAGAGAACCTTGCACACATATTAAAGTGCCATTTTTTTCACCACTTTACCCAAGCGTTTGCCTTGTGCTTCACATAAAACTTTTTCATCTTGGCTTAAACTTAAATCATGACGTGGACCACTCACATGAGTTGCACCATACGGCGTCCCCCCTGTTTTTGTATTCGACAATGCAGGCTCTGCATTGGTTAGACCCATGATCATCATGCCATGATGGAACAATGGAGGCAGCATCGTTAACAGTGTACTTTCCTGACCACCATGCATTGAACCCGAAGAAGTAAAGACACACGCAGGTTTATTATGTAAAGCACCATTGAGCCAAAGACTTGTGGTCTGATCCCAAAAATATTTCATTTCAGATGCCATATTGCCAAAACGTGTTGGTGAACCTAAGGCTAAACCTGCACAATTTTGTAAATCATCCAAAGTACAATAAATATCACCTTCTTCTGGAATACTGGCTTGCGCTTCTGTCACCACGGTTGATAAATTGGGTACGGTACGTATTTTTACAGCAACCCCTGCTGCTTCAATACCATTGGCAATTAAATGTGCCATTTCTTTGGTTGCACCATATTTACTGTAATACAGAACTAAAACATACATTTGCATAATTTTTTAAAGATGTAAAAAAGAAAACTATACGGTATTTTTCTGTATTTTTGGTTAAGCTGTAACAGTAAATCTAGATAAACATGATGAAAATAAATTGAGATAGACAAAATATGATGAATTTACTGAAAAAGCTCCCCTTTTATGACAAAACTTGGTTTCAGTTTATTCTGTTTGTGATTCGTCGTTTTGAAGCGGATCGTTGTCGTGATCAAGCAGGCTCTTTAACCTATACCACGTTATTTGCTGTTGTCCCGATGTTGACGGTTTTTCTAGTGATTATCTCCTCGATTAAAGCACTTGAACCCGCTCGACAGCAGTTGCAACAAATGATTTATAGTAATTTTTTGCCAAAAACCAGTATTGCTTTTGACAAAGCCTTTAACGTTTTTACGCAAAACTCGAGCAACTTAACCGTAATCGGGATACTTTTCCTCTTCATCACCACCGTGATGATGCTAACCAGTATTGAATCAGTCTTTAATCGTATTTGGCGTGTCCAAGAAACCCGCAATGGTATAGTCGGCTTTATGCGCTATTGGACGATTATTTCTTTAGGACCAATTTTGCTCGGCAGTGCATTTGTGATTTCATCAACTCTTGCATCAATGAATGTACTCAGTAACAACTTTGCAGGTTACCAAGTGGATGGCACAGCATTATTATGGATTATCTCTTTTGCCTTAACGGTGCTCGGCTTTTTCATTTTATATTGGACTATTCCAAACCGTAGTGTACCCGTAAAAGCTGCAGCAATTTCAGGTCTATTTAGTGCCATTGTTTTTGAATTACTGAAAAATTTGTTTGGTTTCATTATGACCAACTTTACCAGTTATACCATTGTTTATGGTGCTTTTGCCGCAGTACCTATTTTCCTATTATGGATTTTTATGTCATGGAATATTGTATTACTAGGGGTTGAAATCAGTTATGCACTTACTGCATTTCATACAGGTAAAATCCAAACTCGTCATCCTATTTTAATGTTATTAGACGTTTTAGAGTTATTTTATCAGAAGCAAAAAAGTGGCAAAGCTGTGAGTGATGCAGAAGTGCTAAAAATTTTGGGCCGTGGTGAAATTGGGCGTTGGCCTGCTTATGTCAGCATGCTAGAAAAACAAAATTTAGTGACACGGACAGACAATAACGAATATGTATTGGCACGTAATTTAGACACTATTGATTTTTGGACATTTTATACTGCCTTACCTTATCCACTACCACGCCGTCAGGACGTTGGAAATATTCACCCTGATGATGTTTGGATGCAACGTATTGGTCCTGCCTTGATTGAGTCGGATGAATACTTGGCTGCGAAATTGTCAATTCCACTTTCAACAATTTTAGAGAATAAATAGCAAAATCAAATCTCTTCTGAGATGATCCATTGTTTTAAGCTCAATGGATCTACTGGTTCCACTTTAAGCGGTATTAGTTCTTGTTTTGTTAACCATTGTTAATGATCTATACGGTGAAAAGAGGCAGCATCTAAATGATATAAATAACCATAAGTGCGACCTTGTAAACTGACCACTAAAATTGCCAATAAAAAAGGGCTGTAAAACTACAGCCCTTTTCATCTTAAAATATTGACCCATATAATTTTTCAACTATGCATTGATATGAATCACATGCTGAAAAATTATATGGCTTGCTGCTCTCGATTTTCACTCTCAAGATAAGCCTCCAAAGAGTCATCTAAAGCATATAACCACGGTGTATGATGCGGTTTCGACATTTTACCCGTCATGACAGAACGATAAGTTTTATCTCTAAAGTTCATAATGCCTTCTTTTTTATGCTTTTTCCATTGCATAAAAATATCATTTACGGCATCAATGTCAAAACTAGGATAATCGGTGGCTGCTATCAATTGTTTGATATATTCGCCTTGGAATTTCACCATTTGCTCAGGCGTTTTTAACTTACTTTCACGTGCCATCCACATTTGAGAGTGTGCTTGCATGTCAGCCGATGGAGGTAATTCAATTTTCCCCATGATAATGTCACGCACATACCAAGCTTGTGCATCGAACATATTGAAGGTATACCACTGGTCTTGCATACCCAAATAAAATAGTTTTGGATTATTTTCCCAAACCACGCCTTGATATAAAGATTGTGGATACAAGCAATTGTGCGTTTTGAGTCGTAAATCTTCCGCCATATAAGGAAAATGGTGCAAATAACCCGTACACAGGATAATCGCATCAATTTTGGCAGAACTTCCATCACCAAAATAGGCTGTATTTTCATCTACTTTTAGCAGATGCTGCTTTTCAGACCAGTTTTTTGGCCATTTATAACCCATCGGTTGACTACGATAACAACTATAAATTTGCTTTGCACCATATTTATAACATTGTGAACCAACATCTTCGGCAGAATAGCTACTTCCAACAAGCAGCACTGTTTTACCTTTAAATTCAACAGCATCACGAAAATCATGTGCATGTAGAATTCGACCATTGAATTGATCAAAACCTTCATATTCAGGAACTTTAGGTGTAGAAAAATGTCCTGAAGCAACTACCACATAGTCAAACTGTTCCGAATACACTCGATCTTGTGTGTGGTCACATACGTAAACTGTAAATTTTTCCGTTACTTGATCATATTCAACATGACGTACTGCTGTATTAAAGCGAACCTGATTTTTCACACCAGCCTTTTCAACACGTCCTTTGATGTAATCCCAAAGTACCGCACGTGGAGGATATGAAGCGATTGGCTTTTTAAAATGTTCATCAAACGTATAGTCTGCGAACTCCAATGCTTCTTTTGGTCCATTAGACCATAAATAACGATACATACTTCCGTGTACCGCTTCGCCATGTTGATCTACACCTGTACGCCAAGTGTAATTCCATAGTCCGCCCCAATCGTTTTGTTTTTCGAAACATACAATTTCTGGAACTTGTAGACCTTTGGACTTTGCTGATTGAAATGCTCTTAATTGAGCCATGCCACTAGGACCTGCTCCGATAATTGCAATTCGGGTCATTGCTATCTCCATTAGTTTTTGAGTTCTTTGAAAAAGCTCCTAAAATGATGAGTTTAGCTAGCATTCAGATGCTACAGACATCATTTTTTATGATAAAAAAATAAGAACAAATAGAATCTGAATTTCAAGATCAACATCATCTTTTAAATTAGGATGCAGAGACAAATGAATATGAGTTCTTAGAGAAAAGTACATTGTTTATCCAACAAGATATCTCTAAATAAGAATAAAACTCATACAAAGAATAGACACCATATCACAAAAATAGATTTTATTTACCGACATCCATCAATTTAATGAATAATAATTTGTTACAACAGTTTCTAAATATTTCAAATAGTTATTTTTAACAATCGTAAAAAAAGCAGATCAAGTTATACTTAATCTGCTTTTCATCCATCGAATCTGTACTGAATCAAAATCAAAACAACATCAAATTCAGATGTAATTCCAAGTTCATGAATGAATTACTTCACAAAGCTTTTCCAAACGAAATCTTGATTTTGACCATTCAATGTCATCGTCAGTTGATCACCTGAAGCCAATGCACCCACACCAGCCGGTGTACCAGTCATCACTACATCACCTGGCTCTAAACTGAAAACTTGGCTTATATCCGCAAGCAAATAACCGATGTCGAAAATTAATAACGACGTATCCCCCTTTTGACGGACTTGCTCATTCACGGCAAATTCGAAAGTAATTGCATCCCAAGCTTTGACTTCATCGACACTGACCCAATCGGCAAGTACGCATGAACCATCAAATGCTTTCGCACGTTCCCAAGGTTGACCTTTTTTCTTTAAGTCGTCTTGCATATCACGCAAAGTTAAATCTAGCCCAAGCGTGATAGCACCAATAGCTTCTAAGGCTTTCTCAGGATTAGTTTCACCCTTTAATGGCTTGTCTATACGTAAAGTTACTTCACATTCATGGTGCAAACTGCCCCAATTTTCATTCCAAGAAATACCTTCTTGTAAAGAAATCAAACTACTGGGTGGCTTAATAAATAAAACAGGACGATCTGGTGTTGCATTACCTAATTCTGCAATATGCGCTGCATAGCTACGACCGACACAGACAATTTTGGATGGACGTGTACTCATAATCTTCCCTTTTTCATATTAGTTTTGTTCGTATTAGGTTATTTTTTAAACGTATTAGCAAATCGTGTTTGATCAGCTGAGTCTGCAAAAGCACGTTTCGGTACAATAATCACAGTACGATTTTTCAACTCAATCATATAAGTTAATTTGCCTTCCAAAAAATGTTGTACATCACTATATTGGAAAGGTTTTTTAGGACGACCACTAGAAAAAATTTCTGCATGATCTTGAAATAATTCAATTCCTTGCTCACTTTTACCAAATTGGTATTTAATAAACTGGCGTTTAAACATCATGGGTAAAAACCAATAACGCATCAAGCCTTGCAGTAGCAAAAAGAATAGACCTAAAAAAACATAGTAACGTCCAACTGTTGCCATACCCAAATACACGCCATATCCTATAATTGCAATGCTGACCAAAGGCGTTAAAAAACGTGAAATTTGCTTTTTGCCTAAGGTTGCAAGCTTAAAACCGTCTTGTGATTCTTCTAGATTAAGATAATAACGTGCAGATAATGCAGGCTGAGTGTCTGACATAGTGCTTCAATACAAAATTTAACGATGCCAAGATATTACACCAGAAATGACATTTAGCACTGCGTTTTCATGTTAATTTACATGCTTAATTTTAAAGTTTAGGTCAATTCAAAAAAGATCATTTTCATGTAAAAGATAAATCTAAAAATGCAGTACAAAAATAAGGATGCAAGGATGAAAATTATTCAAAAAACCCTATGTACATTACTTTGTGTAAGTGCAAGTTCGTTCAGTTTTGCCCAACTTGTGACATGGAGCGACAACATTCCGAGCAGTCTAAAACCTTTTCAAAATAGTGCACAGCAACTTGCGAGTTATGTACAGGATGATATTTTTATCTATCCTCAAGCAGCAACCAAAACAAGTTTACCCACATTAAAAGCCAACCCGAACCCAACTGCACGCTTCACCTCTGCGGCTATTATTGTGCCTGTTAGTAGCCAAGAGGTAGCAAAAACTTTAAGCAATTACACTCAATATGTCGGCTTATTTCCAACCTTAAAAACAGCAAAGTTGCTTGAACAAAAAGGCAATGTCAGCAAAATGCAATATCGCGTATCAATTCCGACACCCATTCCTGTACTAAATTTTAACGAAGATATCGTGATGCAACATCAAGTCTCTAGCAACAGTATTTCCACAATTGTCATTGATGCACCACTCCCCTATGCAGTTGGCAAATTAGAATGGTTTAGCTTAGGGGATAAAAAAACCCTTGTGACACTGACCCAATGGGGTGACACAAATCAACCTAAAGGATTCTTATTTAAACAAATTTTAAATGCAATTCCTGAAGCCAAACTTGGGATTCCAACAGGTACAGGTGCTTTTGTTCTAGAGTCATTACGACAACGCTTTGGAACAAAAAATGTCATTGCACTGAATGCTGGACAATTACCTGAACCTAAACTGAGTGCTGCTCAACTACAGAAAATTGATGCTTTAAGTAAAAATACAGGACAACCCGTGAGCATTGTGAACATGCCGACAACCGTACCTTATACGCATGGACGGGAGATGTTACGCTTTACCACTACCTATCAATCCTTTAAAGAAACACCGCAACAATTACAAAAATGGCTACAACCCACTTCTTACCAAAGTGTTTTTCCGCGTCAAATCAAGAAAATCACCACATCATCCCTCACAGCACAAGGGCAAGATACCGATTTTAAAGTCAGCATCGGTCTCGGCGTAGTTAGCATTCCCTTTGACTTTAAAATGCATTTTAATTTTCCAAAAAGCAATGAAAATAACTTTTTCGCCAATGGCGGTGATTTACGTTATCTCAAAGGGCAAGTCCAACTCAATCCGCAAGATACAGGTACATTTATGCGTGTAACGACAGCCGTCAAAGTCGATGAAAAAGCACCTTTCTTACTCAGAGCTGCACGTAGTTTGCCATATTATGATATGTTACCTGCCGTAGGTGGAAATGCTGTATTTACTCAAAAAATTAGAGCGCAAAGCAAATCATAGGACAAAATAAACATGTTACAGGGACGCAGTCGATATTTAGTCAGCACATTCGCATTGTTATTGATTGGATGTGAAAAAATGCCTGAATATCAAGTCCCTATTACCCTTGAACCGCAATATACTTTTGTTGCACCTCAACACATACCTGAATTAGATCGGCATGGTTATCTATTATTTAATACCACCGCCTTCAGTCAGAAACCATTACATAAAATTTATGATGAATATCGCTTTCATTATGCCCACTTTAAATGCCCAATGAACGACAAATTTGAAGTGAGTGGCTCTATTGCTGCAGATGAACTGGAAGACAATCCGATCATTTATGAAAATCATCATTTTAAATATGATGTTTTATTTACGATCTGCCCTGAAAATGACGCATCCAAATTAGAATGTATCTATGACTTTAAACAATTAAAAGCATTGCCTAAAGAACTTTCTTGTCGTGTCATTTTTGGACGAATGTTTGGGCGTAGTGCTGTAATTTCAGAAAATATTAAAATGGATATTTCACAGCTTGAACATGCAAAAGTGTATGAACCACCTCAGCTTAAAGAAAATCAATAATATATTTTTTAGACACAAAAAAACCGCAATTAAGCGGTTTATTGTCAATTTAACATCTGTCGATGATCAAGTTGGTGCGCTCAGAGAGATTCGAACTCCCGACCCCTTAGTTCGTAGCCAAGTGCTCTATCCAGCTGAGCTATGAGCGCGACGTCTTGATGGGACGCATTATACGCCTTTTCACTTTATTGAAAAGACTTTTATATAACTTTTACAACTGAATGTATATGAATTAAACATTCATACAATATATTGTTGATTATTCATTCAAAATAGATTGTATGCAATAACAATTATTCCACTAACAAATCTTTCGGATTGATTGTGTCACCATAAACAGGTTTTAAGGTTTTTTCATAGGCTTGTTGGATCACACCTTCTTTAGCTAATTTCTCTAAATCTTGATTCAACCAATCTAATAATTCCTTATCGCCCTTTTTCACTGCTGGTGCAATCAAATCATGCTGACCTAAACTGGTGATTCCCACGGTATAGTTAGGGTTTTCTTTTGCCCAAGCCAAAACCAATAAATTGTCGTGTGCCAAAGCTACACCGCGACCATCTTTCAAAGCATCGAAAGTTTCCGTATTTTGTTCGTACTTCTGCAATTTGATTTCAGGATGTGACTTGGTAAAGAATGAATCTGCTGTCGTGCCTTTATTGACCAATAAAGTTTGGTCTTTCAATTGTGCCACATCTGTAATCGGTTTGGCTTTTGGAGAAACAACGCCTAAAGATACTTTCAAATATGGCTTAGAGAAATCAACCACCTCCTGACGTTCTGGTGTGACTGTGAAATTGGCGAAAATAATATCTACCTTATCCGCCTTTAGATATTCAACACGATTAGCTGCCTCAGTTAAAACAAACTGAACCTTGTTTTCGTCACCCAATAAATCTTTCGCAACGTGCTTAGCAATTTCAACATCGAAGCCTTGATTTTTCCCATGCGCATCCAAATAACCAAAAGGTGGCTTATCGCTAAATACTCCGATACGTATTACACCATTTTTCTTAATTTGCTCGATTGTTGAAACTGTTTTTTCTGTGTCTGTCGTCTTATCAGGTGAAGTAGAATTTTTATTACATGCGACTAAACCTAAACTCAATACAGAAGCGACCAAGAGTTGCATTACATTTTTTATCGCGATGTTCATTTTATTTTCCTCTTATTGATTCAAAATTATTTTGCTGTGACATCTAAAAAGACTTTTGCATCAACGCTTTCACCATAAATTGGCTTTAAGGTTTGGTCATAAATCTTCTGGATTTCACCATTTTTTTGTAGTGTCAAAATTTCTGTATTGAGCCAATTAAGCAGTTGGGTATTGCCTTTTTTCACAGCAGGTGCAATAAAGTCTTCATTGCCAATTTGTTGAATTCCTGCGGTAAATGTTGGATTTTCTGCTGCCCAAGCCAATGCATAGGTACTGTCTTGAGAAATCGCATCACCACGCCCATCCTTCAAAGCATTAAAAGCATCGGTATTTTGTTCAAATTTCAATAAATTGATTTTTGGATAATTTTTGGTGAAATAAATATCAGAGGTCGAGCCTTTATTCACAATCAAAGTTTTAGCTTCAAGCTGTTTGATATCGGTAATGGCTTTGGCTTTTGGTGAAACAATACCTAAAGCTGCTTTTAAATAGGGCTGTGCAAAATCCACAACTTCCTTACGTTCGGGCGTGACAGAAAAACTGGCAAATACCGCATCTGCTTTACCCGATTTTAGAAACTCCACCCGATTCGCCGCCTCAGTCACCACAAATTCAATTTTTGACTCATCACCTAATAGGTCTTTGGTGACTTTCTTAGCTAAAGCGATATCGAAGCCCTGCGGCTTACCTGTGCTGTCGACATAACCAAAAGGAGGGTTGTCAGCAAATACTGCGACACGAAACACACCATTCTTTTTCACTTGTTCTAAAGATTGATCTTCTGCAGATTGTTGCTTGGTCTGATGGTCTGTAGGTTTCTGACAGGCAGTGAGAGAACCTGCAAGTAAAATTGTACTTGTCCAAATACTCATCGCTTTTAAGTTTTTTAATACAGTCATTTTTACAACTCTAATTCTAGTAATTCAACATATTTAAAAATGCTTTAGCACGTTCAGTTTTCGGCTGTTCAAAGAACTGTTCAGGTGTGGCTTGTTCGATGATTTTGCCTTTGTCCATAAAAATAATCCGATCTGCAACCTTACGAGCAAAGGACATTTCATGGGTCACGATCAACATGGTCATGCCATCATGAGCGAGTTTTAACACCACATCTAAAACTTCACGCACCATTTCAGGGTCTAATGCTGCAGTAATCTCATCCAAAAGAATCACTTGCGGTTGCATCACCAATGAACGAACAATCGCAATACGTTGCTTTTGTCCACCTGAAAGTTGGCGCGGATAATCCAATTTACGATCATACAAACCCACACGTTTCAGCAGTTCATCTGCAACTTTTTCCGCTTCTGCACGACTCCTTTTTTGAACTTTCAAAGGGCCAAGTAGAATGTTATCAATCACATTCATATGCCCAAAAAGCTCATAATTTTGGAATACCATGCCAATCTTTTGACGGACATCGACCCACGGTACATCTTGTCCAAGTACACCTAAACCCTGCAACGTGATCGAGCCACTTTGGATTTTTTCTAAGCCATTTACACAGCGCAATAATGTGCTTTTTCCACAGCCTGAAGGCCCAAGAATAACAACGACCTCACCCTGTTCTACGTCCAAATCAATCCCTTGTAAAATATGACTTTCTGCAAATGATTTCTGTAAATGTTGTATAGATAACAAAGCCATAATGAATCTTTACTCCCAAACTTTTTCTAAATGGGTCGCTAAACGTGACAAGGGGTAACAAATAATGAAATAGAAAATAAAGATTAAACCGTAAATCCACAGTGAAGCATTCGGCACAATTAAAAGTGAATTTTCAATAATTTGTTGTCCCACTTTAATCACTTCAATCACACCAATAAGTACCGCTAAAGAACTGGTTTTCACCATTCTGGTAAATAAGTTGATTGCACCTGGTGTAACTCGTTTTAAGCTCTGTGGAAAAATGACATAAGTTAATGTTTGAATTGGGTTGAGTCCGAGCGCATAAGCTGAATCACGTTGATGTTGATCTATAGATGTTATTGCAGCACGGACGAGGTCGCCCATTTCCGCTGTACCCCATAGGACAAATACAACGATACAAACAACCGTTGCGGAAAATTGCCAATTAAACCAAGTAGCAAAACCAAAATAGAAAACAAAAAGCATCACTAAAATAGGAATAATACGGATGGCTTCTAAATACAGTCGGCAAATGCTTTTGACGAAAATGTTTTTTGAGGTCATGATCACCCCAAAAATTGCACCGAAAATTGCTGAAAAGAAGACTGAAATAAAGGCGATTTTCGCTGTGACCCAAAGCCCTTCGAATAATCGTTCAAGGTGTGCAGGTTGAAATAAATACTCAAATCCCATGGCTCACCTTCCGACTACGATATTCCAAATAACTACTCAGAATAGAAACAGGCAATAAAATAATGAGATAAGACATGACCAATAAAAATAAGGCTTCAGTGGTTTTGTAATCCATACCAATCAAGTCTTTAGTAAGGAATAAAAGTTCTACTACGGCGATTGCACTGACCACGGAACTTTCTTTAATCAGGAATAAACAATTCGCCCCTATGGCCGGTATTGAAACAGCAAGTGCTTGTGGGAAAATCACGTATTGAAAGACTTGAATTTGACTCAAGCCGATACTTTCACCTGAATCAATTTGTCCTTTGGCAACAGCCTGTAAACCTGCACGAAAGGCTTCAGCCATATAGCTTCCACCTAGAAAGGTTAAACCGATAACACCACAGGTAAATCCATCAATTTTTATGCCGAGTTTAGGTAAGCCGTAATAAAGGAAAAATAGCTGAATCAGTAAGGGTGTATTACGTGAGAGTTCAATATAAAATTTGGCAATTTTGTCAAATACACGAACATGATAGGTGATCAAAATACTGCAAATTAAACCCACGATGATTGCAAGTAAGATACTGATCACTGAAATTTTTAATGTGGTCAAAGTTGCTGAAACAAACTGTGGCATCACACTGTAGATATATTGCCAATTCAAAGAAGTCGTCCAAAATATTATTGTTTTGCTTTGTGCTAAAGCAGAAATAGTGATTTTGGATTATCTTACTGTGATTATTTTTACTAAAGAAATATGTTAATAGAATAAGTATTGCTAAAATAATGCAGTGCATTCACACAAGCGATATAATTTCCACAAATTCAATTTTTACCAACAAATAAAATTTTAATAAAAGGAAAAAATGAAAGATTCTGAAAATGCAGTAGATATAAAGTTAATTTTTCAATTTTTCATGTGCTGTCTCGTTGCCATTGTCTTTTTATCATCAACTTACCTAGAGTTTTCAGATTATGCTCAAACGATGCATAATTTAAAACACAATGTCTGGGTCAAAAAATCTATGAACATCACGCCCCAAATGGAAATTGAAATATTTCATTATCGAAACAATCATTCCGACATCATTTTTAAAGAGAACCAAGAAGAAATATTTTCAAAATCCTGTAATGGACAACTCGAACTGATTTGTAAATACGTTGAAAAACAAGAAATTCAAATCATTTCTTTGGACTTTTATACTTATCCAGACGAAAACACGAATACTTATAATGAATTTCTTCTCAACACTATTTCATTTAAAGACCAACTAGGACGTCTGCAATTATTTCCATATATGTCATATCCACCTAGTTCCCCTCAATATATAGCCGAAATAAAAACAGACTTTCGAAGTTTTTTCATCATGGCTTTTATTAAACATTTATTTTTTGCATTGATGTTTTTAATGTTTAACATGTCTTTCAATATATTTAAAAAATCTATCAATAAGTTGATTAACTATTTAATCATTGCCGCTTTTTCTGTGAGCTTTCTAACTTTTGTAATTCGCTATCTTTTGATTTAGTTAACTATTCAACTTAACCAGCATTCACCAACTCTAGTTGCTCCATACAGAATGCGCAGAAAATTACAGTTTCATGTTCTAAACTTTGAATTTGCAGTTCGTAAACGAAACCCGCCATTGTTCTGTTACAACCATCACACTGATGTAAGTTGAAATGACAAATAAAATCAACATGCTGGTAAATATAATATCCATCTGTATATTTTTTCATGTGCTTTATTCATCTACTAATCCTTGTTATTATTTTAAAACGATTACAGCCCAATTTCCCGTCTACTCTATACAACAACGACAAGAATCGACGCGTAATTTTTATATAAATTTAATGATACTTTAAAACGACATGAATGAACTTCCCTCTCAGCAAAACGAAGAATATAAAAAATTCTCTTCTATTTTACCTGCCGTAGTAATGTCAATTGCCTTATTCTTTTTCATTCATAGTTGGAATGATGACAGTCGCCATGAATTACATATGATCAGAGATCAAAATTGGAAAGTTGTAAGTTTTGAAATAATACCACCCTATTCCTATCAAATATCAAAAATTAAAAGTGAATATTCTTTTGAATTTTATAAAAATACCACCTACTTTGTTAATAAACTAAATTATTGAAAGTAAAAACCACAGACACAAAAAAACCGCAACATGTGCGGTTAATTCTTCAAGTTGGTGCGCTCAGAGAGATTCGAACTCCCGACCCCTTAGTTCGTAGCCAAGTGCTCTATCCAGCTGAGCTATGAGCGCATTACCTGTGTGTCGTAAACGACGTCGTTACTTTGAGAATACTTAAATTGGTGCGCTCAGAGAGATTCGAACTCCCGACCCCTTAGTTCGTAGCCAAGTGCTCTATCCAGCTGAGCTATGAGCGCATCGTAAGTATTCGTTGGCGGTGAGAGAGGGATTCGAACCCTCGATACAGTTGCCCGTATGCATCCTTAGCAGGGATGTGGTTTCAGCCACTCACCCATCTCACCGTAACGAGCCGCCATAATACAAACTAAAACATCATTCGGCAAGTCATGATTTAAAAAAAATGCAGTTTTTTTGCCTGATTACATATTTTTTAAACAATTTTTATAAATTTGTACTTTTTTTAATCCAAACAGCGCTTTAATCCAATGAATTTTTTGATAAATCTGCATAAATTTAAATTTAAAACAGTTTATTGCAATCAATTACGTGCAGTATTTGCCTGTTTGACTTATGCTAATCCTACCTTCTGACTAGAAACCACATACATGATGAAAAATTGGGTCGATCCTGAAGCGAAAGCTGAAGCCGAACGTTACGACAATCCTATCCCAAGTCGTACCCTTATCCTTGAAACGATTGAACAAAAACAAGAACCTCAATCACACGCAGATTTAGTAGATCTGTTTGAAATTGCTGATCAAAAAAGTATAGATGCGCTGAGCCATCGTTTAAGCGCAATGGTGCGTGATGGTCAGCTGATGAAAGATGGTTTTAAATACCAACTTATGGCGGATCAACCGATTTTAGATGCTACGGTATACGTTAACTCCAAAGGTTTAGGCGTTGCCAATATCGATGGTAAAAAAGAAGAATTTTTACTGCCTGAACGTGAGCTACGCCAAGTCTTCCACGGCGACCGTGTCAAAGTTCAACAGACTTCCGTAGACCGCAAAGGCAAAGCATGGGGCTATATCACCGAAGTCACGCAACGCCGTGTGAAACAGTTGATTGGTAAAGTCGCTGAGTTTGAAGATGAGTATTTCATTCAACCCGCAAATCCCAATGCACATCAACCAATCACATTAGAAAAAGAATTGATTGAGCATGCCAAAGCCAAAGTGGGTGATTCAATTCGTGTCGAAATTGATGACTATCCAACACGGGATGAATTTGCCACAGGTCATGTCATTCAATCTATGGCAGACAAAGCGGATACCGAAATCATTATTCCTCAAACCATTTTGGAATATGGTCTACCGTATGAATTTCCTGAAGAAGTGGTCAAAGAAGCTGAAAGCTTTAAAGAGCCTTCAGAAAAAGACCGTGTAGGTCGCATCGATCTACGTGATTTACCGCTTGTCACCATTGATGGGGAAGACGCACGTGACTTCGATGATGCAGTCTATGCGGAAAAACGTCCGGGTGGCGGTTATCGTGTCGTTGTGGCTATCGCAGATGTCAGTCATTATGTGCGACTTGGTCAACCTTTGGATGATGAAGCACAAGAGCGTGGCACTTCGGTGTATTTCCCACATTTTGTGTTACCAATGTTACCTGAAGCACTGTCTAATGGTTTATGTTCACTCAATCCAAATGTCGACCGTTTATGTATGGTCTGTGACTTGAATTTGAGTCGTGCAGGCCGTGTGACCAAGTTTGAATTCTACCCTTCTGTGATGCATTCAAAAGCACGTTTGACCTATACCCAAGTTGCACAGTATTTAGATGGTGACAGCAAAGCAGTACCTGAAGACCGCAATGTTCGCAAATCATTAAATACGCTTTATCAACTCTATGAAACACTCAAAGGTTTACGTGCTGAGCGTCATGCAATGGAATTTGAAACCGTTGAAACCTATATGACCTTTGATGAGTTAGGCGGAATTAAAGAGATTTTGCCTCGTTCACGTAATGTCGCACATAAACTGATTGAAGAATGTATGTTGCTTGCCAACGTGGCAGCAGCAGAATATTGCTTAAAAAATGAAGTGCCAATGTTGTACCGTGTACATGAAGCACCTGAATTTTCACGCATTCAAAAAGTTAAAGACTTTGTCAAATTACTGGGTTTACCTTTCCCTGATCAACCCACACAAGCTGATTATCAGAACGTCATTGAAGCAACCAAAGACCGTATCGATGCGCCAAGTATTCATGCCGTGTTATTACGTTCAATGATGCAAGCGTATTATGGTGCAAAAAATGTCGGTCACTATGGCTTAGCGTATGAAGCCTATACCCACTTCACATCTCCGATTCGCCGTTATCCCGACTTGTTATTACATCGTGCCATTAAAGCGAGTTTAACCAGCAAACAATATCCGCTTTCAGGTGCAGCATTGGATGATGCAGGTGAACACTTCTCTGCAACTGAACGTCGTGCCGATGAAGCATCTCGTTCTGTCACCTCATGGTTGAAATGTCACTATATGCATCAGCATATTGGTGAAGAATTTGTTGGTGTGATCAGCGCCACCGCTGAGTTTGGACTATTCGTCACCCTGAAAGATTTGTATGTGGACGGTATGGTACATGTCAGCCAACTTGGTGATGACTATTTTGTCTTTGATCAAGCGAGTCAAACCTTAGTTGGGCAAAATCGTGGACAAGTCTTTGGTTTAGGCGATGAAGTTAAAATCAAAGTTGCTGGGGTCAACCTTGAAGAACGCAAGATCGACTTCGAGCTTTTACAACAGCTTTCTCATGCAGGGCGTGTGATTCGTAGTCGTGCGCCACGTGTGGCAAAACCTGTAGCCAAAGAAGAAGTTTTCGCTGAACGTCCTGCGAAAAAGAGCAGCTCTGAATCTTCGAATGTCAGTGAAGATGGAGAACGCCCCATTCGAAAGAAAAAATCCAAAGGAAAACCTAGCACTTACAGCAAAAAGCCTGCTAAAAACACTGCAACGAAGTCTGAAACGAAGACTAAAGATAAAGTAAAGAAAAAGGCAAAAGCGAAAAAGAAAAAGTCCAATGCAAAGACGAAAAGTGAATAATTAGATGTAACAATAAGAGCGCTTCGGCGCTCTTGTTTTTTATAATTGTCCAAAATTTATTACCATATTATGGTTTTAATTTATTGCCAAAGCTTGATTTCCCCTATCAAAAGCCCTACATCTATCCATAACGAAGCATATATTTGGCATAAAGACATGACATTAGAAAAGGCGACTTTACCTGTACCCCAATTCGATCAAATCACTTTAGAGAAACTAAAACAAAATATTGAACAAGCCATTCAAGATGGACAAGATTTCTTAAATAAACTTCAGCAAGTACCTGAAACGTTACAGCAACAACTGCAAGTATTAGAAAAAATTGATACGCTTGAAAATAACATGAGTGAGTCATGGGGGATTTTGTCACACCTAAATGCCGTGATGAACAACTCAGAAACCCGTGAAGTATATCAATCGTTATTGCCGAGTCTAAGCGAATATTACACACAACTGGGTCAGCATGTTCCACTTTACCAAAGCTACCAACATGTATTTGACAATGCGATTTTTAACGACCTGCCCGCCGCTCAACAAAGTGCCATTAAACTCGCTTTACGTGACTTTAAACTGTCTGGTGTCGCTTTAGAAGGCGAAGCAAAAAAACGTTATGCAGAAATTTCAGCACGACTTTCACAACTGTCCTCAGATTTTTCTAACCATGTATTAGATTCAACCCAAGCATTTTTCTTACCGTTAAATGAACAACAACTCAAAGGTTTACCACAAAGCAGTATCGAACTATTAAAACAGTACGGTCAACAACGTGAATTAGACCAAGCTGTTGCCACTTTAGATATTCCATCTTATTTAGCCATCATGACCTATGCTCAAGATCGTGATTTACGTGAACAGCTTTATAATGCCTATACCACCCGTGCTTCAGACTTAGCAGCCGATCCACAATATGACAATGCCCCTGTCATGGTTGAAATTTTAAGTTTACGTCAAGAAATGGCAAAACTTTTAGGCTTTGACAACTATGCAGAATATTCATTAGCTTCAAAAATGGCACCTGATGTTGAAACCGTCAATCAGTTCTTGGTTGACCTCGCAGAACACGCACGTGCACCTGCTGAAAAAGAAATCGCTGAACTGAAAAGCATTGCAGCACAAGATGGCATCAGTGAATTACAAGCATGGGATACCACGTATTATTCAGAAAAACTCAAAGTTCAGCAGTTCAATCTTTCACAAGAAGATTTAAAACCTTATTTTCCAGCACCAAAAGTGATTCAAGGCTTATTTAATGTCGTGAATCGTCTCTATGGTATCGATGTGATCGAACGTGAAGCACCACTTTGGCATCCAGATGTACATTATTACGAACTTGAAGATCAAGGTTCAGTAATTGGTGGTTTCTATTTTGACCTCTATGCACGTAGTGGCAAACGTGGTGGCGCTTGGATGAGTGGTTTCCGTTCACGCATGCAAACTGAATCAGGCCTGCAAAAACCAATTTGTTATATGGTTGGAAATTTTACCCCACCTGTTGGTGATCAACCTGCTCTGCTGACACATGATGAAGTCAATACATTATTCCATGAGTTTGGACATGGCTTACACCACATGTTAACAGAAGTGGATAATATTGCGGTGGCAGGCACACACGGCGTAGCATGGGATGCTGTTGAGCTACCAAGTCAGTTTATGGAGTTTTGGACTTGGGACAAAGACAGTCTAGACCTGCTTTCTGAACATATTGAAAGCAAGCAAACCTTATCTGAAGAGTTATTAAAATCTTTACTTGATGCACGTTTCTTCCAATCTGGAATGCAAACTTTACGTCAAATTGAATTTGCCTTGTTTGACCTTAACATCCACAAACTTACACCTGCTTTGGATGCAAAACAGATTCAAGCCACTTTAGATGACATTCGCCAAAAATTTGCTGTTGCCCCTAGCACAACAACAAACCGTTTCCAAAATAGCTTTAGCCATATTTTTGCAGGTGGCTATGCCGCAGGTTATTACTCCTATAAATGGGCTGAAGTTCTTGCGAGTGATGCCTTTGATCGTTTTGAAAATGAAGGTGTTTTCAACACTCAAACGGGGCAAGAATTCCGCAAAGCCATTTTAGCAGTGGGGGGAAAAGATACTGCTCTAGATGCTTTTATCAATTTCCGAGGTCGTGAACCTAAAATTGATGCATTGTTACGTCATCAAGGTTGGACGAATGCCTCTAAAAACGCTTAAACTACGCATGTAAAATTAATTATGTGGTGAGTGTATGAATATCAAACGTCGTTTCATTGCAGGGGCTAAATGTCCAAGATGTGAGGCGATGGATCGAATCGTCATGCTCACCACTGACGATGCTGAATGGATTGAATGTATCGAGTGTGATTATTCTGAAAACCGCCCTACTTATGTAGATGCGCCTGAAGAATCTGCTGCACCTGATGAAATTGGGGTCATTCAATTCAAGCCTCGTTCTTCAAAATAAATTTGGATTAAACATGCAATTAGATACAAGAAATAATTCTAAACTGATGTGGTTTATTGCTGGGGGATTGATCATTATTGTAGCTTTAGCCAGTGCATTATTTTGGCTTAAAGCAGATCAAGATCAAACAAAAACTGTAACGCCTGCAGAAACCAAAGCACCCGCTAAGGCAGCAGCGCCACCATTGGCACAGCCTGTAGAACAAACAGCTGTATCAGAGGCAAGTACACAGACCTTGGTCGACTCCTCTATTTTACAAGAGCCTGTTTCTGAAAATGAAAGTCTTGCTAAAGAAGAAATTGCAAAACTTGATGACATTCAAACACAATTAAAAGATCAACAACAGTCTTTAGAATCACAACATGCTGATGCAGATCAATTGATTAAACTCAAAGAAGAGCAATTAAAACTACTTGAACAACAACTTGCTGCTGAACAAAAATAGTCTTAATACTCCAATTAAAAAACACTATTCAACTCCATTTGGATGGTGTTTTTTAATTGCTCACCACTTCTGCACTTTATCTTAGCACTACACTTTCCATCAAAAACAAATACAACTATACGTATTAGCCGCATCATTCCAATTACAGCTATAAACCACCTGATTTTACAGCACTGGTCCTTTGCATTATCTTAAGATCAATCATAGACATTCATTAATAAAAACTGTTTTTATACAAACGGACATGCAAGTGATGTGATCCCATGAGGCAACTTTAAAGCTTGATTTAAATAGAATCGACTGAAAACAAAAAAGCACCCGAAGGTGCTTTAATGAAATGAAGCTGTTACTTATTGGTATACCAATCAAACATATTGAGTAAGTATGGAACAAACGTCACAATCACAAGAGCAGAGAACAAGACGATCATCGGCAATAACCAACGTTCATAACGATAATAGAAGCTTGTATACTTCTCTTTCGCTTCCGCATCTGCGGCGGCGACCTCCTCATCCCCAACAGAGAGCCTCGTCAGCAAGTGGTTGAGTGCAACAGGTGGTGTCACATAACCAAACTCGAAAGCAACCAATACAATCATCCAGAAATGAATCGGATGGATGCCATTCTCATACGCTACAGGTGCAATTGTTGCAGCCACCAAAATCACCGCACCAAATGGATCTGTCGTCATACCAATAATCGCAAGCAAGATCGCAAGGAATGCCAATGAAAGCATGATGCTACCTAAATGCGTCGGTACCATTGTCACGATTTCACTACGCTCGATCAGACCACCCATACTCGCTGAAAGTGCCATTAGAATGATCAAAGCACCGATATGTCCAACACTTTCAGATGAGGCGAACCAGATCGATTGACCAAAGCTACGTTTATGTTCAGCCGCACTACCATGTGTGCGTAAATATTCAGAGTTTTTCGCATGTTCTTGTGCTAAAGCAGTATTGTACTCAGGCACAGGAACGCGGTCCCCCCAATATTTATCAAATAAAATATAAGCCAATAGCATAATTGGAAGAATCACAGGGGCTGTAAATTCATCCATTTGCGTATCTAAGCCATAGCTATAGAAACCCACAACCAATGCGGTAATCACCACATATGGAATCACAGGAACCAAAGCTTTTAACATGCCTGGGACTGCAATTTTTGGTGAATTAATACGGAATTTATCTTCTGCAAGGTATAAAGACACACCAAGGAAAATAAACGCAGTTAACCAGAAGACATAAATACCATGATTAAATAACTCATCAGAAGTAACATGACGGCTATCTAACATCGAAATCAAGATCACCAATAGACATGGACGTAATACAACACCCAGTGAACCAGACATCGCTGAGACTGCAAGTGCATACTGACGGCGTGCACCAGAGTTCCATACTTCACGATAGATAATCGCACCCGCTGCCACAACGAAGATCCCTGAAGCACCTGTATACGCTGTTGGAATCGCAGCAGCAATCAAAATGATCCAAGTTAATGTTTCTGGCGCAAGGTTCCATGGACGTAAGATCGCAAGGAATACGTCCATGATTCGTGTTTGTGTTAGTAACATACCTGCCCAAATAAATAGGGCTAAGTTCAGGAAGATTCCTGAGAATTCAACCAACTGACCAAGGTAAATACCTTGCCCCATTGGATAATCCATAAAGAAGGTAAATGCAATACCCGTAACAATCGCCATAATGGCATATAACGGAATACTGATGAGCGCAAGCCCGATATTTCCACCTTCTTTAGCAGTTTTTGGAATCGCAAAAAACTGATACAAACTAATCAATGTCACACTGACAAACAAGATCAACCATAGCCAATATCCCCAAATCGTCTCATAAGTTGACTCTACCCCTGAGCTCATAACAGACTGATATTGACTCCAGACAGAGTATGTCAATAAACCATTACCCAAAATCATGGCAATTGAATACACTCTGAAATCGAGTTTCGTTGTTGGTGGACGTAAACTAATATGATGCATTTTCAACGACGCAGTAATCGATGAAATCATGACCATAAACAGTAAGATCAAGACACGGTTTTCTGTACCGAACTTAAACAACCAGAAAAATCCCGTTTCCATCGTACGATAAGAACGAATAGAAGGATGCTGCTCCATATGCTTCATTGACTTATCATAAAATGCAAATTTTTCTTCACATTCAGTTTTAGCCGCTAAAAAAGATTGACGCACATCAGCTTCAGATGTCACCCCAAAGAAACTGGCATCTGGATCGCTTGCCTCAGCCTTCATACGCTCTTGCACAAGCGCATCAATATTTGGATTTCGTTCACAACTTGGTTTAGTGGGTTCAGCTCTTAAAAAGGAATATTGCATTCCTATTTTTTCGTCACCGTATAGACGTTCGCCTATACGTAACATTTGCCCATGAATCATTTCCCCTGTACCAATCAATAAGGTCAACAAGAGAAGTAGAAGAACGAGAAAAGTTGAGATCCCTTCTGTCCATATACGACCAATCAGCCCTAAGCCTGATTTATTTTCTGCACTATCATTCATGATAATTCCATTTTTATCTCTAATCTTATAAATCTTTTATAAGACTAATTTTTTTATAAGTTATGAGTAACGCGGAAGTCCTCATTTCCTATTTTTATGTCCACTTGCAAATCTGCATGTTTTTTTAAATTAAAAGAATGGCAGTGTTACATTTTTTTTCATGCATTTTTGTCAAGTATAAAACGATAAATGTAAATTAACGCACTTAAGTCTATGCATTAATAAGCAATTTAAGATAAAAAAACAATAGATTCGCTCCAAATAGCAGAGAAATATTTTTATTACTACCTCTTAAATACATCCTCATTTTATATAGAGCATAAATTGCAAAATAGGAGGCTTATCTTTTAAATGATCTTCGTTAAGATTTATTCTTATTTTCTATAAAAAGCTGCTGATAGAGCAAATACATTACGGCTAAAATTGCTCCCCAAAATGTACCCACCAAATGCGCCTCAACCAAAACTGGACTACCTATGAGCTGCGCTGTACCAATTTGACCAAACGTATTTTCCCAAATGAGTTTTGCAACCACCAAACATAAAACCAATACCGCAAAATTGCGCTCTTTACGAAATTTTAAATAGAAAAATGCAGCAGCAACATATAAACCATGCAATACACCCGATAGTCCAGCATAAGCTTCAATTTCAGGATAAAAATAATAAAAACTTAGGCTACATAAAGGAGCTAAAATCAAAAGCAGTAAAATAATAAAACGATTTTGAATATGCGGAAATATAAAAGGCAAACATGCAAATGCAATCATATTTAAGGCAAAATGAATCCAACCCACATGTACCCAATGTGCAGTCCACCATCGCCAAATTTCACTAAAAAATGTATAACGCCAATAAATGAAAGTGGACTGGAAAATTTGCAAACAAGCAGCAATACATATGCAACTTGCAATCAAGATCATACGTTTCTTGAGTTGTATTTCTTGCATATCCAGTTCCTCTAAAAAAACAAGAAAAGCCGAAGCTTTTCTTGAGTATAAATACAAAAATTAAATTTCAATGTGTATTTTTGCAGTTAAGGTGTTGCACTTTCTGGCGTAGCTTCTTCAGTCGGTGCAGCTGTTTCTTGTTGAGCTGGAGCAGCACCAGAATCCTCCGTTGCAGGATCACCTAATCCCTCAAATAAAGAATCATCGCCTGTTGCACCTTGCTCATCCCAGAATACAGTCATGCCATCATCTGCTGCACGCACACCTGTATGTTCAGTCCAATAACGGTCTGCAATCGCTTGTACCATTTGCCCTGCCATTGCATCAATCAATCTAAACTCTGGATTAACAGGTTTATCTTCTTCACGAGATGCAGCATAAGTTCGTAATGCTTCACGAATACGTGCATCATCACCACTGGCTTGAGCAGATACAGCATATAAAGCATGGGCTAGACGCACACCTTTTTGTTCACCGATTTGCATAGACTGTTTCAAAGTTTGATATGGATCAGGCTTACCTTCATCCGCACCAGGTAATAATGTCCAAATCACTGCACGTGTCGCCATTGGCGCACCCCAGAATTTATTATTATCCAAACACGTCATACCACGTTCGACAATTGCTGCGATATCCTTTGGAACGTTTGCTGCACCACCTGAATTAATATCATTGGTCATCGCTTGCAAACCACTAAGCATTCCCAAGAGATAAATGGTCTGATCTAAATCTTTTTTCATCGTTGGGCAAGAATCACCCAATGTATATTTATATTTGGCTTGCCAACGTTCAGCAAATAACTGATAGCCGGCATACTGACGATTTGCAGCCAATGCAGCCCAACGTTTTTGCTCTACTCGTGCATCTTGCGCTTCCGATACTTTACCGTCTTTTGAAGCACGTAAATAACGCAACTCCGCATCTAAAGCACGATTTTCAGCACACATCCCTGCCGCAGAGTACAGCAATACAGCCATACGAGTTGGATCAGCCCCCATATCTTTGGTTGCCATCACAGCGGGGGTTAAAGCACTACCGGATTGGCATGCCATATCTGCATCATTACCTGCTAAAATGGGTGGCACAATATGATTTTCACTAAAGCCTAAAGCGACATTTGCCCCAGACTTAACCACATATGAACAACCAGATAAAATGGATGAAGCAACAATGGCAGTCACCATAAATTGCCCAATTTTTTGGACTTTAGACATACTTCCTGTCCTCTATGTAATTGTGTTTATGTCCTTTTTACTTAAAATATCAGATGCTCTATTTGATGAAAAGAGCAATAACTCTAATTTTATTAATATAATTTGCCACAATACACATAGAAATGAATTGACCGCACAATAAGAACTAGCAAATTTTAGGCAAAAAAAAGTAGCATTGCGACGGTTCAGCACATGCTACTTATTAAACAATAAACCCTCAAGAGAGTTTGTTACTTTTGAGCTTTCTTTTCTCAATCTGTTCCCTCAGCACAGTTCCTAGTCTTCCTACCACAATCGCAAGAATAATTGCGACCACTAGAAACAACCATTGTTGAACTTCAGTCATCTCGAAATTCCTCATTTGCTGTTGGTAGGTTTAATGTACAGGTAAAGTTTAAAATTCATAAATAGAATTGTCTAACAATCCATTTTTTTGCTTAGTTTGTGTGATTTTAGTCTAACAATCGATTTTTTTGTACTTAATACACATTATAAGATATTATTTTTAAATAATTTTATAAAATTCAACCCAATTAAAAAATGTCCAACAATTAACCTAAGTTTGCATGTGCTTTTAACATTTTCCAGCTTTTTAAGTCACATTGATCATGCCAAATAATAATATTTGATGACTTATTGAGCGCATTAATATCCTCAAAATAGATCACAATATAAAAAAGATGATCCACCATTTTTTTGATTTTCACCTGTTGAATGACTGTGTCTTGCGTCATTTTGACCGACCAAAGATCTACATCCAACTGTTCAAATTGCTCGATTATTGCCTGCCTATGCCAAAAATACGCTGAAATAAGCAACAGAAAGACCGCAACCAACCAAATACCAAGACTCAAAATTTGAAATAAAATTATGCTAATCACAAGACCGAAAAAAAACTGAAACCCATATTTAAATCGACTAGGTTTCAGTTGAAAACACAGATAAAAATTAGAATTAACCGTGGACATATTTTTTTAATTTAATAATAAGTTGTCTTAATTCAGGTTTTGGTGGCTCAGAAACCTCCATAAACCAATCTAGCAAATCAGGGTCTTCCTGATCCACTAACTCTTTAAACAAGCCTTTCTCTGTCGCATCTGCTTGTAAATAATATTGCTTCACATAAGGATCAAAATAAACATCTATTTCTTTTAAACCACGACGTGCACGATAAATGACTTTACGCTCTTCCAAAGTTAATTCTTCAAACATTGATTTTCCCCGAAGATGATAGTGAGCAGTATTTTACCTGATTCCATCATAAATACTTGAGTATATATGTCGATTGGCGAAATATATCAATATTTAATATCAAATGAGCATTCACCTCATTGAGACTAGCTGAATGTTCACTTAATTTATAAATATTAAACAATAATTTGGAATAAAAAACATGCAATCAGGCGCAATTCGTCCATTGGCAAATATGCTACCTCGCAATTTATTTAATGCTGAACATGAAGCATTTCGTGAAACAGTCCGTAAGTTTTATGAGAAAGAAGTCGTACCCAATATCGCCAAATACGAAGAACAACAACATGTTGACCGTGATTTATGGAATAAAGCAGGCGAAATGGGCTTATTGTGTGCAACCATGCCAGAAGAATATGGTGGTTATGGTGTAGACCGTTTATACAGTATGATTTTGATTGAAGAACAAGCCTATGCAATGGATTCTTCAACAGGTTTTTCATTACATTCTGACATTGTTGCAAACTATATCAACAACTTTGGTAATGAAGAACAAAAGAAACATTGGTTACCCAAAATGGCATCAGGTGAAGCAGTAACTGCCATTGCAATGACCGAACCTGGCACAGGTTCTGATTTACAAGGTGTACGTACAACAGCCGTTTTAGATGGCGATGAATATGTCATTAATGGTTCGAAAATCTTCATTACCAATGGTTATTTATGCGACATGGCAATTGTCGTGTGCAAAACAGGCAATACAGACAAAGGTTCTGCTAACTTATCTTTGATCATTGTTGAAGCTGACCGCGCAGGATTTAGCAAAGGTAAACCACTCAACAAAATAGGGATGAAAGGTCAAGATACCTGTGAGTTATTCTTTGAAGATGTCCGTGTCCCAAAAGAAAATTTACTGGGTATGGAAGGCATGGGGTTTATCATGCTTATGAAAGAATTGGCTTGGGAGCGTATGCTCGTTGCGATTATCTGCCAAGCAGGTGCTGAAGCTGCATTTGCACATACCGTGCAATATACGAAAGATCGTAAAGCATTTGGCAAACCCATCGGTGCGTTCCAAAACACACGTTTTAAACTTGCTGAAATGCGGGCTGAAATTGACTTCTGTCGTGCTTATTTAGATCGTTGTATGGAACTACAACTTGAAGGCTCACTTGGTGTAGATGCAGCCGCAGCCGCTAAATATAAAATTTCTGAATTATTCTCAAATGTTGTCGATGAGTGCCTACAACTCCATGGTGGATATGGCTATATGCTCGAATATCCAATTGCTCGTGCTTATATCGATAACCGTGCAAACCGTATTTATGCAGGGACCAATGAAATTATGAAGGAATTGATTTCTCGTTCACTTTAAATACGGTCAATGCTGTCTTCATATAGAACTTAAAGCATCTTCCTATTAGAAGGGAGATGCATTCTCATTAAAATTTATTTTTATAAAAAAAGTGATCAGTTTACTTAATATTCACATTTAAACATTTATTCAATCGCAATATTTAAGTAATTCTTTTTAAAAATCTTTCAACCACTTCTAAAACTTCATGCTGTTTTTCTTGATGAGGAAAATGTCCACAAGCCTCAATAATCGCCAATACATTTTCACCCTGCCCTCGCTCAACGAAACGTCTCGGTTGCGCTAAAGTTGCATATTCATCATGTTCGCCATGAATCGCCAAAAGGGGACATTGAATTAAAGTCAAATACTCATCCAAATTCCATGTTACAAAATCAGGTGAAAGCCATGTTTCTGTCCATGCATCTAATACCCATTGTGTTTTGTCTGCATGGTATTTAGCTAAACGATTAAATAATTTTTCATTTTTAAAATTTTCTTTAGCTTGCCTAATCCCTGCTAAAGTCACGTCTTCTACTTGAGATTGCGCAGACACTGTGATTAAAGCTTGGCATTGCCTTGGGTAAAGTGCCGCACAAACACTAGCCATACCACCACCTACACTATGCCCCATTGCAATAAAAGTATTGATTTGAAAATGATCTAACAGAATAGGCAATATTGATTTGGCTTCTTGTGCAACAAAATCAATAGCTAAGGGATGATCTAATGCAGAGGAACAACCAAATCCTAAACGATCATAAGCAATGACACTACGCCCTGTCACCATTGCCAATTTTTCAGGAAAATCACGCCACAATTCCACACTTCCCAGTGATTCATGAAATAAAATAATCGGTGATTTTTGCTCAAAAGTGCAATCCTTATGCCAATGCTGTGCAAATAATTCAGCCTTTTCAATTTTAATTCTATGCACTGAATGTATAAGCTGCATCATGTATTCATCCTAAATTTATAATGAAAGCTGAATATTTTTAGCATATTTTATCGTAATAAAAATGAACCCTTTGGTCTTGAAAATAAAAAAGGAGCTTGCGCTCCTTTTCTGATTCCCTATTTTAATTAAGAAACCAATTTAGGCTTTTTTGCCGCTTGTGCTTCACGCTTACGAAATTTCAACACACCATCATCAAACTTAGCATGTTTCAATTCTTTACGGTCTGCAAGATAGTTGTTCGTCACTTTCCAAGGTGCATGTTTACCTTGTTTAGGCATCACATCAGCAGCACGTGCAATATAACCCGATGATAAGCTTCCCATAACGGTGTCTTCCATCAATTCAGTTGCATCACCTTGTGGAACCACCTCATCATAGCCTTTCTTATCCATATAATTGAGGAGACGAGTAATATAATCCGCTGCAATATCAACTTTAAGTGTCCACGATGCATTAATATAACCAATAATCATCGCCATATTTGGGACATCACTCACCATCACACCTTGATACAACATATGTTGTGAGGTATTTAGCGGTTTACCATCTAATGTTGCTTTAATACCACCTAAAATCTGAATTTCCAAACCTGTTGCAGAGACGATAATATCTGCATCCAAATGCTGACCTGATTTAAGTTGAATGCCTGTTTCAGTAATTTTTTCAATATGATCCGTTTCAACACTCGCTTTACCAGAACGTAAAATCTTAAATAAATCACCATCAGGCACGACGCATAAACGTTGATCCCATGGATTATAGCTTGGCGTAAAGTGTTTCATATCCACTTTACCTTTTAGCTGCATTTCAATTGATTTTAATAGCAATTTACGCAGTACTTTAGGCTGCTTTTGTGCAAGTGCATAAATACCACGTTGCATACCAATATTACGTGCTCGCGTCAATTTATAGGCTAAATCTTCAGGCAATACTTTGCGCATTTTGTCATACACAAAATCCACCGATGGAATTGATGCAATATAGGTAGGTGAACGTTGTAACATGGTCACATGACCTGCACCCCCTTTTGCCATTGCTGGAACCAAGGTAATTGCTGTTGCACCACTACCAATAATCACAACTTTTTTACCTGCATAATCTAAATTTTCAGGCCAAAATTGTGGATTAACAAACTCACCTTTAAAGTTTTCTTTACCAGGATAATCAGGCTGATAACCTTGGTCATAGTTATAATAACCGGTACAACCTACCACAAAGTTTGCTATCCAAGTCTGTAATTGACCATTCGGATCTTCAATTTCCACAGACCATTTTTTTGTTACCGAATCATAATTCGCAGTGCGTACCCGATGATTAAAATGAATTTTATCCTTAAGTTTAAATTCATCAACAACTTCAGAAACATAACCTTTAATTGAAGCACCATCTGCAAGTACATTTGCTTTTTGCCAAGGCTTAAAATTAAAACCAAAAGTCGACATATCCGAATCTGAACGAATACCAGGATATTTAAATAAATCCCAAGTACCACCAAAACTATCTCGGCGCTCAATTATTTCAAACGAACGTTGTGGCGAATTTTTAGATAAATGTGCAGCTACTCCAATACCAGAGATCCCTGCGCCTACAATGAGAATATCAACTTGCTTTTCCATTTTCTTTTTATAACCTTTTTAAGAGTACATTTTTATTAAAACATAAATTTGACAATACACAATGTCAAGTTTGACTTTTTCTGACAAAATGCATGTCACTTGAGGACATTTTTAATATTTTGTCTAACAATTATTATTCCGAAGCATAAAAAAGGTCGGTATAAAAACCGACCTTTTCAAGAACAACCGAAGTTCTTAGAGAAGTATTAGTTTACTTCACGATCTACAAGTTCTACATAAGCCATTGGTGCAGCATCACCTGCACGGAAACCAGCTTTAAGAACTCGCAGATAACCACCGTTACGTTCTTTATAACGAGGGCCTAGAACGGTAAATAATTTACCAACAGTTGCTGCTGAACGAGTACGAGCAAACGCTAAACGACGGTTTGCAACAGTATCGTTTTTAGCTAAAGTGATTAAAGGCTCAGCTACACGACGTAACTCTTTTGCTTTAGGAACAGTAGTTTTGATTAACTCATGTTCAAACAAAGAATTCGCCATGTTTTGGAACATCGCTTTACGATGACTGCTTGTACGGCCTAATTTCACACCACTATTACGATGACGCATGGTGATAGTCCTACTTAATTAACGGCTACGATAGGCAAAACGATCGTCCATACGCAAACTAGCTGGTGGCCAGTTTTCTAAACGCATGCCGAGTTGTAAGCCTTTTGAAGCCAGAACATCTTTGATTTCAGTCAACGATTTTTTACCTAAGTTAGGAGTTTTTAATAACTCAACTTCAGTACGTTGTACTAAATCACCAATGTAGTAAATATTTTCTGCTTTCAAACAGTTAGCAGAACGAACAGTAAGCTCTAGATCATCTACTGGACGAAGCAAGATTGGGTCAACTTCTTCACGAGGTTCTTGAGCCACTGGCGCTTGATCTTTCTGAAGATCAACAAAAATTGCAATTTGTTGTTGCAAGATTGTTGCCGCTTTGCGGATCGCTTCTTCTGGATCTACAGTACCATTGGTTTCAAGATCAATGACCAATTTATCAAGGTCAGTACGTTGTTCTACACGCGCATTTTCTACGGTATAAGAAACACGTTTGATTGGGCTATAAGAAGCATCTAACTGTAAACGACCCACTGGGCGAGTTTCGCCTTCAGGGAAGCGTGAGTCAGATGTTTCATAACCACGACCTTGAGCAACTTTCAAGCGCATTTTTAATGAGCCTGTAGCACTTAAAGTGCCGATCACATGTTCAGGGTTAACCACTTCAACATTATGTGGCAAACGAAGATCAGCAGCAGTTACATCGCCAGGACCTTGTTTTTCTAATGTTAAATATGCTTCGTTTTGATCGAACAGCTTAATAGACAATCCTTTTAGGTTCAGCAAGAGCTCGACGATGTCCTGCTGCAAGCCTTCTAAAGTACTGTACTCGTGCTCGACACCTTCTATTTCCACTTCAACCACAGCAGCGCCAGGCAAAGAAGATAATAGAATGCGACGTAAAGCATTCCCCAGAGTATGACCAAAGCCACGCTCTAAAGGTTCTAGAATCACTTTCGCCGAGGTCCCGCTTGCCGCTTCGACCTTGATCGCTTGCGGAGTAAGAAACTCGTTTGCAGTACGCGTCATTATTGCTACCTCAAGGATTATTTAGAATACAATTCTACAATCAAGCTTTCGTTGATTTCAGCAGGTAAATCAGAACGATCTGGTGCAGCTTTAAATGTACCTTCAAGTTTCGAATGATCTACTTCGATCCAAGGAGAAGTACCACGTTGAGCAGCTAATTCAATTGCGTTTTTAATACGTAATTGTTGTTTAGCACCTTCGTGAACTGCGATCACGTCACCCGCTTTAACTTGGATAGACGCGATATTAACGCGACGACCATTTAAAGTGATTGAACGGTGAGATACAAGCTGACGAGCTTCTGCACGTGTAGAACCAAAGCCCATACGATAAACAACGTTATCTAAACGGCTTTCAAGCAATTTCAACAAGTTTTCACCTGTTGCGCCTTTAACACGAGCAGCTTCTTTATAGTAATTACTAAATTGACGCTCTAACACACCGTACATACGACGTACTTTTTGTTTTTCACGTAATTGTAGTGAATACTCAGATTGTTTACCACCACGAGCCCCGCCATGTTGACCAGGCGCTTTAGCAGCTTTTTTAGTTTTGACGTCAAAAGGTTTAACGCCAGATTTTAATTGCAGGTCTGTCCCTTCGCGGCGAGAGAGTTTGCATTTTGGACCAATATAACGAGCCATGAATGTTTCTCCTTACACGCGACGTTTTTTAGGTGGACGGCAACCGTTGTGCGGAATTGGAGTCACATCGGTAATGCTGTTAATTTTATAACCCACTGCACCTAATGCACGAACCGCAGATTCACGACCAGGACCAGGACCTTTTACAAGGACGTCCAAGTTTTTCAAACCGTAATCTAAAGCAGCTTTACCAGCAACTTCAGCAGCTACCTGAGCAGCAAACGGAGTTGATTTACGTGATCCACGGAAGCCTTGTCCACCTGAAGTGGCCCAAGCCAATGCATTACCTTGACGATCAGTAATCGTAACAATGGTGTTATTAAAAGAAGCGTGAATGTGTGCAACACCTTCAGAGACGGTACGGGTGACCTTCTTGCGTGTGCGAGTATCTTTAGCCATCTTTTAGCTTCCAGAAATCTTATTTCTTAATAGGTTTGCGCGGACCTTTACGGGTACGTGCGTTAGTTTTGGTGCGTTGTCCGCGAACAGGCAAGCTGCGACGATGACGAAGACCGCGGTAGCAGCCTAAATCCATTAAACGTTTAATGTTCATGGAAATTTCGCGACGTAAGTCACCTTCGGTTGGAACCTTAGCAACTTCAGCACGAATCGCATCAAGCTGAGCATCATCTAATTCACGAATCTTAGTAGTTGTAGCAACACCCGCAGCAGCTAAGATAACTTTAGCAGTATGGCGACCAATACCAAAAATATACGTGAGAGAGATAACAGCATGCTTGTTATCCGGAATGTTTACACCGGCAATACGAGCCATTCAAATTTCTCCAAAAAGGCAGTAGAGATAATCAACCGCCCCACAAAAATCTTGAGGGGCGGATAATAACCTAATTAGCCTACTGAAATCAACAGGTCTTAATTAAATTAACCTTGACGCTGCTTATGACGAGGTTCAGCGCTACAAATTACGCGAATAACCCCATTACGACGGATAACTTTACAGCTACCACAAATTTTCTTTACAGAAGCTTGTACTTTCATGATGAAACCTCTAAGTGCGCTTATCCTTTAGGATGAGCAGTCGTTTTTCTCATTAACGTTTGATTGTCATATTGGCGTGAAGTGAGATGTGCTTGTAGCTGAGCCATAAAGTCCATCACAACAACAACAACGATCAACAATGATGTACCACCAAGGTGGAACGGAATACCAAAAGAACTTTGCAGAATCATTGGCATCAAACAAATCACAGTAATATAAATCGCACCAATAAACGTCAAACGATTAAGAATATGATCTAAGTAACGAGCAGTTTGCTCACCTGGGCGAATACCAGGTACATAAGCTCCGCTGCGTTTCAAGTTCTCTGATACTTCTTTAGGGCTAAATACAAGTGCCGTATAAAAATAACAGAAAAAGATAATTAACGCACCAAAGAGCACCAAATACAAAGGTTGTCCAGGCGACAATACGAGTGCCAAATCTTGAAGGCTACGTTTTACAATTCCTGCATTTGGATCAGCACTACCCAACCATTGACCTAAACTTGCAGGGAACAACAATAACGAACTTGCGAAAATTGCTGGAATCACCCCTGCCATGTTAATTTTCAATGGCAAATGTGTTTGCTGTGCAGTGAATACACGACGACCTTGCTGCTTTTGAGCATAGTTAACAGGTATGCGGCGTTGCGCTTTTTCAATAAACACAATCGCTGCAAGTACAGCAACCGAGAGCAATCCAAAAATAGCCAAACCAATTAAACTTGACTGACCATTATCTACCGAAGTAAATGCTTGAATTACTAGGTTTGGTAAGCCAGCAACAATACCTGCGAAGATAATCATCGAGATACCATTACCAATACCGCGCTCTGTAATTTGCTCACCCAACCACATTAAGAACATGGTACCCGCAACTAACGATGTTAGTGCTGGAATGTAAAATGCCAGTCCAGAAGTCAAAGTAATACCTTGACTAATTAGACCTGCACACATCCCGATACCCTGAACAAATGCGAGTAAAAGTGTGCCATATCGTGTGTATTGATTAATCTTACGCTTGCCCTGCTCGCCTTCTTTCTTTAATGCTTCCAGCGAAGGAACAACCGTTGACATTAACTGCACGATAATCGATGCAGAAATGTATGGCATGATCCCTAACGCAAGAATTGACATTCGCTCTAATGCCCCGCCTGAGAACATATTAAACAAGCCTAAGAAGGTACCCTCATTAGCCTTGAAAAAACGTTCTAAAGCGACATTATCGATACCTGGTAGCGGAATATGCGCTCCTAGTCGAAAGACCACCAATGCACCAATTAAGAACATTAATCGGCGTATAACTTCACGATATTTCACATGAAACGGTTGACCTTTCATCATATTCACATGACCTGAAGAACTAGGAGACATACTCACTCGCGATTACTCCTCGACTTTACCGCCAGCAGCTTCTACAGCAGCTTTAGCGCCTTTAGTCAAAGCAACACCTTGTACAGTGAACGCACGAGTAATTTCACCAGAAAGAACGATACGAGCACGTAACATATCTTTACGTACAACATTCGCAGCTTTCAAAGTTTCAAGTGAAACAATATCACCTTCAACTTTAGCAAGTTCTGACAAACGTACTTCAGCAGTTTTCAAAGCCAATTGGCTAGTGAAACCGAATTTAGGTAAACGACGATATAACGCAGTTTGACCACCTTCAAAGCCTGGACGAACGCCACCACTTTTACGTGATTTTTGACCTTTGACACCACGGCCACCGGTTTTACCAACGCCAGAACCGATACCACGGCCTAAACGACGGTTTTCACGTTTTGCACCTTCAGCAGGTGCAAGCTCATTTAAACGCAGAGTCATGGCTTATTCCTCTACACTAACCATATAGTAGACTTTGTTGATCATACCACGGTTAGAAGGAGTATCTACTACTTCTACAGTATGACCAATACGACGCAGACCTAAACCTTGTAGGCAAAGTTTGTGATTTTTCAAACGATGCGAAGCAGATTTAGTCTGGGTAACTTTAATCGTTTTCATGATTGATTACCCTAAAATTTGTTCTACTGAAAGACCACGTTTTGCAGCAACTTTCTCTGGAGAAGTCATATCACGCAAACCATTAAAAGTCGCGTTTACAACGTTTGCAGCGTTTGTAGAACCATAACATTTAGTCAATACGTTACGTACACCAGCAGCTTCAAGTACCGCACGCATAGAACCACCAGCGATTACGCCAGTACCTTCTGATGCAGGTTGCATGAATACACGGCTAGCGCCATGACGCGCATTGATTGGGTGTTGTAAAGTACCGTCAACAAGATCAACAGTGATCATGTTACGACGTGCAGCTTCAAGTGCTTTAGAAATAGCAGCTGGAACTTCACGTGCTTTACCACGACCAAAACCTACACGACCATTACCATCACCAACCACAGTCAATGCTGTGAAAGAGAAGATACGACCGCCCTTAACAACTTTGGCTACACGATCAACGGCAACCAGCTTTTCAACAAGACCTTCGTTTTGTTCAACTTTAGCCATGATTAGAACTCCAAGCCGTTTTCACGAGCAGCATCAGCCAAGGCTTTGATACGACCATGATATTTAAAACCAGAACGGTCAAACGCTACTTTAGTAACACCAGCAGCTTTCGCACGTTCTGCGATTAAAGCACCTACTTTAGTAGCTGAATCTACATTACCTGTAGTACCGCTACGTAAAGATGCATCCAAAGTAGAAGCTTGCGCTAATACTTTGCCACCATCTGCTGAAATAACTTGCGCATAGATGTGACGCGGCGTGCGGTTTACACACAAACGAGTCGCACCCAATGCACGAATGTGCAAGCGTGTGCTTTTTGCACGACGCAAACGGGATTGTTTCTTTTCGTTCATAAGAACCTCGCGCCTTATTTCTTCTTAGCTTCTTTACGAAGAACAACTTCGTCAGAATAACGAACACCTTTACCTTTATAAGGCTCTGGTGGACGGTAACCACGGATATCTGCAGCCACTTGACCTAAAGCTGCTTTATCAGCAGATTTAAGAATAATTTCAGTTGCAGTTGGAGTTTCAGCAGTTACACCTTCTGGAAGGTTGTAGTCGATTGGGTGTGAAAAACCAAGGTTAAGGTTAACAACGTTACCTTTAACCGCAGCTTTATAACCAACACCAATGAGTTGTAACTTGCGTTCGAAACCTTCGCTAACACCTTTTACAAGGTTGTTAAGAACAGCGCGAGCAGTACCAGCTTGCATCCAAGCGTCTTTCGACTCAGCTTTAGGAGCAATGTGAAGTTGACCTTCTTCCTGTTTTAGCTCGACCAGCGCATGCAGGTTGAAAGACAACGTACCTTTGCTGCCTTTCACTTCGACCTGCCGGCCGTTCTGAGTAACTGTTACACCATTAGGTACAGTTACTGGGGCTTTAGCCACACGAGACATGAGGAATCACCTATTAAGAAACAAAAGCAATAACTTCACCACCAACGCCCGCAGCACGTGCAGCGCGATCAGTCATGATGCCTTTGCTTGTAGAAACAATTGCAATACCTAAACCTTGCTTAACGCTAGGAAGTGCATCTTTACCGCGATATTGGCGTAGACCTGGACGGCTTACACGTTTCACAGTATCAATAACTGGTTTGCCTTCGAAATATTTTAAAGTAATAGTCAAAGTAGCTTTGCCTTCATTATCAGCAACTTCTACGTTTGAAATATAACCTTCTTGTTGAAGTACGTTCGCAATCGCAACTTTCAACTTAGAGTTTGGCATAGAAACAGTTTGTTTCTTTGCCATTTGTGCGTTACGAACACGTGTTAACATGTCGGCAACGGTATCTTGCATACTCATTTATAGTCGCTCCTTACCAGCTTGCCTTAACAACGCCCGGTACATCACCTTGCATTACTGTGTCACGTAATTTGTTACGGCTTAAGCCGAACTTACGGAAGTAACCATGAGGACGACCAGTTAAACCACAACGGTTACGAAGACGCACTGGAGATGCATTACGTGGTAATGCTTGTAACTTCATCATCGCTTCGAAACGCTCTTCATCAGTTGCATTTACATTTGCAATCGTTGCTTTTAATTCAGCACGTTTTGCAGCAAATTTTGCAACTGTTTTTTCGCGTTTCAATTCGCGATTAATCATACCTTTCTTAGCCATATCGACCTCTTATTTGAATGGGAAGCCGAAACCACGCATAAGCGCACGGCCTTCGTCATCAGTGCGAGCAGTCGTAGTGATGGTGATGTCCATACCACGAATACGATCGATCTTATCAAAATCGATTTCAGGGAACATAATTTGTTCCTTGAGACCCATAGAGTAGTTACCACGACCGTCAAATGATTTCGCAGAGAAACCACGGAAGTCACGGATACGAGGGATCGCAATTGAGATCAAACGGTCTAAGAATTCGTACATTTGTTCGCCGCGTAAAGTAACTTTACAACCAATCGGCCAACCATCACGGATTTTAAAACCAGCGATTGATTTACGAGCTAAAGTTAATACTGGTTTTTGACCAGCAATAGCTTGCATATCAGCTAAAGCGCCATCTAACAATTTCTTGTCAGCTGAAGCCGCACCAACACCCATATTAATGGTAATTTTTGTGATGCGAGGAATCTCCATCACGTTCGCCAAACCAAGTTCTTCTTTCAACTTAGCTCGGATTTCGTCGTTATAACGCGTTTTAAGTCTGGCCATAGCCTATTTCAACCTATTACTTCGCTACCGCCACTGATTCACCATTTGACTTGTAAACGCGAGTTTTCACGCCTTCAGACACTTGGTAACCAACACGGTCAGCCTTTTGGGTTGTAGCATTAAAAATTGCCACGTTTGAAATATGAAGCGAAGCTTCTTGTGTAACGATAGCGCCTTCAGCACCTGTTGCACGGTTCGGCTTTTGATGCTTCTTAACCAAGTTAAGGCCTTCTACCATAACACGGTCATTAGAAACAGACAGAACAGTACCCTGTTTGCCTTTTTCTTTACCTGCGATCACAATTACTTGATCGCCTTTTCTAATCTTAGCCATGATTGCCTCTATTATAGAACTTCAGGAGCCAATGAAATGATTTTCATGAACTGTTCAGTACGAAGTTCACGAGTCACTGGTCCGAAAATACGAGTGGCAATCGGAGCCTTGTTGTTGTTCAAAATAACTGCAGCATTGTCATCAAAACGGATCACAGAACCGTCTGGACGACGAATACCGAATTTAGTACGAACCACAACAGCATTCATCACGTCACCTTTTTTAACACGGCCACGTGGAATTGCTTCTTTTACAGTAACTTTAATAATGTCGCCAACAGAAGCATAACGACGATGTGAACCACCTAGTACTTTGATACATTGTACGCGGCGAGCACCACTGTTGTCTGCTACGTCGAGCATACTTTCGGTTTGAATCATTGCCCTACTCCAAAACCGAGTCGCATCACCGGTCGAAATTTCGAAAGGCTCAAAGAGTACTCGAAATTAACCAATGATGCAACAAGAACGTTAATTACTCAGCAGCAGCTTCAACTACTTCAACTAAAGTCCAAGACTTAGTTTTAGAAATTGGGCGGCTTTCTTTGATGCTTACTAGGTCGCCAACTTTAGCAACGTTGTTTTCATCATGAGCGTGTAATTTAGTTGAACGGCGGATTGATTTGCCATACAACGGGTGTTGAACGCGGCGTTCAATAAGAACAACAATAGACTTGTCCATTTTGTCACTTACGACTTTGCCAGTTAACGTGCGAACTGTTTGCTCACTCATTGTCCGTTCCCCTGTTTTTCGGTAAGGAGTGTCTTGATACGAGCAATAGTTTTACGAGTAAGCGCAACTTCATGCGATTTACCCAATTGACCAGTTGCTTTCGCCATACGAAGACGGAATTGGTTAAGCTGTTGCTCATCAAGCAAAGCTGTCAACTCTTCTACCGATTTTTCACGTAGATCTTTAGTTTTCATTACATCACCGTCTTAGTAACGATAGTGGTTTTGAACGGAAGTTTAGCCGCTGCAAGCGCAAACGCTTCACGAGCCAATTCTTCACTAACACCATCCATTTCGTACAAGATCTTACCTGGTTTGATTTGACAAACCCAGTATTCCACAGAACCTTTACCTTTACCCATACGAACTTCTAATGGTTTTTCAGTAATTGGTTTGTCTGGGAAAACACGGATAAAGATCTTACCACCACGTTTAACACGACGACTAATTGTACGACGACAAGCTTCAATCTGACGCGCAGTCATTTGACCACGTTCAATAGATTTAAGCGCAACAGTACCAAAAGATACAGTGCTACCGCGATGTGCTAGACCAGTGTTACGGCCTTTTTGTACTTTACGGAATTTAGTACGTTTAGGTTGCAACATGGATTATTCTCCTTTTTCAGCAGAACGATCATTGCGACGACCACGACGCTCTTGACCTTCACCACGACCACGACCACGTTTAGCTGGACGCTCTTCAGCAGGAGCAGGGTTCATGACTTGTTTCATGCCACCTAAGATCTCACCACGGAAAATCCATACTTTAACGCCGATCGTACCGTAAGTAGTCTCAGCACGCATAGTTGCGTAATCAATATCAGCACGAAGCGTATGCAAAGGTACACGACCTTCACGATACCATTCAGTACGTGCAATCTCTGCACCACCTAAACGGCCTGAAACTTCAACTTTGATACCTTTAGCGCCAGCACGCATTGTGTTTTGAACCGCACGCTTCATAGCACGACGGAACATTACACGTTTTTCTAATTGAGAAGCAATTGCTTCAGCAACTAGACGCGCGTCTAAGTCTGGACGATCAATTTCATTGATACTTACTTGCGCAGGAACACCCATAATATTGGTAAGTTCACGCTGTAATTTCTCAATGTCTTCGCCTTTTTTACCGATCACGATACCTGGACGAGCAGTGCTAATTGTTACTTTAGCAGCGCCTGTAGGACGTTCGATAAGAATATTGCTGATCATTGCATTCTTAAGTTTTTTAGTCAAAAACTCACGAACTTGCAAATCTTTAAGCAAGTATTCAGCGTATTGTTTCGGATTCGCATACCAGTTAGCGTTATGACGTTTCACAACACCTAGGCGGATACCGATTGGATGAACCTTCTGACCCATATCAAACCCCTACCTTAACGGTGATGTGACAAGTACGCTTAGTAATACGATCTGCACGGCCTTTAGCACGTGGCATAATACGTTTAAGGCTCATGCCTTCATCAACGTAAATCGTAGTTACTTTAAGATCGTCTACATCTAAACTGTTATTATGTTCAGCGTTTGCAATTGCAGATTCCAATGCCTTTTTAACCAAAACTGCAGCTTTTTTGTTGCTGAAGTTAAGGATGTTAAGCGCGTGAGCAACAGATTTGCCACGGATTAGGTCTGCAACCAAACGAGTTTTTTGTGCCGAGATAGCGGCACCGCGTAATTTAGCAGTAACTTCCATCATAGCACCTTAACGTTTAGACTTCTTGTCAACACCGTGACCACGATAGGTACGAGTTGGCGCGAATTCACCTAATTTATGTCCAACCATATGTTCAGATACAATCACTGGAACATGGTTACGACCATTATGTACAGAAATTGTTAAACCAACAAAATCTGGGAGGATCATCGAACGACGCGACCAAGTTTTGATCGGCTTACGAGAATTACTCGCTACAGCCGCTTCAACCTTAGCGAACAAGTGCGCATCGACGAATGGGCCTTTTTTCAGAGAACGAGGCATTGTCAGATTCCTTTACTTGTTACTTAACGCGACGGTCGCGAATGATCATCTTAGTCGTACGCTTATTGGTACGAGTCTTGTACCCTTTCGCTTTTTGACCCCATGGGCTTACAGGTTGAATACCTTTATTACGCCCTTCACCACCACCATGTGGATGGTCTACTGGGTTCATCGCCATACCACGAACGGTAGGACGAACGCCACGCCAGCGTGATGCACCTGCTTTACCAAGTGAACGAAGGTTGCTTTCTGAGTTAGATACTTCACCTAACACAGCGCGACATTCAACGTGTACTTTACGCATTTCGCCTGAACGTAGACGAATAATCGCGTAAGAACCGTCACGACCTAACAACTGAGCAGAAGTACCAGCAGAACGTACTAATTGTGCGCCTTTACCGATTTTAAGCTCGATGTTATGTAATGTAGAACCGATTGGCATGTTGCGAAGTGGCAAGCAGTTACCTGTACGAATTGGAGCATCGTTACCAGATTGTACTTTATCACCAGCACGAAGGCCTTTAGGTGCAATGATATAACGACGTTCACCGTCAGCATAAAGCACAAGTGCAATATGAGATGTACGGTTAGGATCGTATTCAATACGCTCTACAGTTGCAGGAATACCATCTTTGTTACGTTTAAAGTCAACAAGACGATAGTGCTGCTTATGACCGCCACCAACGTGACGAGTTGTAATGTGACCGTTGTTATTACGACCACCAGTACGTTTTTTAGCTTCTACCAACGGTGCATAAGGCGCGCCTTTGTGAAGATGGCTATGAACCACTTTCTCTACAAAGCGACGTCCTGGAGACGTTGGCTTACATTTTTGAATAGGCATAATTCTCGTCCTTACTCCGCTGCGTTTTCAGCGGTATCGCCCAAGTCAGCCATTTCAACATCTTGGCCAGCTTTCAGGGTGACGTATGCTTTTTTAACATCAGAACGACGTCCTAATGTACGACCAAAGCGCTTAGTCTTACCTTTAGTGATAGTCGTGTTAACTTTAACAACTTCCACACCAAACAATTGTTCAACTGCTTTTTTGATTTCAAGTTTGTTTGCATCAAGTGCAACTTTAAATACTTGAACACCAGCAGTCTCACCTAAAACTTGTGCTTTTTCTGAGAATACAGGTCCTTGGAGGACTTGATAGATACGTTCGTTGTTCATCCGAGTTCTACCTCAATTTTCTTAGCAGCAGCAACAGACATTACAACTTTATCGAACGCGATCAAGCCAACAGGATCGATCCCAGCAGCATCAACCACATCAACGTGTGGAAGGTTACGTGCAGCTAAATATAGATTTTCATCTACAGCTTCAGTAACGATTAATGCGCGAGTAGCGTTCAAGTCGTTAAGTTTTGCAAGCAATTCTTTAGTTTTAGGCGCTTCAACAGCAAACTCTTCAACTAATACAAGACGATCTTGGCGAACAAGTTCAGCTAAGATACATTGCATTGCACCGCGGTACATTTTACGGTTCACTTTTTGTGACCAATCTTGTGGACGAGCAGCAAAAGTTTTACCACCACCAACCCAGATTGGGCTACGAATAGAACCAGCACGAGCGCGGCCAGTACCTTTTTGACGGAATGGTTTTTTACCACCGCCAGAAACGTCTGCACGTGATTTTTGTGCTTTTGAGCCTTGACGACCACCAGCTAAATAAGCTGTAACAACTTGGTGTACAAGCGCTTCATTGAATTCACGACCAAACGCAACTTCAGACAATTCAACAGCAGAGCCGGAAACAGTATTTAAATTCACGTTATTTCCCCTCAGGCCTTGATAGTAGGACGAACAGTTACGTCGCCACCAGTAGCACCAGGAACCGCGCCTTTAACAACAAGAACTGAACGTTCAACGTCGATAGCAACGATTTCAAGACCCTGTGTAGTTACACGTACATCACCTAGGTGACCAGGCATTTTTTTGCCTTTGAATACGCGACCAGGAGTCTGGTTTTGACCTGTAGAACCGATTACACGGTGAGATACAGAGTTACCATGTGTAGCATCTTGCGTACGGAAGTTCCAACGCTTAACACCACCTTGGAAACCTTTACCTTTAGATTGACCAGTTACGTCAACAACTTGACCTACTGTGAACAAGTCTACACCGATAGTTCCACCAACTTCACGACCTTCAAGATCAGCTTCTGTAGCACGGAATTCTTGAACTAAACGACCAGCTGCAACACCTGCTTTCGCAAAGTGACCTTTCTGAGCGTTAGTTACGCGAGATTCGCGACGTTCACCAGTAGTGATTTGAATCGCTTGATAACCATCAGTTTCAAGCGTTTTGATTTGAGTGATACGGTTAGGATCAACCTCAATCACTGTTACAGGTACAGAAACACCAGCATCTGTAAAGATACGTGTCATACCGCACTTGCGACCGACTAAACCAATAGCCATGTGCATAAACCTCTAAAAAAGCGGCTTAATTAACTTAGAGCGTTAATTAACCGAAAGCCTTAACCCAATGCGATCTGAACATCAACACCAGCTGCAAGATCCAATTTCATCAACGCATCTACAGTTTTATCTGTAGGCTGAACGATATCGATCAAACGTTTATAAGTGCGGATCTCATATTGGTCACGCGCATCTTTATTTACGTGTGGTGATGTTAAAACGTTAAAACGTTCAATGCGTGTAGGCATTGGAATTGGACCACAAACTTGCGCACCAGTACGTTTTGCTGTTTCTACGATTTCTTGAGAAGATTGATCAATTAAACGATGATCAAAAGACTTAAGACGGATACGAATTCTCTGGTTAGACATACCAGTTAACTCCAAGCCAAATATATAAAGAATCACTCCTGACGCATCTCACCCCACTAAAAAGGCAAGTGTCAAGAGCAGTGAAAATCACTAAGGTCGTGATCGATGCCACGACTGTAACGATCTGGGTAACTTTCTTCGTTACCCAACCCTTCGTATTAAAGGGTCGCCCATTATAACGATTGTTTAACGCTTAAGCAAATATATTTAGCATTTTTTAATTGTTTTTAAATAGTTCATCAAAATCAATCTGCTTAAATCTCAAGCAGACTTTTTAATGTCTTAAGACATAATCAATCGCCTGATTTAAGATTTGATGACCTGCCATAAAATCATCTTTTGGCGATATTTTTAAACTCTCTAATGGCTGCACATAATGCCCTTGAAAGACTTGCTGATCTTCTTCATGTTCAATAAAGAGCCCTAAACTTTGTGGGGTAATTTCAGGATGGAACTGGAAACCCAATACATTTTTCCCAATCTGATACAGCTGATTTCTACAAATTTCGTTTTCAGCCAAACGTACAGCACCTTTAGGAATATCAAAGGTTTCACTGTGCCATTGCATGACTCGCATTTTCTCAGGCAATTGAAAACAAAACTCAGGTGTGGCCGTACTTTTATATACGGTTGTCCAACCCAGCTCTTGCATTGGATTACGATAGACATTTGCACCTAAAGCATTGGCGATCAGCTGCCCACCTAAACACAAACCAATTGCAGGTTTCTCTGTTGCCAAATATCGGCGTATCCAACGCTTTTCAATTTTTAACCAAGGATAATTCGCTTCATCATTCACACTCATTTCACCACCCATAATGATCAGCAGATCCACATCATCGACTTGAGGCAGAGCCTCTATATCTAATGCGAAATCCTTAGGTAAGGCATAAAATTCAGTTGCTGTAATGTGTGCATTTAGGGATTTTAAATAGTCATAACATGCGCCAAAATCTTCGCCTGCAATATGTCTAAAATAATGTACTTTTAATTTTTTCATCTGAGCACCATTTTTGTCATAATGTCTTTGATCATGATTTTAATTAAGCAAAAATGAAGCCAAATCCTTTTTAATTTATAAATATTCACATTTTAAAACTTTGCGCTACATGCTTTCTGTGTTTCTCTTTAATCATCTTTTATTGGTATCTAGAGCCTTGTTGTGAAACTTCATCCGCAAACTGCTTTGGTTCATGCTGAACGTAAAGCACCTCAATGGATCAACACGATTCAACCCCCAATCTATCGTGCATCTACCATTATTTTTAATGATACAACAGCATTGTTTGATCGGCATTGGACTGATCCGTATGACTATAGTTATGGTACGCACGGTACACCTAGCACGTTCACACTAGGCGATAATATTGCCCAAATCGAAGGTGGTGAATATTGTCTATTATGCCCAAGTGGTCTATCTGCAATTAATTTAGTCAATGCTTGTTTTCTAGCAACAGGAGATGAGGTCTGGGTTGCAGACAATATTTATGGTCCTAATATGGAACATTTGCGCAATTTAGAATCACGTTATGGCATTATCGTTAAAGTGTATAACGCAATTGATATTAATAGTTTTCAACCCACAGAGAAAGCCAAACTGCTTTGGTTAGAAGCAGCTGGATCAGTCACTTTAGAGTTTCCCGACCTGATCAATTTGGTAAAAAAAGCCAAAGCCAACAATATACTCACAGCACTTGATAATACGTGGGGCGCAGGTTTAGCCTTTAATGCCTTTGATTTCAGTCAGGAGCATTTAACTGTAGATATGACTGTACATGCCTTGACTAAATATCCAAGCGGTGGTGGTGATATTCTCATGGGCTCTGTGGTCACGCGTGATCAAGCTTTACATCACAAGCTGTTTCGCGCACATGCGATTCAAGGCATTGCGATTTCAGGTGATGATGCTGCACAAGTCCAACGTAGCCTAGCATCTATGCAACTTCGTTATGAAAAACAATCTCAAAGTGCTATAAAAATTTTACAATGGTTAAAAACACAAGATGCTTTTGCACAAGTGCTTCATCCTGCTGACCCTGATAATATCAGCCATGCTTTTTGGAAAGAAACTTGCCAAAATGAGCAAAGTGCGGGTTTAGTCAGTGTCATTTTTAAAGCTGAATATGACATGACTGCTATTCGTAAATTCTGTGACCATTTAAAGTTATTCAAACTCGGCTTTAGTTGGGGCGGTCCTGTGAGTTTAGTGATGTTATATAACTTAAATGATATGCGCCATTTGGAACATTCACATTTGCAAAAGGGTTTGTTGGTACGTTTCTGTATCGGCTTGGAAGATGCGGATGATTTGATTGAGGATATTGAAAATGGATTGAAGGCACTTCTAGGTTAATTTATCACACTCCTCATCCTAACCTTCTCTGAGCCACACATGGCGCAAGAGAAGGAACTTTTCATTAGCCACTCATTCATAATAAAAACAGTTTTACTACACCTTTAATTCATGGCATTTTGTATAACAACAATGAGATAAAAATTGAATTCAACAAAATACTCAAACTCAAATTAAAGCTATAGGAATAACAATGGGTACACCAATCGTCATCGCAAAAAAAACTTCAGATACTTCACAAGACATCGTATTACATTCACAATTTGCTAACCGACATGGCTTGATTGCGGGAGCAACAGGTACAGGTAAAACCATCACCTTAAAAGTCTTAGCTGAAAGCTTTTCTCGTATTGGTGTACCCGTATTTTTAGCTGATGCCAAAGGTGATGTGTCGAGTATTGCTAAAGCAGGATCAAGCAATCCTAAATTTGATGAACGTATTCAAAGCTTAAGCATTGAAAGTATTCCTTTTGCTGCATCTCCTACAATTTTTTGGGATCTCTTTGGTGAACAAGGACATCCGATTCGTACCACAGTTTCTGAAATTGGCCCTTTACTTCTTGCACAAATATTGAATTTAAATGAAACGCAAGAAGGTGTGCTCTCGGCTGTATTTCGTATTGCTGATGATCAAGGTTTACTTCTGATCGACTTTAAAGACCTCAAAGCCATCCTCAGCTATGTCAGTGAAAATGCAGCTGCGCTAAAAACTGAATACGGCAACCTCTCTCCTGCCAGTCTTGGTGCAATTCAACGAAATTTGTTAGCACTTGGTGATCAGGGCGGTGATCGCTTCTTTGGTGAACCAAGCTTAGACATTATGGATTTCATCCAAACAGATTCAAATGGACAAGGTTATATCAATTTATTGGCTGCGGATAAATTAATCAATACCCCAAAACTCTATGCAACATTCTTACTTTGGATGTTATCTGAGTTGTTTGAAAAACTACCTGAAGTCGGTGATATGGATAAGCCCAAATTGGTATTTTTCTTCGATGAAGCGCATTTATTATTCAACAATACAAGCCCTGCATTACAAGAAAAAATTCAACAAGTGGTACGCTTAATTCGTTCTAAAGGTGTCGGGATTTATTTTATCACCCAAAGCCCATTAGACATTCCAGAAGATGTACTTGGACAATTAGGTAATCGTGTACAACATGCGCTTCGTGCATTCACACCAAAAGATCAAAAAGCAGTCAAAACCGCAGCAGATACCTTCCGCGCAAATCCTGAGTTTAAAGTCGATGAAGCGATCACCGAACTTGCTGTAGGCGAGGCTTTAATTAGTTGTTTAGATGAGCAAGGCACACCTCAAGTTGTGGAACGTGGCATGGTCATGCCGCCTTACTCATCATTTAGTCCAATCACCTTAGATGAACGTAAAGCACTCATGACACAAAGTATCGTTGCCGGCGTATATGAGGCTGAAGTGGACCGTGATAGTGCCTATGAAATACTACAACGTAAAGTCGCTGAAAGTACTCAGCAACAAGCTGCTATCAAAGCCGCTGCAGAACAGGAAAAACAACAGCAGATTATAGAAAAACAACAAGCCAAAGCACAGCAACAGCAGGAAAAAGAAGAAGCCAAAGCAGCAGTGGCAAGAGCTAAAATGACTCAGGATGTACTCGGTACATTCGCCAAAAGTGCAGCACGCAGCCTAGGGGGGGCAACAGGTCAAAAAATTGTGCGTGGTCTGCTTGGCTCATTATTTGGCGGGAAATAATCCCTTCTCTTATTTTTATAATTACTGATTAAATAAGGAGTATTTAACTATTCCTTATTTACTTTATGGTTTTTATTTCAAGAAAGCTTGCTATTTCCCTCTTAAAAATGTATTTTAAATACATCTTATAAACGCAAATAAAAAAAGGCCTCCCATGACCCCTCAACATATCGAACTTGTTAAATCTACAGTGCCTGTACTACGTGAAAATGGCGTTGCCTTAACGCAATATTTTTATAACCGCATGTTGAATAATAATCCTGATCTAAAAAATGTCTTTAACATGGATCATCAAAGTAGCGGTCGCCAACCTCGTGCACTCGCTGCTGCAGTTTTAGCTTATGCAGAACATATTGAAAACCCAAGTGTTTTAGCTAAAGCCATTGAACACATTACGACTAAACATGTCAGTCTAAATATTCAAGCAGATCAATATGCAATTGTGGGTGAAAATCTTTTACATTCAATCAGTGAAGTTTTAGATGTCCCATTTGAATCAGAATTAATTGCTGCGTGGAAAGAAGCATACTTACAACTTGCAGATATTTTAATTAATGTCGAAAAAGCGAAATACGATGGCTTAGCAACACAAGAAGGCGGCTGGAAAGGTTGGCGTGAGTTTGAAATTACTGCACTAGAAAATACGGAGACAGGTAAGAAATTCACACTAAAAGCAAAAGATGGTCAAAGCCTCCCTGCTGCTGAAGCGAGTCAGTACATTTCAGTAAAAGTACAAGTGCCAAATCACAACATTCAACAACCTCAACAGTTTACTTTTGCAACAGCACAAAACAATACTGAATATCAAATTGAAGTTAAACCTGTAGAGACAGCAACTGAATATTCTGTTGCAAATATTCTATTAGAAAGTTACAAAGTTGGTGACAGCTTAGAAGTCACTGCGCCATTAAAAGGCTAAGCTAAACTTCTGTGTACTTAAATAGGTCAAACGATGTTTGACCTATTTGATTGATTTAAAAATTTATACTCTTACCCAATCATTTTTCAATATTCTATTTTGATCTCTTTTCATCATTCATTCAGTCAGATTTATTTTCAATTTTTTTGCTTTCAACAAGTTTCACGTTAACATAGTCTTAAACTCACCAACTGAAAGCGTTATGCAGTTAAATAAATTTACCGATTACGCACTTCGCCTCGTCTTATATACAGCAAGACCTAAAGATACGCCCTATACCATTGCTGAAATTGCCAAAGACTTACAAGTTTCAGAAAATCATTTGGTTAAAATTGTACATTTTATGGCAAAAAAAGATTGGCTCATCACCACGCGAGGTAAAGGCGGGGGCATTCGCTTAAATCCTAGTGTTCACAGTTTAAAATTAGGCGAGATGGTTCGCATTTTACAAGGTCAAGTCCCAATCGTAGAATGCAATACTCCGCCCTGCGTTTTACGTCGTAATTGCGGATTAAAAGGTATCTTAGATCAAGCTGTTGAGCAGTTTTATCAAGTATTAGATCAATATACGGTTGCAGATGTGTTACATCGTTCTAATGGTGCAGCGCCATCGCAAAATTCACCTATTGCATTGATTCAACTCGGATGATGCTTGTTATTTTTGAATTTATAGCAAGAAATTCGTCAGATGCAGCTTGATCATTTATACTAGGCATAATTTTTAGTTTGAAGTTGAATTATGCATCGCAGCAGTGGAAAGTCGAAAAACAGTAAAACAGCAAATGCGCCTCGGCAGAAAATTAGCTACGAAAAAAAAGTCGATTCAGCTATTTCTGAATATGCGAGTACAGCACTCAATTGGCTACGCAAAGCTGAGTTTTTAATGAGTGCACCCAAACTCGACCTATGTGTAGAAGACACGGGGTATGAGGTTGCATTTGCAGGTCGTTCAAATGCGGGGAAATCTAGCGCAATTAACGCCATCACCAACCAAAAACAACTCGCACGTGCGTCAAAAAAACCTGGTCGTACCCAAATGATCAACTTTTTTAGTTTGGGAAATCCAGATCAACGTTTGGTCGACTTACCAGGTTATGGTTATGCAGCCGTTCCCGAAGCAATGAAAATTGTTTGGCAGAAAGAATTGGAAAATTATCTGATTCATCGCAAAAGTTTACAAGGCTTAATTTTACTGATGGATATTCGCCATCCTTTACAACATTTTGATGTCATGATGTTGGAATGGGCATACTCTCGTCAGCTATTTGTGCATGTATTACTCACCAAATCTGACAAACTCAATCGTGGGCCTGCCAATAAAGCACTTTTAGAAGTGAAACAAGAATTGAAAAAAATGAAATTAAATTTTTCTATTCAATTGTTTTCATCTTTAAATAAAGAGGGCTTAGAAGAATTAGCAAGCATCATGGGTGGTCGTTTAAATTTCACGTTAAACAACCCAACAGGTTTTGACTTAGACAGCATTCCAGAGTTCTCTGATGATGAGATAGAAGAGACTGACTTAGCAAAATTTAATGAAAACTTAGTGAATAATGTAGACCAGATCAAATAATTTTGTAATTGTCTGACCAAATACATCACCTATTGATATTTGAATGTCCTAAATTGCTAATAACTATTTAGGACATTTTTTTATACTAAATATAAAATGTGTAGTAACAGATTAAAAAAATTAGGACACTGTAATGAAATTATTATCGAAATTAAAAAACAGTAAGATTGGATCGTCTATTCAGTATCATATCAAACCACGAAAGGTGAAGTTTGAATGGCAGGAAACCCCTATTGATTGGATCCCAAATCAGCCTTTTGCAAGCTATTTTATTAATGAAATTAACAATATTTTGCCTGCGGGTGAATTTTGGTTCTGCCGCCTTTATAACCGTGTATTACCTAAAGTCACTGACGAAAAATTAGCAGAAGATGTTCGTGCTTTTATTCGCCAAGAAGCCATGCATGCTCAAGCACATACATCCGCAAATAAAGAATATTTAACCGTGCGGAATATTGATATTCAACGCAACCTAGATGTGATGGACTTTCTATTTGGTAAGTTATTAGCAGATCAGCCTTTAGGTTTAAAAATTCCTGAGGCTCTTGATCATCAATGGGATCTGTTCCGTTTAGGCGTTGTCGCGACTGTAGAACACATGACCTGTGTTCTTGGTAAATACGCACTTTACAATAAAGAATGGGCACGCCTTGGTGCTGATGAAAATATGCTAGATCTTGTGAAATGGCATGGTGCTGAGGAAATTGAACATCGTACAGTCGCATTTGATTTATACCGTCATTTAGGTGGTGGTTATATTTCACGTTATTATCAAAGTGTGCTTGTGATTATTGCTGTACTTGGGCTTTGGGTCGACGGCGCAGCACATATCATGGGTCAAGACCCACGTTTTGCTGACAAGAAGCCTGCTGTCTATAAGCCTTGGGTTTGGAAAGAATGGGCGAGTATTGCTCAAAAAGATAATCGCTTATTGCCACATCCACTTTGGTTGGTTTCACAACAACTTGGTTATTTGATGCCTTGGTATGATCCTGTACATGAAGCGAAAACTGAAGATGCAATTGCATATTTAGATCAGTCTCCTGCTGCTAAGCGCGCACTCCCTAAAGTTGCCTAAACAACACAAAATCACAATTGAGTTCAAACATAAGATCTGTATGCACAAAGTATGCAGATCTTTTTTTATTGCTCGATTTAATCTATTTATAATGTTAAATTACAACAAATATCACAATAAATGAGAAATTCGTGATGAATAGCATTATTTTATTTTTCCAAAAACTCTTTGGAATATTCAAAGCCTCAAGTCAACAACTACAGGCTGAACACACATCTAACATCAATCAATCAACCTCTGCGATTTCATATTCAGAACAACTTATTCCTGCACTTAAACATGATCATCAAGCCTTGATCAACTTATATGGTCAAATTTCATACTATATTTTATCGCAAAAATATGACGCAATTCAGCAGAATCTAGATACACTCAAAACTGAGTTTAATCGTCATATCATGCAGGAAAATGTCAGTTTTTATTGTTATCTTGAGCAAAAATTTATTCAAAATCCTGAACAGCTCGAAACCATCAAATTTTATCGTAAAGAAATGAACGGTATTTCCCATGCCTTTATTAAGTTTATTAAAAAATGGCAAACAACCGCTATTTGTGATGATAATATTGAAGAGTTTCGCACTGAATATGAAACCATTGGTCAAGTATTAGCACAACGAATCAATCAAGAGGAAGACCATCTTTATACAATGTATCAACCCTCATAAGCTCTAATCATAGGATTACATTTCCCGAGTATGGCGATCTACCACCACACTGATCATCATATCGCCTTGTACATTAACCACAGTTCTCACTGTGTCCAACAAGCGATCTATTGGTAGTAAAATTGCAATTGCTTCAGCGGGTAAGCCTACTGATTGCAATACCATAATCATCGTGACCATGCCAGCACTTGGAATCCCTGGTGCTCCTAAAGATGCAATCATTGCTGTCAAACAAACAATCACTTGTTGTCCAATACTCAGATCTAACCCCATCAAATTTGCAATAAATAAGGCGGCTGCAGCCTCATATAGTGCCGTACCATCCATATTTAATTGTGTACCCAATGGAATCACAAAACCTGCTGTCTGAGGTCTCACACCTAAATTTTCCTGTGCACACTTCATCGACAGTGGCATTGTTGCTGAACTTGAACTGGTCGCAAATGCAGTAATTAATGCAGCACGTGTACCTTTAAAAAAGGTGATTGGATTCATTTTGCCAAATATCCACAGCAGTAAAGGTAAGACCACTGCCCCATGAAAAATGGTTGTTCCTGTTACCACCGCAGCAAATTCTGCTAAACGGCTCAAAATTGAAAGATCTTCAGTAGAAATCAGCTTCGCCAATAATGCAAAAATACCGATTGGTGCGAGCTTCATTACCCAACTCACAAGCAGCATCATCACTTCAAAGAATTGCAAGCTTAAGGCACGAATGCTGTTAAATTTCTCTCCACCTTTCACCAATGCCGCCCCTAAAAACAGTGCAAAAACAACAACTGCAAGAACGTTGCCCTCTGCAAATGCTTTAAAGGGATTAATTAAAGTATTTTGAATAAAATTGGTAAAAAATGAGCTTGGGGTTAGAGTATCTGGTGTTTGATGACGATTCATTGCATCTTGAAATAACGCAATGTCTACCCCTTTACCCACATCAAATAAATGAGCACAGGTGAGACCTAAAATCAGCGCTAAAGTTGTTGTCGTTACACAACATGCTAAAGTGATTTTCCATGTACGACTGAGTTGCCCACCCGCCTGTAAGTTGGACACCCCCACCACAATCGAGCTAAAAATAAGTGGCACGAGCAGCATTTTGAGTAAACCAATAAAAATACTACTGGCTATCCCTAATGCATAAATACTGGTGTCAAAAAATTGGGTTTCAGGAAATTGGTTGAGTAGAAATCCAAATGCGACTCCTAATATTGCAGCAATTAATATTTGCGTATTTAAGCTCATCTTCACTGACTATTTTTCTTGAATTAGCAGAACTATGCCATTGAAAGCATGAACAATCGAGCATTTTTTGTGACAAGTGTTGCACTAAAAACACAAAAGCCATCAAAAATTGATGGCTCTTTATATATTTTTATAAATAAAATAAAAAACTTAACGTTGCTCGATTTCACGCATACGCATCAAGCCTTCTTGCACTGTGCTACAGACCAATTCACCATTTTGCCACATACGTCCATGATTCAAACCACGAGAACTTGCAGTCACCGTTGCATCCATGTCATATAACATCCATTCATCAGCTTTGACTGGTTTATGGAAATAAATTGCATGATCAATACTGGCAATCTGAATACTTGGACTTAAATACGTCATTCCGTGTGGACGTAATGCTGTCACCATAAAGGAATAATCTGAGTAAAATGCCACAATTGACTGGTTTAAAGCCACATCATCTGCAAGTTGTTGTGGCAGCTTTTCATAGGTTTTCATATAAAATGCATTTAATGGCGCTTCAGGTTGTGGCTGAAATGGATTACCGATATTAATCGGTTTAATTTCTACCTGACGTGGGCGCATAAATGCTGCACGAATATTTTCAGGAATAAAACTGATTAAATTTTCTTTTAATTCTTGTTCCGATTTCAACTCATTAGGCGCTGGATAATCAGGTTCAGCAACTTGATAGTTCAAACCTTCTTCAGGGGTAGCAAAGGACACCATCGCTGAAAAAATGGTACGTCCATGCTGTATAGCACGCACTTGGCGACTTAAAAAGCTTTTACCATCACGCAGTTTATCAACTTCATAAATAATCGGGGCATTAATATCGCCCCCATAAAGAAAATAGGCATGCATCGAATGTGCAGGACGGTCTGCGGTATAAGATGCTGCACGCAATGCCTGACCCAGCACTTGACCACCAAAGACACGCTTACCCACAAGGTTACGACTTTGCCCACGAAAAATATGTTCTTCAAGCTTTTCCAGTGTAAGTAAATCTACGAGATCTTGGGTTAAAGCATTCATATAAAACCTATTCTTATTTGGGCTATAGTGAAGTAAAATTCCACATTGGCCTGAAACTTTAGATAATAGTGGTTATTCTGCCATAATTTCAGAGTGATTTACTAAAGTTTCATAAACAATGTCGTCACTTATTTTTTTGTTATAATTCTTAAAAATACGATTTTTAACGATAAAATTGCATACGATCGTCATGATTTATTAGAAAATGACATATTGTTTAATGGCAATTTTTTAATATTTAATGGGTTTTGACCCAATACAATATGTCTAGGTGCTAGGAGTAAATATGTCCAAGAATGGTTTTGGTCAAATGTATCGTCGGCTTTCCAGTAAGCTACTTGACCTTGTGGTCACACCACATGTTCTTGGAGAGGTTCCTACCCCAGAGACTCCCCTCTTAGCCCATGAAAATAACCAAGAGCTTGCTGTAACACCTCCCACAAAAGTTGTGTGTTACGTTTTACAAAATTATTCACGTAGTAATGCGTTAGTTGTAGATGCGGAAACACGCCGTTTAAATTTACAACCTGCACTCGACCCGATTCAACTTGAAAGTCAAAAAGAAAAAGCCGCTGTTATATTTTTACAAAATAATGATGATGTACAGTTTTTAGGACAGCACAGCCATGCTTTTCCACCTCGTCTTGTACGTTTAATTGACTTTATTGAACAACATCCTGACGTGAATGTTGAACTGATTCCAGTGACTGTGTTATGGGGACGTTCACCTGATAAAGAAGATTCATTATTTAAACTTCTATTTACAGATACATGGGCAACACCAAGTAAAGTGAAGCAGTTGGTGAATATAGGCGTGCATGGTCGTCAATCCTTTATTGAATTCCATGAAGCAAAATCTTTACGTAGCTTAGTGAACTATGCAAAAGAACAGCATCCAAATGTTTCTCCTGTTACTTATATTGTCAATCAACTGAATGATTATTTAGACCGTCAGCGTGAAGTGGTACTTGGTCCTGACTTATCAGATCGCCGTAACGTGATGCAATCTTTAATCAAATCACCCGATGTACAGGATGCCATTCGTAAAGAAAGTATCCGCTCAAAGATTAGTATGATTGAAGCAGAGCGCAAAGCGGTTGGTTTTGTCAATGAAATTGCATCTGACTATTCTGCATCAACGGTTCGTTTTGCAGAAAGAGCTTTAACACGTCTATGGACGCAGTTATATGACGGTGTAGAAGTTCATAACTTCAGTACAGTACGAGAGTTGGTTAAAGACTATGAAGTCATTTATACCCCATGCCACCGTAGTCATATCGATTACTTACTGCTGTCTTATGTGATCTATAAACGTGGCTTGATGGTGCCATATATTGCAGCAGGTGATAACCTCAATATGCCATTTGTTGGGCAAATTTTACGTGGTGGCGGTGCATTCTTTATTCGTCGTTCATTCCGTGGGAATGCGCTTTATACATCTGTATTCAAAGAATATTTATTTAATATTTTATCACGCAATACCCCATTAGAATACTTCATCGAAGGTGGTCGCTCACGTACTGGTCGTTTATTGCCACCGAAAACAGGGATGTTAGCCATGACAGTACATGGCCATTTACGTGAAAAAGCCAAACCGATTGTCTTTATTCCAACCTATATCGGTTATGAGCGTTTGATGGAAGGTGCGACCTACGTCGGCGAAATGAATGGTAAGGCTAAAGAATCTGAATCGATCTGGGGTATTATTCAAACCCTGAAAAAGATTGAGCGTATCTTTGGACGTGTACATGTCAATTTCGGTGAACCTGTTTTCTTGGATGATTTACTGAAACAACACGGCGCAGATCAGATCAAAATTGAACACAATGACGATCCGATTCCGCAAGAAATTTCCAATGCGGTCAATAGTTCTGCCAATGCGATTCTGGAAAATATCAACCGTGCCGTGGTGATCAATCCTGTTTCGTTATTGTCACTGATTTTATTAGCGACACCGAAACACACGCTTGATGAAGGTATTTGTGTTAAACAGCTCGATACGTATCGCAATTTGCTGACTGCAATTCCGTATGACGGTCGTACTCAAGTTACCCCTCTTTCGGGCAAAGAAATTATTGCTTATGGTCTAAAACTGAAATTAATTAAACGTGTTCAACACGTACTTGGCGATATTATTGCGATTGAAGACAATCAGGCTGTTTTACTGACTTATTTCCGTAATAACATTTTACATGCCTTTGTTTTACCTTCACTTATTGCTGCATTGGTTGAGCATAATGGGAAAATCAGTAAGGCTGATTTGCTCAATGTGATTCGTACGCTTTATCCATTCTTAAAAGCTGAATTATTCTTGAAATGGAAAGACAGTGAAATCAAAGCGCAAGTAGAAGAGTATGTAAATGCGCTAGCCGAAGCGAATTTGATTTTTGTCGATGATGAAGATTTTATCTACTGCCCTGTGCCAAACTCGGAAGATCATAATCAGCTTGCTGTATTGGCTGCACCTGTACGTCAAAGTCTTGAGCGTTATTACATGACTCTGGCTTTGATCACGCAACGTGGTTCTGGCAATATTTCAATTCGTCAGGTTGAAGAATTGAGCCATTTGGTCGGTCAGCGTTTGTCTGTGTTGTATGAGTTCAACTCACCTGAGTTTTTTGATAAGGCGTTGTTCCAAAGCTTTGTGAAAGTGTTGACTGAACAAGGTTATATCAAGACCAATGAAGACAATGCGATTGTATTTGATGCGCAATTCCGTAATGTTGCACAATATGCCAACTTGGTGTTGGATGATGTGACTTTGCAAATGTTGCAACATATCACGTCATTTACTGATGATGAGTTAAAAGAGGCGCTAGATGCTTTAGCTGCACAACAAGCGAAGAAGCGTTTGAAACGGAAGAAGAAGTAATTTTTTTGCGTTCCCTCTCCTCTTCAGAGGAGGGGGTTTAAAAGTAAAGTTTAGAAATATTGTTTTTATGATCAGAAACTTGAATTGAGAATTTTATATGGAAATTAATATATTTACAGATTATGGTGAAGTTGATCAAAAAATTATTGAAAATTATGCTGAAAAATTAGGATTTAAATTTCCAAAATCTTATATAGAACTTTTAAGAAAACATAATGCACTTAGACCATCCGACAATTTTTTTGAAATTTTTGATGAAAATAATAATAGCATAGCAGGAGGCAGTATCTACTTTTATGGTTTCGGTTATGAAGATTTTGAAATTTGGGATGATGAAGATCGCTTACGATATCAAAATTCTATAAAAAGCTACGATGCGATAGAATTAAATCAACCCGATGAGTGTATGTATAAAAATATGATTGTATTTGCTCAATGCGCCAATGGTGATTACATTGCGTTTGATTACAATCCTAATTTAAATTCTAATAATCCTAAAATCGTATTTCTATCACATGATGAATTCACGAAAGATATAGATGAAGAATATAAAATGTTAGCAGTGACTATTGCTAATGATTTTGAGTCATTTATGTCTTTATTAAAGAAAGATGATTTTTAAATAACTCAAAAAACAATATGGTATATCATAAATTTTTTTTACAAAGAAAGTTTCCAAATCTTTCAGTAAATTGCTGATTATCTTGAAAAAACTATCAGAACCGATTAAATCCATTTTTCATCTTTATTGCCATATAGAAGATTATGGAATATATGAATTACACAAGGCTGTTAAAGCCCCAACTTGGGCCATTGATATCTTTACGATTAAAAAGCAAATTATTGAAATTCTAGAAAATCCTGCAGAGTATATGGAAAGTATTCATAAACTGACAGGAAATGAATTTGATACACATAAAGAATTAAAAGAATGGCTCATTACAATTAAAAATGTGATTTTGTCTGTATAATTTTTAGATATCACATATTTTACAAAATCTTCCTAAACGTCAAACTCATTCTCGCCTGATTAGTTGCAAATTTAGGAATAGCATGTTGCCATTCTTTCTGTATACTTTGAGTCATATAAAGCAGACTTCCTGAAGCCAATAAATACTCTTTGTTAATTTCAGGATGACTTATTTTTCTAAATTTCAACATTCGCTCACTACCTAAAGACACGATCGCAACACCTGTTTGAGGGTACAGAATATCTGTTTGATCAGAGTGCCATCCCATACGTGCCTGACCATTTTCATAAAAATTAATCAAACAATTATTCGGCTCAAAACCCAGTACATTTTCAATCTGAACAATTAACGGTTTTAACTCCTCTAAAAAAGTCACTTCAGGATAAGACATTTGAGAATAATTATAAGCCTTACCAAAACTTGCCGTTTTACGCGCGGTCATGCGACTATCCCATACAATTTTATGACTTAAAACCTCGAATAATTTTTGTGGGTCTTCTATAAAGTTATCAATATAAAGAATATCTTTCATTTTCTTATAAACACTTGAATCTAATCATTATGAAATATCACTATAACAAGTTTAATGCTCAAACTTAAATCCTGATTAATCTAATCTCCCCGCAAAAATCCTCTTCCCCGTTTCCCTATCACTCTCCAAAACCAACTCAGGCAACCCCATCTCACGTTGAATCTTTAAAATTTTCTCATGCAAAGGCTGAGGATGATTATCGGTACAAATATATGATTTTTCAGGATGTTCCACGTGAAGCAAACGCGCTAAGAAATTGGCAAGATCATCAATATGAATCCGATTTGACCAATGAATATTCGGATAAGTTTTTGTTATTTGAGCAATTTTCACCATTCTTTCAGATGAAATCCCATAAATCCCTGTCGGACGTACAATTACACATTCATTTGGATAAGCCTGTTGCCATAAAGCTTCCATTTTTAACAGCAAATGACCTTGTTCATCACTAGGGATCGTTGGCGAATCATCATTGATGATTTCACCATTATTCTCACCATACACACGTGTAGATGACACCACGATAATTTTCTTTACAGGATGATCTTTTAAAGCATTTACAATGGGTTTTACAGAATCCACATAAGTGTGCGTGTAAGCTTCCACAGAACTTAAAGTGCTATTTCGAGATGGTGCAAGTAACACATAAACCGCATCGACAGGTTTGATTTGCGATAAATCGAGCTGATGAATGTCTTGAATCAAATGTTCAGCAAAATCATCCTCTTTCGCGCTACGGCTCACTGTGGTAATTTGGTGATCTTGTTGAAATAATTGTTTAGCAACACGCTGCGATGTTTTACCATAACCGATAAATAGAATATGCATCAAACCACCTATTCGTAAAACTGATCAATCAAGATCACTAGAACCTAAGTTGAGGGGACATGGCTGCCGTCCATCAATTGCAAGGGGTTGGCAATGCCGCCGCTGCTTTACTTGAAAAACTGAATATTTTCACAACAGATGATCTGCTGTTTCATTTACCACGTGACTATGAAGATCGTAGCACGATCATCCCGATGAACCAATTACAGGTTGGGCGTAGCTACCTCATGGAAGGCGTGGTCAAATCGATTGATATGCCACCCGGAAAGCGTAAGTCGATGGCGATTCTGTTACAGGATGATTTCGGCAAAGTCACCTTACGTTTTTATCATATTTATAAAGCCTTGATGGATCGTGCCAAAGCAGGCAACCGTTTAAGAATCTTTGGTGAAGTTCGAGTCGGCGCACGTGGTTTAGAGTTATATCATCCTGAAATACAGCTCATCACCGAACATACGCCTTTACCACAAACTGAACTCACGGCAATTTACCCTGCGACCGAAGGCTTGACGCAACCTAAACTGCGTGACTATGTCAAACAAGCACTGAACCATCATGCCGATGATTTACCTGAGCTATTGCCTGAGAAATTTACCAATGGCTACGCTATGAAACAGGCGCTTGAATATATTCACCATCCTCCTGTCGATGCCAATATGTTGCAACTGTCACAAGGTTCACACCCTGCACAGCAACGGCTGATTTTTGAAGAATTGGTGGCACACCAAATCAGTTTATTGACTCGTCGTGCTTATATTCAGCAAATTTCAGCACCATCATTTTCACCAAGTAAAACTTTTGCCAAACAACTTTTGGCAAGTTTGCCTTTTGAAATGACAGGTGCACAAAAGCGTGTGTCGAATGAAATTGCCAAAGATTTAAAACAAAACAAACCGATGTTACGCCTTGTTCAAGGTGATGTCGGCGCAGGAAAAACCTTAGTTGCAGGTGTTGCCGCCTGTCATGCTCTGGAAGAAGGTTGGCAAGTTGCCTTGATGGCACCGACTGAAATTTTAGCCGAACAGCATTATCTAAATTTTAAGAAATGGTTTGAGCCACTGGGTTTAAATGTGTCATGGCTTTCAGGCAAGCAAAAAGGCAAAGCACGTACAGCAGCAGAACAGACTATTAAAGAAGGTACGGCGAATGTCATCGTCGGGACACATGCGTTGTTTCAGGACAATGTCGAATTTGCCAAACTCGGTTTAGTCATCATTGATGAACAACATCGTTTTGGGGTCGATCAGCGTTTAGCCCTGCGCAACAAAGGTCAGGACAACACCACGCCACATCAATTGGTGATGACCGCAACACCGATCCCACGAACTTTGGCAATGTCTGCTTATGGCGACTTAGATACCTCAGTGATTGATGAACTCCCTCCCGGACGTACTCCAATTCAAACCGTGACCATCCCCCTTGATCGTCGCGAAGAAGTTTTACAACGTATTGCCAAAAACTGTGCCGAAGGTAAACAGGCGTATTGGGTCTGCACGTTGGTTGAGCAGTCTGAAACTTTGGATGCACAAGCGGCTGAAGCCACGTATGCAGAAATTAAAGAGCGTTTTCCTGAACTGAATATTGGACTTGTGCATGGCAAAATGAAAGCCGATGAAAAGCAATCTGTGATGCAACAATTTAAGGACAATGAATTACAGTTACTCATTGCAACCACAGTGATTGAAGTCGGTGTAGACGTTCCAAATGCCTCCATTATGGTCATTGAAAATGCTGAACGTTTAGGACTTTCACAACTACATCAACTCCGTGGGCGTGTTGGGCGTGGTGCAACAGCAAGTTTCTGTGCGCTTCTTTATAAAAATCCGCTGTCGCAAAATGGGCAGGAGCGTTTACGCATCATGCGTGAAACCAATGATGGTTTTATCATTGCCGAAAAAGATTTGGAAATACGGGGTCCGGGTGAATTACTTGGAACCAAACAGACAGGAGATATGGGTTTTCGTGTCGCCAAACTGGAAAGAGATGATCATTTGCTCAATCAAGCGCATCATGTCGCTCAACAAGTGCTAAAAGACTATCCTGAAAATGCAGAAGCATTACTGAAAAGATGGTTACCTGAAGCACCTAGATATGCGTATGTTTAAATACCTCTTTACAAAATAAAAGAAAAAATCACAAAGGAATTTGCTATCGCGTTAGGCGACATGGATGTCGCCGTTGGGCAAGGGCATCATGGACGTGCCCTTTGCCCAACAAAGAGGTTTTGTTACTTTTGTCCAGTCAAAAGTAAAGAATTGCCTACACAAATTCATTTAAACTTTTCACTGTAAATTAAGGCAGTGCAAACCTTAAATTTATATTACCCAACTTTGATTGAATGGTATTAGAATCAATATTCAAAAATAAAAAAGAACAAAAACATGCTCCAATTTATCAACCAAATACTCTACAAAGGCATACAAAGCATTTCTCCTTGCCTACTTTGCGGTATCGACCGTCAGCAACAGCATTCACTCTGCAATGATTGCTGGGAAAAACTTCCGTGGTTTAAACAACATACTATACGCCATGAACAAAATATCCTTTGCGCACATCACTATAATTTTCCAATCAATCGCATTATTCAAACCTATAAATACGAACAACAACTGCAATATCAAAACTTACTTGCTCACAGTCTTTTAAATTTAAGACTTCCAAAAGTCCAAGCCATCGTGCCCATGCCAATTTCTACAGAACGCTTAAAAGATCGTGGCTATAACCAAATGCTGCTCATTGCCAAAATTATGGCAAGAGAACTCAAAGTCCCTGTCTGGCAACCTGTGATTCGTGCAGCACAACATTCACAAAAAGGTTTAAGTCGGATTGAACGACTAGAAAATATTGAAAACCAATTTCAAATCATCCCCGCTGAAAAACGAAAATATAAAAAAGTATTGATTATTGATGATGTAGTGACGACAGGAAGTTCAATTCATGCACTCAACCAAGCACTAGAAAAATTAGGTTGTCAGCAGATTTATAATGTATGTATCGCTGTTGCTGGAACAAAATAGCCCTCTCTGCCTTTGAAAGATGAGAAGCATTGCTTCACAAGTAAAGAGGGTACTTAGCCAAGATTCTCCCTACACCACGGAATCACGACTTCATTGGTTAATGGAGCAAGCCAAGTTGGATCTTCATCCAAAGCAATCCATTTCATCTCTGCAATTTCAGCATCAATTTTCGGCGCTTGATCTAAGGTGACGTGATAAACATAGCTCACCAATTGATGCCCTGCTTCATTGGCTGCACGCGTTTCAAAACGACCAATAAATTGCTGAATATTTGCTTTTGTACCAATTTCCTCTGCAATCTCACGCAACATGGTGTGTTCAGGTGCTTCATTTTCTTCTAACTTACCACCCACCTGCATAAAGAAGTCAGTATTTTTCTTTCGAACCAACAGCAATTGATTTTGATCATTTAAAATAATGGCAGCAGCAACAGTAATAACGTTCATGATGACTAAAAATAAAAAAACACAATATATTGTGTTTTAGATAAATGCAAAATGTAAATAATCGCTGTGTTTTAATTAGTCAAATTTTTTATCTGCGTCATCCAATTTAACCAATTCTTCACGGTCTTTTACCCCCCATTTGGCTTCAGGTGCTTGATAATTTTCAAATTTCAATAAAATTTCATCCAAAGCATCGGAATAGATCAATTGATCTGTAAACCTTGCTTTAGAAAAACCTTTATCCGTGGTCAATTGGATAAATTTTAATAAGTCATCATAAAAACCTTCGACATTTAAAAATGCACACGGCTTTAAATGAATCCCAAGTTGTGCCCATGTCCATTGTTCAAAAATTTCTTCGACTGTACCTGCACCACCCGGCAATGCAATAAATGCATCCGCAAGTTCAGACATTTTCGTTTTACGTTCATGCATATTCTTTACAATATATAATTCAGTTAAATGTGGATGTGCAAGTTCTCGCTCAACCAAACCTTCTGGAATCACCCCAATGACTTTGCCACCAACCGCTAAAGCACTATCTGCAATAATCCCCATTAGGCCAGAACGTGCACCACCATAGACTAATGTTTTACCTTGATTGGCGATTGTTTCGCCAGTCAGTTTTGCAGTAGCTGCAAAAATTGGATCTGTACCAAGAGATGAGCCACAAAAAATTGCAATAGAATTCATGAATTTAACCTATTTTAAATTTTATTATGCAACAATTGTAAAATGTATCACAATTTTTTTTTACAAAAGAGCAATGTAATCCGTGTTTTTACTGAAATCCTTGTCTAAAATACACGCATTGATTGAACACTACAGCGCAAGGAAGAAAAGACACTATGCTTGAAGCCTTTTACGCCACTGAGCGCGGTAGCTTGGAAGATGCCACCATTAATGGTGGATTTGATCTATATCCTGAACTGGTCTGGATTGATCTTATTGCACCCTCACAAGAAGAACAAGAATGGGTTTTAGATGCTTATGAGCAAAATTTTCCAACGCTAAAATCATTGGAAGACATTTCATCATCTGCTCGATTTTATCGTGATGATGATGGGATTTTGCATATCAGTACTTATTTTTTAACGAAAAATAAAAATTATCAAGTTGAAGATGATCCTGAAGACTCATCCAACATGCTTGCCAATGTACAAACGGTTGCTTTTATTTTACATAAAGATCGTTTATTTACTTTGCGTGGCGAAAAACTTGTTGCTTTCCGTGCTTTCCGTGCACGTGCACGCCGTAATGACTACGATATTGACTACAAAGATCCAACTTGGATTTTATTGGGTTTACTCGAAGCCAAATTAGATGAACTTGCGGATATCTTAGAAGATGTCCACAAGGACTTAGAACTATATTCAACCGAAGTACTCAATGTACGTCATCGTGAACAAATTTTAGATTTGGATGACATGATTACTCGCTTAGCACAAAAAGAGGACATGATCGGAAAAGCACAACTCTGTCTCATCGACTTACGCCGAGTTTTGACCTTTCTTTCTCGTCCTCGTGCTTTGGGCAGTCATATTTATGATGCAGATATTCGAGAGCTCAGTGAAGATGTTCGCTCATTGGTTGAACATGATGCTTTCTTGTTTCAAAAAGTTCGATTCCTACTCGATACAACGTCAGGATTCATTAACACCGAACAGAATGATACGATTCGTCGATTCTCGATTCTACCTAGTATGCTTGCACCTCCGATGCTCATTGCCAGTATTTATGGAATGAACACTGAAGTTTTACCTTTTGCTCATGGTACAACGAGTTTTTATGTGGTCATTAGTATTTTGATTGCATTCTTTGTTGGACCACTGATTTACTTTAGATGGAAAAAATGGATTTGAGCAAGCTTTGAAGCATTTCTTCAAAGCGAAGCGCAAAAAACACACCGAATCTACAATCCTGTTAGTATGTTTTTACATCTATTCTATAAAGCAAACTTCAAAATGCTACAGTTGTAAAAGAAAAGCACCTTTCGGTGCTTTTCTTTTTACTTTAATAATTTAAATCAATTTTAAATCATCTTGTAAATGACAGGCTTGAATGATCTTCATCATTTTTTCAGGAACAGCTTTAAATTGTAAGCCTTGCGTATTTGGTGTATGGCGTAACCATTGCACTAAAACAGACAAAGCTAAGGTACTACCATGTTCCAACTGCGATAAATTTACAGTCATTGGAAATGTTTTCTCAGCCTGAATGATTTTCAAACCATTTAAATAATAGTTTTCAGCATTCTCATAAGCGATCTTACCACTTACATGTAATTCCTGATTTTTAAATTCAATCACTCACGACCACCTATCTTGATCTTACTTTTTATTAACTGCTGCATCTGCATCTGGTTCAAATGTCGCAATCGCTTTGTCAATATTACCGCCATTACGTTTCACATTTGCAGCAAACTGATTACGGAATTGCAAACCTAAATCAATGCCTGAAACATTGATGTTACGGATTTTCCATTGTGAACCATGATCAGCCAACTGGAATGACACAGGAATTTTTTCGCCTTTATTATTAAAGTCGATGGTCACTACAGGATTCTTACTATTCGTTGCTTTAAATGGGCGCATGGTGTACGTTTGATTGGTATATTTAGCAAAAGCTGAACCATAATTTTCAATCAATGTATTACGGAAATTTTGCTCAAACTTAGCACGTTGTGCCGCATTACTATACTGATTGGTCGCATAAGTACCCATCACAATACGTGTAAATGCTTGACCATCTACGTACGGATCAAGATTCTGACGTACAATTGCTTTTACTGCTGCAGGGTTATTTTGCAGTTTTGCATGATCTGTTTTTAAACGTGTAATCAAACCATCTGCAACACGTTTCACAAATGCTGATGGTGCTTCTGCAGGGGCTGCATTCGCAGCAGTTGCCAACATAGTTGCCAATACTGTTGCTGTAAAAGTTTGTTTCATTAAAATATTCATCTTTCAATATTTCCTCTAATGCTTATTCAACAAAAGATGTTTGAGCATCTGTCGTTTCATTTGATGCAGGTGCGTCTTGTGAACCTGATGCACCCTCTGATGATTTCCCTGCACCACCAGTAATAAATTTCGAAATAAGGTCTTCCAGATCCATTGTACCTTGGGTATTTGTGACACTTTCACCGCGTTTTACATAGTTTAAACCACCACCAGGAACAATTTTGAGGTATTTCTCACCTAAAAGACCATTGGTTGCAACCATTATGTAAGCATCTTCATCAATACTGGTAATGGATTTCATGTTACTCAATAGTTGCTGTTCCATTTCTTTTTGTTTCTTTACATCAGCAGCTTGATAATCTGAGCTATAACGCAATTCTTCTAACGCATTTTGCTGTACTGTTTTTAATTGCGCTGGGCTAAAACTGGTTAATGAACCATCAAGATCAAATTTTACAGTCGCTAAACGTGTGACAGGGTCTAAAGAAATAGATTCAACTTGACCAATTTTCACACCGCTCATGGTCACTTTGGCACGTGGTTTTAAACCATTTACATTGTCAAAGGTTGCAGTCATGCTATAACTATCTTTCAGCGTGTTGCCAACTAAGCCACTCACTTTCATCGCCAAGAAAAATAAAGCAATACCGAAGACGATGACAAAAACACCTACGGTCAACTCACTTGTACGTGATTTCACTAAACACCTCCGAACATGACCGCAGTCAACACAAAATCAAAACCTAATACACATAATGATGAATACACGACTGTACGTGTTGTCGATGTTGCAATACCTTCTGATGTTGGCTCACAAGCATAACCTTGATATACCGCAATCCATGTACAAATTAAGGCAAAAACTAAACTTTTAATAATCGTGCCATTGAGTACATCTTTGTAAAATTGGGTACTACTCATGATGCCACTCCAATAAGAGCCTTCATCTGCCCCCAAAAAGTCAACACCGACCATTTTACCACCCATGATTCCAATCGCAGCAAAAATCACAGACAGCATCGGTAAACTAATAATACCTGCCCACAAACGTGGAGAAACCACACGTTTTAATGGATCTACACCAATCATTTCCATACTAGACAGCTGTTCTGTCGCTTTCATCAAACCAATTTCAGCCGTTAATGCTGAACCTGCTCGACCCGCAAATAGCAGCGCTGCAACCACAGGTGCTAATTCACGTAACAACGTCAATGCAACAGCCGCACCCAACATCGCTTCACTACCAAAAGTGACCAAGATGTTATACATCTGCAAGCCAAGTACTGCACCGATAAACAAGCCCGATACAGCAATGATCAAGAAGGATAAAACACCGACTCGATACATTTGATAAATAAAAAGTTTCACACCTAAAATCGTAGGCATTGAAAATAAGACACGTAACAACATTTGAGTTGCAACGCCTATGCCTTGAATACGTTCTAAAACACGTCTACCCAATAAGGCAATTGCATTCATGAAATGACCTCATTGCTTAAATAGGCTTGATGGCTAAATTGATAATCAACAGGACCTTCAACCGATCCTGTCAGGAACTGACGTACAAATGGCGATGCATGTTCACGCAATTGTGCAGGTGTCCCCTCGCCTTGTACTTTCCCTTCAGCAACCACATAAATATAGTCTGCAATAGATAAAGTTTCATCCACATCATGTGAAACAATAATCGTGGTTAAATCCAAAGCTTCACGTAATGAACGAATTAAACGGGTGAGTACCCCCATCACAATCGGATCTTGTCCTGCAAACGGTTCGTCATACATAATTAAATCAGGGTCTAATGCAATCGCACGAGCTAACGCAACACGGCGATTCATCCCGCCTGATAGCTCCGCTGGCATCAACTTCTCTGCACCACGTAAACCGACAGATTCTAATTTTAAAGCGACAATTTCAGCGATTAAATTTTCTGGTAATTTTGTATGTGCTCGAATGGGAAAGGCAACATTTTCATATACGGACATATCTGTAAATAATGCACCGCTTTGGAATAACATGCCCATACGTGCGCGCGCTGCAAATAATTCACTTCGAGACATTGTAGCAATATTCTGACCATCGAGTAATATTTCACCTTGATCTGGTGTTAATTGTCCACCGATCAAACGCAGTAATGTGGTCTTTCCTGTGCCAGATGGCCCCATAATTGCGGTAATTTGTCCACGACGAATTTTTAAATTTACATTGTCATATATGACACGCTCCCCTCTCTTAAAGCTTAGATTTTTAACGTCAATTAAAGCTTGAGCATCGGGATATAATTGATTATTCATAGCTGAACGTTTTCCTGCATTCATCAGCTCGCATACTATACGCTGAAATCAAATTTTTTGTTGTAATTAAAGATAAAGAACGTATTGTATTTTTCAAATAAGAATTTGGAAACGATATTTTTATAAGAACATTGCAATGAGATTTTATTTATTCTTTCACTCATTCAAAGTATTCATGGTTATTTAAACCAAACTACTATAAATAAAATACACAATGTTGGAAATCAATAGAATCGAAAAAATATATAACATAATTTCCCCATAACTTTCTTTAATCACAGTACTGACCTAGCGTTGAATTTGTCATACTATAGCATAAATGTGATAAGAATCACAAATATTAAAATAAAAGCAAAAGAAATAGACATAAAAAAACCAGCATAAATGCTGGTTTTTAGATCTATAGGTCTTAGTCGTTAAATTTACGACGACGATCACCGCCTTCACGACGTGGTTGATCTTCACCGAATGAACGCTTAGGACGGTCATCACCAAAAGAGCGTTGTGGACGATCACCATTAAACTCACGACGTGGACGATCTTCACCAAATGAACGCTTAGGACGATCACCGAAGCTACCTTCACGACGTGGTTTGTAATCTACACGATTACCACGGTTGTCATCATTTGAGTCAAAACGTGGTTTATCATTGAAACCACCTTCACGACGTGGGCGATCATTGCTGAACTCGCGACGTGGACGGTCTTCAAAACCACCTTCACGACGTGGACGATCATTATTGAACTCACGACGTGGACGGTCTTCAAAACCACCTTCACGACGTGGGCGATCGTTGTTGAACTCGCGACGTGGACGGTCTTCACCACCGAATGAACGTTTTGGACGATCTTCGCCATAAGATGGACGATCACCACGTGGTTTATCATCGAAGCTACGACGTGGACGGTCTTCACCACCTTCACGGCGTTTGAAGTTAGATTCGCCTTCAAAACGGCGACCGCCATCACGACCACGACCGCTACCAAAGCCACGACCACCATCACGACGACCGCCACCATTGCGACCACGACCATCACGGCTACCGCGTGCAGGCGGTGGAGATGGCTCTAAACCTTCAATTTCAGAAACATCTAAACGAGTTTCTAAATAGTCTTCTAAAGCACGAATTTTGCCACGCTCACGATAAGTCGCCAAAGTAATCGCTTTACCTGTACGACCTGCACGACCTGTACGACCAATACGGTGTACATAGTCTTCGTTTTTCATTGGAAGACCGAAGTTGATCACGTGAGAAATCGTTGGTACGTCTAAACCACGTGCTGCTACATCAGTTGCAACTAAGATTTTTGCACGACCTTCACGGATTGAACGTAAACGACGGTTACGTACAGTTTGTGGCATTGCACCATGAAGCGCAACAACAGATAAACCCGCTTCTGTTAACTCTTCAGCAAGCATGTCTGTGTCTTCTTGTGTAGACGCAAATACAACGGCTTGATCCAAATCTTCTTCATTTAACCAATGGGTAAGCAATTTTTTCTTATGCTCAAAACCATCAGTCCAATGTAAAGTTTGGGTAATGTCAGTATTAGTAGAATGACCTGTTTCAATTGCAATACGTTCAGGATCATTCATCATGCGTTCAGCAAGGTTAATGATACGTGGTGCAAATGTTGCAGAGAACATTAATGTTTGTTTACGGTTAGCAGCTAAGTCGCTAATTGCTTCTAGGTCTTCAGAGAAACCTAAATCCAGCATACGGTCAGCTTCATCCACAATTAAAGAATCAACTTTATCAAGTTTGATTTGACGACGGTTTACAAGATCAAGTAAACGACCTGGAGTCGCAACAACAACTTGCGCACCTTTTAATTGTTGGATTTGTTTACCAAATGGCATACCCCCCATGATTGCAGCAATACGAACACCTTTCATGTGACGTACAAATGCAATTGCGTCTTGACATACTTGTTGTGCAAGTTCACGCGTTGGAGAGATCACCAAAATATTTGGTTGTGTTACTGCTTTCATACGTTCTTTAAAAGGAACAAAAGTGTCTTGTCCTGCTAAAGCGTTTAATGTAGGCAGTAAAAATGCAGCAGTTTTACCAGAACCCGTTTGGCTAGATACTAAAAGATCTTTACCTTCTAAAGCCGCTGGAATTGATTGTTCTTGAACAGGAGTAGGTGTAGTAAAACCAAGAGATTCGAGTGCTTTATGTAATGACTCGTCTAAAGGAAAATCAGCAAAAGTTTTGCTCATAGAGATATTCACCCCGAATGTGGGTGCTCCATTAAAAATATGGTCTGATGGACATCGGCAAAAAGCGGCACAGCAATTATCGCTGAAAATATAGAATCAGCGGCGATCCGAGAACGACGATGCGTATAACGCACATTTGATTACAGCCGCAACCTGAAGGAATCGCTTAAGCGATTGGGTGGGGCGCGAAATATTGTCCTCTCTTGGACCGGACGCGCATACACAATATAGAAGAGAATGTTCAGGTAATGAACGAAATTTAGTGCGTGGGCGGAGTATAGCAGAATTTAAAATAATGTCACGAAGTTTTATTGTTTTTTCCTGTGAAAAATGTCACCCTACCAATCGTCATAACATTAGCAATAAACATTATCTACATAAAGCCTTTATACTCATTAAAAATAACCCTATCGATGAGTTTTCTAAATGAATAAACAAGAATTACTCAATGAGATACAAAAGCTAGAATTTCCAAACACCGACTTTATTATCGTTGGTGGAGGTGCTTTAGTCATCAGAAATCTTCGAGAAACTTCTGACCTTGATATTGTCGTAACCGCTGAATTATTTGAAAAACTAAAAAAAGATCATCAATGGAGTTATACAATTCGCCCAAACGGCAAACCAAAACTCTTTAAAGATTTCATTGAAGTTTATCTTGATGTAAATACGGACGATTTCCAAAGAAACACATCACAGTTATTTGAACATGCAGACATTTTCAACCAAATACAATTTATTGATTTACAAACATTAATGCAGTTAAAGCAAAGTTATGGAAGAGAGAAAGACCTTCACGATATTGAACTTATTCAGACTTATCTTGCTACTCAAAAAATGAAATATGCATAAAAAAAGCCCTCATTCACATGAAGGCTTTTCAAAACTCAAACTACAAAAGCATAAATTACTTCGCAGCTTCACCCCAAGCAGGAACAACTTGTTGCATCAGTGGTTTTAACATTTTCATCGAACATGCGATCACTTGACCGTTTTCCATAGAATCAGAACCACCACGCGCATCAACCACTGTACCGCCCGCTTCTTTCACGATCAACTCGCCTGCTGCGATATCCCAAGGTTTCAAACCAAGTTCAAAGTAACCATCTAAACGACCAGCAGCAACATAAGCTAAATCCAATGCAGCAGAACCTGCACGGCGGTATTGCGCGCCTGCTTCAGTTACGTTTAACAATGATTCAAAATGGTTTTTCGCATAAGAAACCACTTCACCATTACGAATTTTACGGTAAGCATGACCTACGCCCATGAACGTATTTTCAAGGCTGTCTTTCACGTTTACACGGATACGGCGTTGGTTCAACATTGCACCGCGACCACGGCTTGCAGAGAATAGCTCATCTTTCACAGGGTCATAAATAACACCGTGTTGAGTAATTCCTTTATGTTGAACTGCGATAGAGACACAGAAATGAGGGAAGCCATTGATAAAGTTTAAAGTACCATCAAGCGGATCGATCACCCAACACCAATCGGCATCGTGACCTTTACCTTCTTGCATACCAAACTCTTCACCAAGGAAGCTGTGATTTTTATAACTTTTACGAAGAGTATCAATCGTCAATTGCTCGATGTAACGATCTACACGAGTCACAGGACCATCAATACCTTTTTCTTCGACTTGTAGATCGAGTTTATGACGATTTTGATGCGCTTTTAAAAGCTCTTGACCAACTAATTGAGCCGCACGCGCAGCCATCACCACCATAGGTTCCATTGAACACCCACTACAAATTTGAAGATACTGATAAAGAATAATGCATAAAAGCGCCGACATTTTAACAAATATCGACGCTTTTGGGGAAATTTTGTTTCTAAAATTTTACATTTTCAAATTTAGAAAAAATCTATCATATTTTAAACAGGTTGCGTAAGCTTTAACCAAGCCTGTTCAATTGAGTTCTGAATGCCGTTGGCATCCAAACCACAATCTTGCAACATTTCAGCATGCGTCGCTTGAGGTAAGAACTCATCAGGTAGACCTAAATTCAAAATAGGTTTAACAATTTGTGCTTGAGCAAGGAGCTCATTAACTGCACTACCCGCACCCGCCATTACCGCATGTTCTTCTACAGTGACAAATAAATGAGTTTTATCCGCTAAGTCACAAATGATTTGTTCATCCAATGGTTTTACAAAACGCATATTCACCACGCGAACTGCGATATGCAACTGAGTAGCAAGTTGTTTTGCAGATTCAATTGCAGGCTGAACACGACTACCAAAAGCTAGAATGCTAATGCCTCCTTCATACTCGGTATTAAACTCAGCAACAATTTCAGCTTTACCAATTTCAAGTTCAGTGAGTTGTTGTTGAATCTCGACACCTAAGCCATTCCCACGTGGGTAACGAACTGCTGTTGGACCTTTGTGTAGATAGGCTGTATGCAGCATTTGACGACATTCATTTTCGTCTTTTGGTGCCATGATCACCATATTTGGTACAGTGCGCATATAGGCATAATCATATGCGCCTGCATGTGTAGGGCCATCTTCACCCACCAATCCAGCACGGTCGATGCCAAACGTCACATCCAAATTTTGCAACGCTACATCATGAATCAACTGGTCATAACCACGTTGTAAGAATGTTGAATAAATTGCAACAACGGGTTTTAAACCTTCACATGCCATACCTGCTGCCAAAGTCACAGCATGCTGTTCTGCAATCGCAACATCAAAATAACGTTCAGGAAATTGTTGTGCGAACTTGACCATGCCTGAACCTTCACACATTGCAGGTGTGATGGCGAGTAATTTGTCATCTTGGGCAGCTTCATCACATAACCATTGCCCAAATACATCTGAGTACTTTGGTGCAGTGGTTTTAGAGGGTGCTGTATTTATTTTACTAATTGCATGATATTTAATTTGATCTGCTTCCGCAGGTGCAAAGCCTTTACCTTTCACTGTATAGATGTGAATTAGACGAGGACCTTTACGTTTTTTCAGTGCATTAAACACTTGTACCAATTGTTCGACATCATGACCATCAAACGGTCCAAAATAGTCAAATCCAATGGCTTTAAATAAGTTATCGGCTGCATCTGTTGCAGATTCATGCAAACGTGAGTTGTAATCCCATTCAGGACAGTCTTGCACAAATGCCTGGCCGTGTTCATCAATATTGATAAACTGACCCTGTTCCCAAATTGAAGCAAGGTGCTTTGCAAAACCACCTGTGCTTTGGGAAATTGACATATCATTGTCGTTCAAGACCACCATCAAATCTGCATTGTGGGCAACCGCATCATTCATGGCTTCAAAAGCCATTCCTGCCGTCATTGCACCATCACCGACAATAGCAACCACTTCGCGAGCTTCTTTTTGATAACGACTGGCCAAAGCCATCCCCAAGCCTGCTGAAATAGCAGTGGATGAATGACCGACACCAAAGGTGTCAAATTCAGATTCTTCACGTGCAGGAAAAGCGGCTAAACCATCTTTAGAGCGAATTGTCGTCAGTTGTTCACGGCGACCTGTTAAGGCTTTATGTGGATAGGCTTGATGCCCTACATCCCAAACTAAACGGTCTTTCGGTGTTTCAAAACAATAATGTAGTGCAACCGACAACTCGATTACACCCAAATTTGCACCAAAATGCCCGCCACTTTGACCAGCAGCATACAAAATAAATTGACGCAATTCGTCTGCGACCTGTGCCAATTGGCTTTGCTCAAGTTGACGTAATTGTTGAGGATAATGGATCCCATCCAACAATGGCGTTACAGGACGTTGACTAGGTATTTCAGTATACAACATATGTGGCAAAGCCTTCTAAAGCCTGGCAAATCTAAGCGAGGTACACGGGTTAGCATGATTGAGAAATCGAATCATATCACATTCGATCAGCCACATTTATAATGATGCGTCATTGAATTCAATCCAATGATGCAAGTATGTTCATGATCGTGATTATCCTGAATAATCTATCTCTAGATCAACTATTATTGTCTGCTTTATACAAAAAAGAAAATTTTATCGCAAAGTTATCTATAAAAACTTGTTTGACAATTCTACCAATGTCCAAGCATTACGCTATACTTTAGTCAATTTCTAAACAAAAAATGGAAAATTCTGTGCCAATAGCGTTTGTTGCCACTTCAAAATTACCTACTGCTTATGGTGATTTTAAAATTTCTGTATTTCAGGATCCTCAGACGGGCGAAGAGCATGTTGCTCTTTCTAAAGGTTTGGAAAATGCGCCTTCTGAACCCGTTTTAGTTCGTATTCATTCCGAATGTTTAACGGGCGATGCCTTCGGTTCTTTAAAATGTGATTGTGGCCCACAACTGCATAACACCATGAAAATGATGAATGACGCAGGTCAAGGCGTGATTTTATATTTACGTCAGGAAGGTCGTGGTATTGGTTTGACCAATAAAATCCGTGCTTATGCTTTGCAAGATCAAGGACATGACACTGTAGATGCCAACTTGCTGTTAAATCTACCTGCCGATGCACGGACTTATGAAATGTGTAGCATCATGCTCGATCATTTACAGGTTAAACACGTCAAACTCATTACCAATAATCCTTTGAAATTAAAGGCGTTAACTGATCTTGGCATTGATGTCATTGATCGTGTACCCTTGACCGTAGGCTTAAATGAATTTAATGCAGATTATTTAAAAACCAAACATGATCGTATGTCACATATGTATGATAAAGATGATTTTTAACTACTAGCGACTTTAAAAGCCATTTCATTTAAAAATTAGAGATTAAGCAAATAAAATTCACTTCCATTTTATTTGCTTCCTAACTTTTTATTTAACGATGAGTCAGCGAGTGAATATCGCAACACCAAAACTAAAACAATTCGTTGAGATATTAATAGCATTTAAATAACACGCTGTGATTGAGTAAATGGCTTTTCATATATAAAACATCAGCGTTACAGAAATGAAATAACATCAAAACAAATGCTTAAACTGTATGCATGATGCATATAAAATTTATGTTAAATTCGCTATTTATTTCACTGACCCACACGACAAAAAAGAAATCAGTCAAAAGCCTTACTTTTTTTATGGTTTTGTGTTTTTATATACTCAATACAGCATTTTTTGAATTCAAATCTTCCCAATGAGGGTCATCATGCAGAATCCAACTTCAGCTGATATTCAGCGTGTCCGTGAATTTCTCCTCGACTTACAAGCCCGTATCTGTGCAGGCTTAGAAACTCGTGAACTTGAAAGCGGTGGTACAGCAACATTTGAAATCGATGAATGGGAACGTCCAGAAGGTGGCGGTGGTCGTTCACGTGTTTTACAAAATGGTACGGTAATTGAAAAAGGCGGTGTGATGTTCTCACACATTAACATTTCAAAACTACCTGCTTCTGCAACAGAACGCCATCCACAAATTGCAGGTGCAAAAGCCCAAGCACTCGGTGTGTCTTTAGTGATTCATCCTAAAAATCCAAATGTCCCAACCTCTCATGCCAATGTACGTTTATTTGTCGCTGAACCTGAAGGACAAGATCCGATTTGGTGGTTTGGTGGTGGTTTTGACTTAACGCCATTTTATCCCAACGATGAAGATGTTTTAGCGTGGCATCAAAAAGCCTCTGATCTATGCGCCCCTTTTGGTGAAAATGTGTATGCTGAACATAAAAAATGGTGTGATGACTATTTCTATTTAAAACATCGTGATGAGCAACGTGGTGTAGGTGGATTATTCTTCGATGACTTAAATCAATGGGATTTCGAGAAATGTTTTGAATATATCCAAGCGGTCGGTAATGGTTATTTAGAAGCAATCTTACCTATTTTCCAAAAACGTCAAAATCAACCATTTACCAAAGCGCAACGTGATTTCCAATTGTATCGCCGTGGTCGCTATGTTGAATATAATTTAGTGTATGACCGTGGAACACTGTTCGGCTTACAAACAGGTGGCCGCATTGAGTCGATTCTCGTCAGTATGCCACCGCTTGCAGCATGGTCATATCGTCCCGAATGGGATGAAGATTCAGCAGAAAAACGCTTAACCGACTATTATTTAAAACCTAAAGATTGGCTTGCTGAATTAAAATAATTTTGATGCCAAATATAAACAGAAATCTCTTTAAGGTTTCTGTTTATGCTTGTAATGCGCTCTATTTTTGATTTCATTCTTACAAAACACACGCATATCCACATAGTTTGTCACACTTTCACTACGCCTTTGCCATCTTTTCATGCTGAAATGGCGTACACTAAAACTCACACCTAATCCCACGACATGGACAGCAAAATCAATTTTTATTTGCTATTTTGTATGCCCTACACTCAGGAAGTTGAGATGCAGACAAAACGTATTAACCTTAACTGTGCGGTATTTTGCATACTTTTCATTGCCCTCATGAGTGCGATCAGCACAGTGATTTTTTCTGAAAAGCCCTTGAATGATCATTTTGGTTTTAGCCTGATGTTCTTTGCAATTATCGGTTTATGTTTAAATATGTCTTATATTTTTATGAACACGATTCGAGATATTTGTAACCCATAATTTTTTAGTCTTTTCAATGTTCTTGTTGAGATTTAGGCTTTAGAGCAATGCGTTTTTGACGTATATTAAGCCCTCATTTTAGCCCAAGGATGTTGCAACATGCGCAAACAGTTTGCCGTTATTGGTAATCCTATCGAACAATCTCGCTCCCCTGAACTTCATCATGCTTTTGCTGAAAAAACAGGAATTGCACTCGATTATGTCAAACGTTTTGCGCCTTTAGATGGTTTTGAAGACAGTGTTCAGGCTTTTTTTGCAGATCATGGCAAAGGCATGAATGTCACTGTACCATTTAAAGAACAAGCTTTTGCCTTATGTCAGCATCTTTCTGAACGTGCAAAAATTGCGAAAGCCGTCAACACTTTATGGATGGAAAATGGCGAACTGCATGGCGACAACACGGATGGGCAAGGTCTAGTCGAAGCCATTCAGGCACTCGATTGGACATTAGACCAGACCTCAATTTTAATCATTGGTGCAGGTGGTGCGACCCGTGGCGTGATTTATCCATTGGTACAAGCTGGTGTAAAAAAAATAGTCATTGCCAATCGTACTCTTGCACGTGCTGAGCAATTAATTGCTGATCTACAAGATGCAGTTCCTGAGGCAACATTATCTGCCTGCGCTTTAGATGATCTCAATGGACAATTTGACATTGTCATCAATGCAACCTCAGCAAGCCTTTCTGGTGATGCTTTGGTTTTACCAGAAAGTTTACAGTTTAATGCAGCTTATGAAATGGCATATGGCAAAGCTTCAAGCTTTTTAGACCAAGCCAAAGCACGTGGTGTCGCAACTTCTGAAGGTTTTGGCATGTTGGTTGGGCAAGCGGTAGAAGCATTTTATATTTGGCATGGGGTGAAGCCGAATATTAAAGATTTTCTCTAAAAAATTGTTTGGATTTTTAATAAAAAGAACCTCCGTAGAGGTTCTTTTTACAGCATTTAAAATTTTATTTTAAATTTGCATCGCTCAAGGCAATGTAGGTTTCTTTAAATAGTGCATAATCAATAAATTCCACTGAATTCTCAGTTAAATTTGCAATAACATTGTCTTTAAACTTATTATTTTTCAATGCCACATAGGCTTTACCCAGCGTCTTTACCGTTTTCTTAAACTCATCTTGTTGCAATGCCTCAAGACCATTTTCTTGCTCAAATTTTTCTGCATAATAATGTGCAAATACGGCTTCTGTGGTCTTGTATTTCTTCAACAATTGCTGCATTTCAATCACGCTTTTTTGTGCCGTCATTGCTGCAACCACAACATCATCAACATCATTACCTAAATCATGGTCAAACTGCTCATCTTCTTCTAAATGATGCTTTTTCTTTAAAGCCTCAATGTGTTTTAAAGCTTGCCCTTTCGGATTGTAAATATCTTCATCGCTGTAAGAATAAGCATATACGGCAGCAATCTCTTGTAAATCTTGTGCAGAATACTGTTTTACAATCTGTGCTGAATCATGCGTAAGTTTGGCAATAAATACGGCCTTATAGGTTTTTTCATAAGACTGTGTTTGTTGATAAACTTTATTGGCTAACTGCTGTAATGAGTCAGAGAAATCAATGACTTTACCTTCTTCTGAGGCTTTTCCAAAGCCGCCAAACAATTTTTGCATTGGGCTGCCTTTAAAGACTTCTTGGAATGACTTGGCTTGATTTAAACTTTGACGATCAATTTTGTTCGCATTGCCATAATTTTTAAACTGCATATCAAATTTGACATTTAATTTACGTTGAAAATCATCTAAGTCATAGTTTAAATCATAGTCTGCTTTGACCATGCGTCCCTTTTCATCGAGTGAAACATCTATAATAAAAGGGTTACGCTTTTCTTGCGAAACTAAAACGGCATCAATCTCTTTTTGATTCTCTAGCCACAATTGCTTAAATTGCTGTGCAGTAACCAATTCATCTTTTGAACCCAATGATGCAAATTTTTCAGTTAATGCCTTATTCTTTTCAGATAACTGCATTTCGACCAAAGACGGTGCTGAAGTCGCTTCAAAGACATCTATGTCATAAGCATACTGACAATAAGTTACATCACCGATTCGTAAGTTTGTTTTATTTTGTGTTAAATCTTCACATTGTTGTGAAGTCAATAATACACCTTCTTCAGATTCCTCATCTGTTTGTGCTGACGCTTCCTCATCTTCTTCACTACTCGCCATCGCATCTGCAGCTGTTGCATCCATTGCAGCCGCTACCGCAGCATCAGCCGCTGCTGTTGCTGTTTCTGCTGTTGCGATGTCGTCATCTTCATCAGAAATATCTAAAACCGTTTTATTCACTGCTTCATAGAGTTTATACATCGCAGCAGTGGCTTCATCACGCTCCTCTTCTGCCGCATGCTCAGCCTCTGCTTCTGCAACCGCTTGTGCAGCTAAGTTTTCAATTGCTGACTGTTCTGCCGCTGCTGCATCTATGCCAAAGACAGCATGCATTAAATAATCACGATTGACCGTGCCATATAAACTTGCCTGTAAGAAAAACTCTTCAACACTGCCATTTAAACGAATTTTTTCAACAATCCCTTGCTGCTTTTCAGCCGTACTCACACGTAAATTTTGTACTTGCTTTGGGTCAGCCAAAACATAGCTTGTCGCACTTGATTGTTTTAAAAATTCAATCAGTGCCTTATTGTTTACTTTCGAAATTTGATCTTTATATTTTGAAAAATCTAAATAAGCATACTTATCTTGATCTTGTGGATTTGCCAAATAAGGCATCAATGAAAAAATTTGGGTATAAAATTTATAATCACTAAAATCAATCACTGTCGGAATTCGTACTGCAACCAATAAGTTCGGTTTTTTATACTGCGATGACAGATTAAGTGACGCTATTTTTTGCCGATAATTGACTGTCCCGTCATACTGAATATTTAAATCATTCAGCATACTTTCAACAAAACTTGAACCTTTCCCCAATACATCCGACAGGGAGGATACATCTTGCTTGGCAAGACTTTGATATAAAGCTTGCTGATCTTCATGTGTTAATTTGATCTGTTGTGCTTTTAAATACTGATCTAATTTTCTTTTAATCTCAGCATCTAAACTTAACTCTGGATTGGCATAAGTGTTTGTTTTTACATCCTGACTTTGAGCTAAATTGACCTTGACCTGACCTGAATAATCAAAACTTGGATACTCATAAATTGCGTTTAACGCCTGTGTTGCACGTATAGATGACGTTATATCTGATTGGTTAGGATTGGTTTTAATGACATGAGATGAACATGCACCCAAACTCAAACTAAAAAGACTTAAAGTTAAATATTTTAATCGCATAAGATTGTCTAACACCTTGAATAATTATAATTACCAATAGCAATATTTAAAATAATATTTTAAAAATTGATTAAAACTATAGCAAATAATTAGCTAAATGACCTGCATTATTTATAACAAATTAGCCTTTCTGACATTTTATTTATTGACAATTATCAATGTAATTCTATCTGATTTATGAATAATAAAATTATCGATCAAAGATCCACAACTATTTTTAAATTAGGATTAAAGACATGCCAGCATATAAAGCCCCGCTCCGTGATATTCGCTTCTTAATGAATGAAGTTTTTGACTATCCTGCACACTACAAAACACTTTCGATCGGTGAAAATGCCGATGCCGATACCGTAGATATGATTTTAGAAGGTGCAGCCGATTTTTGTGAAAATGTACTTTCTCCTTTAAACCAATCAGGTGATGAAGAAGGCTGTCATTTTAAAGATGGCGAAGTGACTACACCTAAAGGCTTTAAAGAAGCCTATGAACAATTTGTTCAAGGTGGTTGGCAAGGTCTGTCTTATCCAGAAGAATTTGGTGGTCAAGGCTTACCAATGTCTCTTAATCTTGTAAAATCTGAAATGATGGGGACTGCAAACTGGTCATTCACCATGTACCCAGGTTTAAGTATGGGTTGTATGAATACCATCATGCAATTTGGTACAGAAGAACAAAAAGCGACTTACATGCCTCATCTTACGGCGGGTACTTGGTCAGGCACGATGTGCTTAACTGAACCACAATGTGGTACAGACTTAGGTCAAGTAAAAACTAAGGCTGAGCCAAATGCAGATGGGACTTATGCAATCACAGGGACAAAAATCTTTATCTCTGCAGGTGAGCATGATTTAACTGAAAATATTGTTCACATCGTACTAGCACGCCTTCCAGATGCACCTGCGGGTACTAAAGGTATTTCGTTATTCATCGTACCTAAATTCATCCCAACTGCGGATGGCGGTGTAGGTGAACGTAATCCTGTAACCTGTGGTTCGATTGAACACAAAATGGGGATCCGTGCTTCTGCAACTGCTGTACTCAACTTTGACGCAGCAACAGGTTACTTGATTGGTGAAATCAATAAAGGTTTACATGCCATGTTTACCTTCATGAACACAGCACGTATCGGTACTGCGGTTCAAGGTTTAGCGCATGCTGAACTTTCTTTCCAAGGCGCTTTACCATACGCAAAAGATCGTATGTCTATGCGTGCACTTTCAGGTAAAAAAGAGCCTGAAAAAGTGGCTGACCCGATCATTCACCATGCTGATGTACGTCGTATGTTATTGACGCAAAAAGCGATTGCTGAAGGTGGTCGTTCAATGATTTATCATGCGGCTCAACTTGCAGATAAAATGGCTGATGCTCTTGCACAAAACGACCAAGCAAAATTTGATGAATATGATGACAAACTTGGTTTCTATACCCCAATCCTCAAAGGTTTCTTAACTGAAATGGGCTTGGAAGCTGCAAACCACGGTATGCAAGTCTTTGGTGGTCATGGTTATATCAAAGAACATGGTATGGAACAGATCGCACGTGATGCGCGTATTTCTACCTTATATGAAGGGACAACAGGGATTCAGGCACTTGACTTGATCGGTCGTAAAGTACTGCTTTCTTCTAAAGGTAAAGTTGTTCGTGAATATACAGGTGAAATCCTGAAATTCTGTGGTCAACATGCACGTAATAAATACATGCGCCGTTTTGCATGGGATCTAACCAAGATCTGTGCACAATGGAATGCGTTAACTGTACGTATCATGCTTGCTGCACGTAAGGACCGTGACATCGTCTCTTCTGCTTCTGTAGACTTCTTGATGTTCTCTGGTTATTCAATGATGGCGTATTATTGGGCACAGCAAGCGGCTGTTGCTTCTGAAAAATTAGCGTCTGGTACAGGTTCAGAAACTCCTGAATTCTATAAAGCAAAAATCAAAGTGGCTGATTTCTACTTTGAACAATTGTTACCACGTGCACAAGGTCATGCAGAGTCTATGGTGAATCCATCTAAGACCATGATGGCGCTTGAAGCAGATCATTTCAGCTTTGATTACTAAGTTTTGAGTCATTTGAAAATTTAAAAGACCGCTTCGGCGGTCTTTTTTTCTCATTCAGTATTCATCGAAATTTAAAATTCAAACTATTGCAAAATTATCTTTAATCACAAGTTATTTTAGGTTTACTTACTTCACTAGCGGAAACCAAATAGGTAATATCTAGTACTGAAGGATCTATAGAAGAATATAATGAAAAGTTTTTTATTTTGATCTTTGCATTTCCTTCATATAAACAACCTTTTTTACCATTTATTGGTAAATTAAGTATCTTATGAGCCTCTCTAGAATTTTTAAAACAAAAGTTGGCACTTACAGGAGATGGCGCAGCCTTAAGCTGTTTGAGTGAAAGATTAAAACAGACAGGGTTTTCTATACCCATAACTGTATAATCCTCATAATTTCTAGAATATTGCCCAATAAGAATTGCTTCCCCACTGTATAACGGCTCTTCATAATCTTGACCAACCCCTATTAATTTAAATGTTTGTGCTTGAGCAAAAACAGATATAAACGGCAATATAAAAAAAACACTAACAATATTTTTTTTCACGCTTATTCCTCTTCTTCTAAAAACTAACACAACTAAATAATTTTATTAAACCAAATAAATATAATTACATCATCATAAGTTACCTACTAAAAATTAGTCATCTTTCGGCGCAGGTTCTTTCACTGTTTTTAATAGTTTAAATTTATTATGTTCAAAGAGATAAAATCGAGTGGTGATACTCTCCACTTCCCAATTTTCATTATTATGTTCTTCTTGAGTGACCAATAGACGGCTGTTTGCCCGTGAGTCGATCACATCTTCCTGACTTCCCTCACCACCAAAACCGCCCTCCAGCAACTTTCCTGTCCGTTTATTGATAAAGGCATAACTACGGCAACTCGCACCACAACCCCACATGGTGATCACATATTCACCTGCAAAATTAGGCTTTTCTTTTAATGCATCACGTAAACGGGTGCGAAACATTCGGGCACTTTCATCCCTCATATCCAATTGTGCAGTTTTACCCGTATAAGGTTGAACAGGATAATCCTTAAATTGAGGGACATTGGTTTTAGCATAGCTCAATGTCATTCCCATCAATGAGAATAACAATGCAATCAATATTTTTTTCATTGTTATATTCCTAGTCAAACAGCATTTATATCGTTGTTTATACATTAAACATACGGAGAATATGGCTCATCCAATGTTGCTATCCAACATTGAAATGCATCTGACATTTCTTTCTTTTGTTCTTTGCTAACATTAGCATACGAATAAAATCTTTCATAATCTTTTCGATGTTGACTGCTTTCAATTCTCTTTGCCAATGCATCAATAAAAGCTCGACCATTTTTTAAATAACTTTGAATCGCCTCTTCATCCAAAACAATCGTCTTTTCATATTCTGCTACTCTCAAATCGATAATAACGTTGAGATACATCCTCGCATCATCTTTATACAACTCCCAACGATGTGGCTCTATTTCTATTAATTGCATCATTTATTTTCTCCAATACCGATTTATTAAAGAAACGCTTCTAAAACTGAATTTAAAAATAAATGTCCTTTGTTGGTACAATTTAAAATATCAGGATCATTCACCATCAACTGACGCTGTTTTAAAGAATCTAAAATCTCTAAATCTTTTAAATCCAAACCTGTACGTTCTGCATATAAATCTGCTTTTACGCCATCCATCAAACGCAGTGCATTCATCATAAATTCAAAAGGCATATCTTCATTTTCAATACGTTTAAATTGCAAATTTTCCGCAGGCACTTTGGCTAAATAGTCTTTCGGCAAACGGGTTTTCTGAAAACGATACACGCCATCCGCTTGAGTCACTTTGCCATGTGCTCCTGCCCCGATCGCCAAATAATCGCCAAATTGCCAATAATTCAGATTATGTGCTGAAGGTTGTTCTTTACGCCAAGCAGACACTTCATAGTTGATAAATCCATTGGCTTTTAAGTACGCTTCGCCCTGTTCCTGAATATCTTCCAACACATCATCGACAGGTAAAATCGGCTGTGTACGGAAAAATACGGTATTGGGTTCAATGGTCAGTTGATACCAAGAAATATGCGTTGCACCACTTTCCACCGCAAGTTTTAGATCATTTAACGCTTGTTCTAAAGTCTGTTTAGGCAAGCCATGCATTAGATCCACATTGACACGTTCAAAGCCTGCTTGTTTGGCATGTTGAATCGCCAAAATTGCATCATCATTGGAGTGAATACGTCCCAATTTTTTTAAATGCTCGGTATTAAAACTTTGTACCCCTATCGATAAACGGTTAATGCCTACATCCAGATAATCTGTAAATGGATCATGCTCCACCGTACCAGGATTGGCTTCCAACGTGATTTCACAGCCTTGTTGAAATGGAATCAGAGCTTTTAATTGGGTAAATAACCATTGATAACCCTGCGCTGAAATCAGTGAGGGCGTACCTCCACCAATAAATACGCTATGAATTTCACGTCCCTGCGCAAAATCAATTTGAGTTTTAAAGTCCTCAACCAATGCCTGTAAATATTCCTGTTCCAAATCTAAAGACAATTTTCCATCAGGCACGGCATGCGAGTTAAAGTCACAATAAGGACATTTACGCACACACCACGGCATATGAATATAGAGAGAAAGTGGAATATTTTGAGGATTTAAATCAGCCAAGGAAGAAGCTCAGAGAAATTTGGAGAATAGTGAATTTTAGCATGAGTCAGGGTGATTCAAATCAGAGAAATGAAAATGATTTTTCAGCTAAGATCTTTATAATTTAAGAAAACAATTACAAGAGCACTACAACATGGAAATCGATCATATTTTACACCACACTCCAAAATTAGAACTTAACGATGCGGTGCTATCGCAGGCGACATGGATGTCGCCGTTGGGCAAGGGTGATATGGATATCCCCTTTGTCCAACAAGGGATTTTTGTTACTTTTTATCCCTAAAAAGTAAGGCATCGCCTACGCAAAAAAATTCGAACTTTGTAATATCAATGAGGCACTGCAGAATAATATTCTACTCATTTCTTTGATGATCAAGTTAGCATACTTTTTTAGAACACCACTGATTTTAGACCACTGCTTCCACTGATTTTTTACTATTAGACTGTATCTATCATTCGCACATTGCTTAACTTTCCATTAGACTAAAATTCAGACAGGGAACACAGACAATAAAAATATGATGAAGCTCTCGAGCCAAATGCTTTTGTTATTGCCTCTTGCGATGGGCGTTGGCATTGCCATGACCTTTCAAACTGCACTGAATTCACAATTACGAGAATATTTACACTCCCCCATACAAGCTGCCCTTTTGTCATTTTTAGTTGGTACAATAGTCCTCGCTATTTTTGTGTTTTTTCAGTCTGTACCCAAACCCACATTGCAAAATTTGGGGCAAATTCCATGGTATTTATGGCTAGGTGGATGTCTAGGCGTATATGCCATCAGTATCAGCATTTATACCGCGCCCAAACTCGGCTTTTTAACCTTGTCTGGTCTGATTATTTTTGGGCAAATTTTGATGTCGATGGTTTTTGATCAATTTGGTTTACTCGGTGTCGAAAAAACACAACTCAATTGGCAACGTCTTTTAGGTGGCGTGGTGATTTTTATTGGTGTGCTTCTCACTCTACAACGCTAACCATTTTTTATTCTAAGCACATTTAAAACGAGTAATTTCTGTGTCTGAATCCATAAAAGCCACAACTACCCGCTTTGAATTAAAGCAACTGTTTCACTTGATGCTCCCGATTTTGGTCACTCAGTTTGCCTACGCAGGTTTCGGACTGATTGACACCATTATGGCAGGACATATGTCTGCCGAAGACCTCGCCGCGATTGCTGTCGGTGTCGGCTTGTGGATTCCAATCATGTTGCTGTTCAGTGGCATCATGATTGCAACCACACCTTTGGTGGCTGAAGCCAACGGCGCACGTACACCTGAAAAAATTCCGAGTATCGTGCGCCAATCCCTGTGGGTAGCTTTGGTGCTTGGTATTATTGCCATGCTGATTTTACAAGCCATGCCCTTATTGCTGCCGCTGTTTGGTGTGCCTGACTCATTATTGCCTAAAGCAAGTCTGTTTTTACATGCCATTGCTTTTGGTATGCCTGCTGTCACCATGTATGCAGCGCTGCGTAATTATTCAGAAGCATTAGGTTATCCACGTCCTGTTACATTGCTCAGTCTGATGGCTTTGGTGGTACTGATTCCGCTGAATTTTATTTTTATGTATGGCATTGGCCCCATTCCACACTTAGGCAGTGCAGGCTGTGGTTTTGCTACCGCCATTTTACAGTGGCTGATGTTTATTGTTTTAGCCATCTATGTGTTTAAAGCCAAACGCTATCAAAAGACTCAACCACTCACGCATTTTGAAAAAATTAATCCTGTTTTGATCAAACGGATTTTAAAGTTGGGTTTCCCGATTGGACTTGCGATCTTTTTTGAAGTGAGTATTTTCAGTACAGGGGCTATTGTCCTAAGTACTTTGGGTGAGGTCACTATTGCAGCACATCAGATTGCGATTTCGGTGACATCACAACTGTTTATGATTCCAATGTCATTGGCACTTGCCTTAACGATTCGAATCGGAACTTATTATGGTGAAAAGAATTGGGTGGCTATGCGTAAGGTGCAAAAAGTCGGCATGTTGACTGCTACAGTATTTGCATTCATTACCATGTTACTCATGTGGTTGCTGCGTAATGAAATTGTGGCGGTCTACACCTCAGATTATGAAGTTGCTCAAATTGCAGTGTATTTAATTTTATTCGCAATTGCCTATCAACTGATGGATGCATGGCAAGTCAGTGCTGCAGGATGTTTACGTGGCATGCAAGACACTAAAGGTCCAATGTGGGTGACGATGCTTGCCTATTGGGTGATTGCTTTCCCTGTCGGAATTTATCTAGCACGTTATACCGAATTGGGTGCTGCAGGTGTATGGACGGGCTTAATTGTCGGTTTAAGTATCGCTTGTGTGTTATTGCTGATGCGTTTGTTTATGAATAATAAAAGACTCAGTCAGCAGACCCATTAAACTTGTAATATGATTCACTCTGTGTTGTCGGATGTGGTAGCAATTATAATTTTGCCATCGCATCCTTCAATCCTAGCGGAACTTCACTGTCATCCCCCACTTCTTTCACAATGGCTTGCCCAACAATCACATTCTGACCATTAAATGTCATGGTCGGTGAACCATAAAGTTCATAGCCTTCATTCAGTGCTTTGGTGACTCTGGCACAAAAATTCACATCATCCTGACCTGTTAAATAACGATAAACTTTCATAGTCACTCACCACATTTTCAACTAAAATCATTGTAACGCGAAACAAAGCGTACACAATGAAAAATCCAAGCAATGCTGCTTTTAGAAAAATAGCAAAGTAGAAACAATATCTTAACAATTTAAAGTAGGCAGTTTAAGAATAGTCGCCTATGATCAAAATGAGAAAAAACTTCATCAAAGTTTAAGGATTTGTCTGAATGTCTAAAAATTCAAGTACACCAGGTCGTCGTTTTATGAAACTTGCAGGGATGACCGCAAGTATTGCGACCAAAACTGTGTCCAATTCCATTCGCAACTTTAATGCTGATGAAGATCAAAAAAATGAAGCTCGCAGTAAGCTGCTTCAAGACATTGGTTTACAAATTGCTGACACCTTAGGTGAAATGAAAGGTGCAGTAATGAAAGTTGGACAACTCGCTTCACAGTACAAAGATATTTTTCCACCTGAAGTGGCAAAAGCCATTGCAAAACTGCAACGCCAAGCCCCTGCCATGCCCTTTGCTGACATCAAAAAACAGGTCGAAAAAGAATTAGGCAAACCTTTAGAGCAAGTCTTTACAAGTTTCGAAGAACAACCTTTTGCCGCTGCATCTATTGGGCAAGTGCATAAAGCAACCCTACCGAATGGCACAGAAGTTGTGGTTAAAGTGCAATATCCGGGTGTAGATGAGGCTTGTGAAAGTGACTTAAAACAAGTCCGTTTGGCGCTGCGCTTAATGGGTGTGTTAAAAGTCGATAAAAAACTACAAGACCGTTTATTTAAAGAAATTCAAGACAGTTTGCATGAAGAACTGAACTATGAAATTGAGGCACAGAACTTACAAGTCTTTAAAACATTCCATCAAAGCTTAGACAACAAAATTATTATTCCTCATGTTTATCCTGAATATTCAAGTAGACGTATTCTGACGCTGAGCATGGAAAAAGGCGACAATATTGAAACTGCAAGTACATGGGACTTGGCGATTCGCAATGAAATCGGTGAACGTTTAATTCGTGCATTGGGACAGCAAATGTTCTTTTTAAAACGTTTTCACTGCGACCCACATCCTGGTAACTTTGCTTTCCGCGCCGATGGTAGCGTGATTATTTATGACTTTGGTGGCGTAAAAACCCTTTCTACAGAGATCATTAGCCATTTTAAAACTTTAGTGCGTGCAGGTCGTAAAGCTGATATTAGCACCATTGAAAATGAATTAATCGCTTTGGATGCCCTTGCTGAAAAAGGTAAATTTCCTGAAGATTTATATAAAGAATGGTTAGAAGTTTTATTACGCCCACTGACTACACATTATGATTTTGCTGAAAACTCAGCACATCATGATGGCATAAAACTGGTGAAAAAATCACTGAAATATTGGGATGTTTTCAAGCCCTCACCCGATACACTCATGGTCAATCGCACAATTTCAGGACATTATTGGAACCTGATCCAACTCAAAGTCCACGATGATTTAAGCGATGTCTTTGAAGAATTAGTTCCTCAGTAAAATTAAGATTTTATTCATGTTTGGTTAATTATTTTTTAAGCAGCTCCGATTAAAGTAAAACCATATTTTGAAGTCTAAGCAAACTATCCTCCTGCTTAGGCTTCTTTTTTTTGCCTTATTTTTTGACCCATCTTTTCAACATGGTCCTTAACAAACTTAGAATGAACTTTACATTTTAGATGTTATGTTATAACATTTCTTTTATCAAAAAAATTTATTGGAGAATAATATGCGTCCCAACATCCATCCTGAATACCGCCAAGTTTTATTCCACGACACCAATGCCAATGCGTACTTTGTGATTGGCAGTACGATTCAGACCAAGCAAATACGTGAATACGAAGGGCAAGAATATCCTTATGTGGCCTTGGATATTTCAAGTGCTTCGCATCCGTTCTACACAGGTGAAGTCCGTCAAATCAACAATGAAGGACGTATTGCAAGCTTTAACAAACGTTTTGCACGTTTTAAACGCTAATTTTCACCCACATATTTGAGTTTAATTTATTCACGGTAGCCTAAAGCACTCCTCCCTTTAGGCTTTTTTTTATTTTCCATTTAACATCATTTGAAACAGATAAAAACCGATGGCTAAACAAATAAGACCAACAATGACGCTTGAAATGGTATATGCCAAAGCAAGTGGAAATTGTCCTTGACGAATGAGCTGAAATGTCTCCAAACCAAAGCTAGAAAATGTGGTAAAACCACCCAAAATTCCGACCATTAAAAAGAGACGCGTTTCTTGCTGTAAAATTGGATATTTCTGTGTAAATGCAAAAAACACCCCTGCTAAAAAGCAACCTAAGAGATTAATCGACCATGTTGCCCATGGAAATAAACTCTGGGGTTTAACAATGATGAGTCCTGCACCATAGCGTAAGCTTGCACCGATTGCCCCCCCACATGCGACCAATAACCAATTCATTTCAATCGTCTCACGTGTGTATAAATCCAATGTTATCCACAGAATAGCACTTGACTCATCAAGAATCTAATCAGGTTTTGATTTAAAACCATGCAACTGAAACAAGAAAAATCATTTAATTTTAAGCTGTCATGCCCTTCCCATTATTTTTCTTTCTTTTTCATATCTACTGATGCATTGACCGTAGTTTCATTCGATATAGATTCAACAGGATTTTCGCCCAATACATGAAAATCTAAATGTGGAATAAAAAAGCATAAGGCTTTACTTTGAGCATCAATCCCAAACTCTGCAAGCAGTGGACAATCAATTTCTTGTATTTCTAATGGACGAATTTGTGCAAAATCACTGACAATTTGAATATTGCCCTGAGAAAGCTGTTGTGGCTGATCAACACACTCTACCCAAACATGCTCTTGTGGCACAAAAAATTCTAAAGCGTCATCCCATGTTGGAAAAACATTAGCCCAATCCCCTTTTAACGGCTGCTCAACCGTATTTTTCAGTTTTACATCTAAGCAATAACGTTCATCCATATTGATTTTGGCATGAATCTTTAAATACGCCTCGCCTTGCTCAACATGGTGTACAAAGTTTGGATCATATTGTGCGGGCATTGCATCACTCAACATACGCCCACCCATAACGTGCAACATTTTATCTACCACGATTTGCTCAAAAATCACTGTTTTAGGGAGTAAATCTGCTGCCAAATAAAAGCGCCAATTACTCTGATGTGGAGAAGGAAATATTTTCCGAGCAGGACCAAAACAATGTAAGCCAAAGTGATGGTGATGATAAAACAAAATACTAAAAATGGTTTTTCCTTGATGCTCCCATAAACGAATCGGCTCAGGAAAACGTTGCTTCACCAAATCAACATCCACCAACCATGACATATAAACGGTATCTGTTGCTTGGCTTTCTAAACGTAAAAACGGTGAAAAACGCATTAAATAACGGCGTAAAATCAACAAAATGGGAGATTGCAATAATCGTGAAAATAAGCGGAAAAATATTTTTTCTTGTTTAAATTTAAATAAATGGCGATTCATAGGGTAATTTAAAATCTTATTTGAGCGATTGCTATCCTGTTTTGATATTAACAAAAAAAGCAATGTCTATTCATTTTAATCGCAGAGCATGTCGATTTTAATACATTTTCGCTATCATAGCGCAGTATTCAATTTTAGACCCTTTTGGAAATTAAAAAATGACCCACCCACTTTTGACACAACTTGCAGCAGGCGAAGCTCAATTTTCAGATGTATTGGCATTTATTGAAGCACGCTATACACACACCCCAACTGCCTTTCAAAATGGCCAACAGCACAATGCTTCAACAGAAAACCAAGGCAGTGCAAAGGTCTTTTCATTTGCTCAGCTAAATGGCTTGGATCAGGCACAAACCTTGAGTTTATTTGCTGAACATTATGCTGCTGTTTTGGCAAGCCCTGAAGCAACAGACCACCAAAACATTCGTCAGTTTATGCAAAATGGTTGGGAAGGCATCAAATTTGAAAGTAACGCTTTAACTGCAAAATAACCCTACACAGGTTATTCCTCCCTTTTTAAAAGGCGAAAAACACTGCTTTGCAAGGGAGGAATGTAATTAAAATAAATGATGATTATGATGTGATTTGACTCTTTAATTCACCCCATTAAGGTCGTTCATCATACTGTGGCAAACCATCACAAATCGTGTCCCACTCTGCTTTATAAGCAGCAAAAATGTGCATAGTCGGCTTATGCTCAAGTGGGGTATCTAACGTCCCAATTCTTAAACGATAAGTATCAGGCGTTTCGGCTTTAATGCTGATAATCGGTGAACCACACTCAGCACAAAAACAGCGTTCTGTGGTTGGTGTAGAAGAAAACTTTTTCAGTAAAGCTTCACCTTTGACAATTTTAAAATCAGCTTTTTGAATCGGGGCGTTAGTGGCAAAGGCTGTCCCATTGGCTTTACGGCAACGCTTGCAATGACACTCGATAAGGTCACCAATTTCACCATGAATTTCATAATGAATCCCGCCACACAAACAACTTCCTGTATATAATTTTTCAGCAGACATGCCTTTCTCTCTTCATATCAAACCATTTCAAAGTAGCATATATTTGGAAAGTTAATCTAAATTTAATCTTATACAATTGCTGCATCATGGCTTAAATATTGATGTACACCTTGCCCTGCTGCACGCCCTGTCGCAAAACAAGCCGTCAACAAATAGCCGCCTGTAGGTGCATCCCAATCCAACATTTCCCCACAACAAAATACAGATGAATTGGATTTGAGCTGTAAATACTCATTCAATCCCGTTTTTCTGACACCGCCAGCACAACTGATCGCTTCCTCAATAGGACGAAAACCTGACAGCTCAATTTTCAAATGCTTAATCTCATGCGCTAACGTTTCGACTTGATTCCACAATGATTTATCGACGATTTCACGCACTAAACTGGCTTTAGCAACATCCAAACCTGCTTTACGCCAAATATTCGCAGTAGATTGTTTTTTTGAGGGTTGTAATTTTTGTATCAATTGCGCAAGGCTTAAATCAGGCAATAAATCTAAATATAGTGTTAAAGCCTGCTCCTGCTTTTGTAAAGCACGCAAAGACCGACCTTGTTTATAAATCAACCCACTTTCCAAACCATAATGGGTGATGACAATATCGCCCTGCGTCTTAGACTGTCCTTTTACCCATGCTTCAACACGTTTCAACGGTTGCCCTAATACAGGTTGCATAAACGTCGACCATGCTCTTTCAACGCCCGCATTGCTTGCTTGAAAGGGTTCTATTTCATTCGCATCTAACCATTTTTGCCATGCACCGTCACTCCCTAGGCGTGACCATGATACTGCGCCACAAGCAAGAACAATTGCATCAAAATTTTGTTCAAATATCTGTTCTGATTTTAAATTTTGAATGCTTAAAGTCTGGTGTTTTAAATCCAAAATTTGATGACGATAATGAAATTTAACCTTCTGTTCCATCAAACGTTTTAACCATGCTCGAAGCAAAGGTGCAGCTTTCATTTCAATCGGGAAGATCCGCCCTGACGTCCCGACATAAGACTCAATCCCTAAATCCTGCATCCATGCTTGAATCCAATTTGCATCCCATTGGTTGATCCAAGGACTTAACCATTGCACCTGATCATAACGTTGTAAAAATTGTGCTATAGGCTCGGCATGGGAAATATTCAGCCCTGTTTTCCCTGCCATCAAAAACTTACGTGCCGCTGAAGGCTTTTGCTCAAAGACATGTACGTCATAATCAAACGCACTGAGTACTTCCGCAGCCATTAAGCCCGCAGGGCCTGCCCCAACAATGGCAATTCGCTTATTCCCCATCGGTAAGCTCAGTCACTTGTACATTTTGACCTTGTAAAGGCTGAAAATCATCAAAGCGAGTGACATAGTTTTCAGGCTTAGAAATGACCAACTGTTGACACAATTCACCACGCTCCAGATATTTAATTTCAAAATGCGTCCGTGCTGAATCCTGAGCAATCACCTGTTTTTCATAAGGTAATTTCCAAATATCCTTGAGTTGTTGCTCTGCTTCTGCAATATATTCGGGAATATTACTTGCCAATGTCACTGTACCGTTATACTGCAAGCGTGAAATTAGAAATTCAAAAAATGGCATATTTAACCAACGTTGAGCAGGATTATGTGGCTCAGGATTCGGATATAAAATAAAGAATTGTTGTACTTGTTGTGGATACAAGGCATGTACCACCCACGGTAAAGCATCTGCATGAATTGTGGTTAAATTGGCTTGTCCTTCAAGCTGATGCTGTTTTTGCATGGCTAAAAATTTTTCTCGTGTCCTTTCAACCGCAATGAGTTTTAAATCAGGATGTTGTCCTGAAAACAGCAATGCATGTTTACCCTTGCCTGCGCCAATTTCTATACAAATAGGATTATTTTCAATCGGTTGAAAATCACGGGGAGCATGCATACGCTGCGCTTGAAATTGACGAATCGGCATAATCAGATCAAACTAAGAAAAATCGGCACAAGTCTAGCAAGTCTCACGCACTTTGCCTATTTCACTTTTCAAAATGAGGAACAAATCATGCCACGCACTTTTCCATGCCCACGTTGTGGTGAGCCAACGACTTGGGAAAATAATGAGTTTCGTCCATTTTGTTCAGATCGTTGTAAACTCATTGATCTGGGTGCTTGGGCTAGTGAAGATTATAAATTACCGACAGAAGATGCCCCGCAAGCTGAAGACTCATAAGTACGGGCAATATTTCATTACAATATAACAAGAGCAACTGATGCACTTTGTATTATAACTTAACCATATTTTCAAATTATTGCTGTTTTATTTTAAAAATAATGTGACTTCACTCGAGAAAAATTATGTCTTTCGTATTAAAAATTATTTTTATTCTTTCGCTTATTTTAAGTTTGCTTTTTATTGTCCTCGGCTTTTACGCTTCTGACGGACTCTTCTTTGTCATTGCCATACTTTTCATCATTGCAGCAGTTTTAATCGGCTTAGAGATTCGTAAAAAAAATTCCAACCCTTTTGAATAATACAGATGATAAAAAAGCTTTATTCACTCAAGGTTTATTACCAAAAAGAATAAAGCTTTTTTACGGCAAACGTAAAAGAAGAGTTTAACCCGCTTTACTTGCTACAAATGGATTATGCTGTTTTTCAAAACCAATTGTACTCATCGGTCCATGCCCAGAAATAAATTGGGTTTCATCAGGCAAACTAAAACATTCACGTTGAATCGAGTCTAATAACTGTTGATGATTGCCTTTCGGAAAATCTGTCCGCCCAATCGAACCTTTAAATAAAACATCACCCGTCCACAGTACGCCATACTTTGCATTGTAAAACATCACATGGCCGGGTGTATGTCCCGGTGCAAAGCGTACTTCAAACTCTTCATCCCCTATTTTCAGCGTTTCGCCACCTTCTAACCATTGATTGACCTGCACAAGTTCAGGGATAGGAAAACCATAGCGCGCTGATACTTCTTGAATCATATCCAACCAAAAAGCATCTTCTTTATGTGGACCAATCACAGGTACATTCCAATCTTTCACCAAAGCCCCGACAGCGCCTGCATGATCTAAATGCCCGTGTGTCAGCCACAACGCTTTTACTGTTAGACCTAAAGCTTCGACTTCTTTCTTTAATTTTTCAGGCTCACCACCTGCATCAATTAACACCGCTTCTTTAGATTCAGAATCCCACACAATTGAGCAATTTTGAGCAAATGCAGTGACGGGTACAATTTTGACTTGTAACATATTTTTTCCTCAAATCGCTTTAAATGTGGTACTGAGTGGATCTAAATTTGCTTGTAACAATTCAGCTAAAAATTCAATATGGGCAGCATCACTATTTAATGCAGGAATATATTGATACGACTGCCCGCCTGCTTGCATAAAGAGTTCTGCATTTTGCAATGCCAATTCTTCTAAAGTTTCCAAACAGTCGGCTGAAAATGCAGGACTCATAATTTGTACTGACTTCACGCCTTGCGCTGCCCAATCTTGTAATACTTGGTCGGTATAGGGTTTAACCCATTCTTGTTTACCAAAACGAGATTGGAAACTAATTTGCCATTGATCATCCGTTAAATTGAGAGCATCTGCAACTTTCTGTGCCGTCACACGACAACGCTCTGCATAGGGATCACCTTTATCTGCATAAGGCTGTGGAATACCATGAAAAGACATCAATAATTTTTCAGCGTAGCCATGCTCTTGTTGAAACCGAATGACGCTGTCTGCTAAAGCCTGAATATATGCAGGATGTTGATAATAATCACGAATAATGGTCAGTGCAGGCAAATTACGTTGTGTGGGGATCCATTTTGCAACAGCATCATACAAGGGTGCAGTCGATGTTGCTGAATATTGTGGAAAAAGTGGCAACAAAATAATTTGATCATACTTTTGCTGCTCGGCATCTTGCAGTACTTGTGTAATCCCAGGTTGACCATACGTCATCGCAGGAACAAGATGCAGATCAAGTGTTGGATTTTGTGCGATAAGTTGCTGCTTTAATAGGCTGGTTTGCTGTAACAAAATTTCTCGCATAGGAGAATCTTTTAGCCACACTTGTGCATAAGCATGCGCAACGCGTTTAGGACGAAATGGTAAGACAAAAGCATGTAAAATAATTTGCCAAATGAACTTGGGAATTTCAATCACACGCCCATCAGACAAAAACTGTTTTAGAAAGCGCCGAACAGCCACCTCAGTCGGCGCATCAGGCGTACCTAAATTTGCAACAATCACTAAAACTTTCGGTTTTGCAAGCTTCATTGTATTTTCAAATTAATTGACTTCACTATACCTTACCGAATATCTAAGCAAATGTCCTTAATTTTAGATAATCAAAGAACGTGCACCTAACATTTGTGAGTTTTCTAGAAGTCTTAAAGCTTTGCTAGTAATTTGCCATAACATACGCTGACGATCATCACGACCAATCGGTACAATCCAATCATTTTGCCGCATTTGCTGTTTAATGGTATGTAAAGCACGCACATTAATTTGCGCGCGTGCCACAGCATGTACTCTTGGCATCGAAACCTGAACATCAGCTAAACCAGATCGATTCAGATATTCATTTAATACTTTAGAAAAGCTATCTTCAGGAGTCTTTTGTCTAAACTCTACAGATAATACTTTTAAAATTTCAATCCATGTCATTTCACGGATGGGATTCATTTCTTTAAAATTGCCATCTTGATAAGCATGAACCCGATAGTCAAAATTAAACACATCATGAATAGACACTTTCGGTAGAGTCAAGAAAGGGTCTGCTTCTTTCGGCGCTTGACTGTGTTTTACCTGTGCCAATTGCGTTTTTAAACGATCAATTTCATCTTGCAACACTTGGATATTTTGTGGACGTACCCATCCCACAACAGGATAACGCTCCAACATTTGTGGCATATAAGAACGTACGCTTAATTCTAAATCTCTTAAGGTTCTATACGTCACCACTTGCTCAACTTCTCTTTGCAACTGGTTTCGAAACTCATAAAACTTTTCTTTTAATTCTGCACGTGATTCCTGCAAAGTCGCATCACGTGACTCAGGCGCTTCATGCAAAAAGACAATTACAGGTTTTTGTTTGGTCACAGCATAAATATATTCTAAATGCATATAGCTGACACCAGACACGGACTGCTCTCCGTATTGGCTTCCTAAAAGCAATAAAACGTAATCACAATCATCAATCTGACGACGTGCAAATGCTGTGCTTAAAGGTGTACGTTGCTCTAAACCCCATGAAAAAAATCCCATTCCAATGAGTGTTTGTGACACGATCATTCGTTCTGGCTGCATTTCTTTGCCAGATGTTGTAATAAAGACTTGATAACGTTTGTCGAGCATAGGTTAACCCATCCTTTTCATATAGCTTAAATATTGATCTGCCCCAAACAAATCATGAAGTTATATGCCCTACACTTATAAATATAAATAAATAAAATTAAAGTTTTCTTAATTTTATATGTTGGACTGATCTTGCAGTTTATCAAATAACATCATGAATTGACCATGATATTTTTTCTGGAATTAAATATTTTAGGACGGGTTGTAAAGTATGTGCATTATGACCACTGACATTACACATCAACTGGATTTCATGTTGCAACGGGATTTCGGATAATAACCCATTTTTAATTAAAATTCTTGCCGTTTGTCGTGCAACTGCAAAACCAGAATCCACCAAAGTCAATTGATCTGCATAAATCTGCTGAATCGCTTCTTTTAAAAATGGGTAATGCGTACATCCCAATACCAAATAATCTGCATGTTGTGCGATCACAGGGTCTAAAACTTTTTTTAAGGCTTTTTTACACTGTTCACTATTTTGTAAACCTGCTTCCACAAAAGGTACAAGTTCTAAGCACGTGACTGTGATCACATCAACGCCTGAAGGCTCAGCAAAACGTTGCACGACATCTTTAATCAATTTACCCCGAAATGTCGCAGGGGTTGCCAACACAGCAACAACTTTAGATTTAGTTTGCAATACCGCAGGTTTTAATGCAGGCACTAAACCCACGATTGGAAAATTCTCCCCATAATGTTCACGTAAATAATCCAAACTAAAAGCTGAAGCAGTATTACACGCGACTACCGCAATTTTACAACCTTGGCGATATAACCATTCAATGGCATGAGCTGTAAGCTCACGAATATTTTGGTCATCACGCGCACCATACGGCACATGTGCGGTATCTGCATAATATAAAATACGCTCATTCGGTAAATAGTTGGCAATTTCTTGAGCAACCGACAACCCACCTATGCCCGAGTCAAAAATACCAATGGGGGCATCTGCAGATGCTTTGGGCATTGGATTTTCTAAAGGATATAAAGGGAGAATGGCGCTCATCTGATCCACTACGATATGAGTCAAAAAATTATAGACTAGCTTAAACCTCAAGTGCCCAATTGCAAGTGAAAATCACCACTTTGTAGCGATAAAATCGTATCACCTTGCGCATTTTCGAGCAATGTACCGTACTCAACGAGATGGAAAAATGCGTGGCGTTGAATCAATGCATTTATTCCAAAGCGAATATGCACATAAGGTCTTAATTCACCTTGATATTGTCGCATAAAAATCGGATGTTCTGCATCGACCAAAACCACATCTTGATTGCTCGTTGTGACTTGTAAATATATTTGTCCGCCAATCTCAACTTGATCGACTTGATTCACCAATAAAGGTTCATCTTCCACTTCAATTTCAATTTGCTCAACAGGGGTTTTTAAATAAAACTTCCCGTCTTCCTTCCACAGCACTGTACTAAACAGATCTAAGAGTGCTTGACGTTTGATCAATTGACCTTCGTGCCACCATTCTCCATTGGCTTTTACCTTTAAATCCATTTTGCCACAATGCTTTGGTTGCCATTGCTGTAAAGGGGGTATTGACCTTTTGTGACCCGACTGTACACCTTTTAAGTATTGTGCAATGCTGATTAAGTTTTTATTATCAGAATCAGGCTGATTTTGAGCCTCTGATGTTGGATTATTTTGATTTACCATGGTTTATGCCTTGCTGACTAAAAAATAATACGACTCAGCCAATTGGCTAGATCAAGGTTTATAACTATACTAGCGCAAAATATATTAATGATACGAGTCCTAATTCGTATCACGGAAGTTTAGAACACTCACGGCAGCACCGATTTATTGTTGTTCGATTTAAAATTAAAGCAATGATGCACACGGTTGCCACCCTTAGAAATATGAGGAGTCCTACATGGAACACATCGAACGTGAATCGATGGAGTTTGACGTAGTGATCGTAGGCGCAGGTCCTGCGGGTCTTTCTGCTGCGATTAAAATTCGTCAATTGGCTATTGAAAACAACCTCCCAGACCTTTCCGTCTGTGTTGTTGAAAAAGGCTCTGAAGTTGGTGCGCATATCCTTTCTGGTGCTGTACTTGAACCTCGTGCTATTAATGAGCTTTTTCCGAACTGGAAAGAAGAAGGCGCACCTTTAAACGTGCCTGTCACAGAAGACAAAACTTTCTTCTTAATGTCGGCTGAAAAGTCTCAAGAAGCACCGCATTGGATGGTACCTAAAACCATGCACAATGACGGCAACTATGTCATCTCTTTAGGTAACGTGGTTCGTTGGTTAGGGACTAAAGCCGAAGAATTAGAAGTGTCTATTTTCCCAGGCTTTGCTGCTTCTGAAGTCCTTTATCATGAAGATGGTTCTGTAAAAGGCATTCAAACAGGTGATATGGGCATTGGTAAAGATGGCGAACCGACGCACAACTTTACCCCAGGTTATGAACTTCATGCCAAATACACCATTTTTGCAGAAGGCTGCCGTGGTCACTTAGGTAAACGCCTCATTGCAAAATACAACCTAGACCAAGATGCCGATCCACAACATTATGGTATTGGGATCAAAGAACTTTGGGAAATCGACCCTGCAAAACATAAGCCTGGTCTTGTCATGCACGGTTCGGGTTGGCCATTGGCTGAAACAGGTTCTTCAGGCGGTTGGTGGTTATACCATGCTGAAAATAACCAAGTGACTTTGGGTATGATCGTAGATTTATCTTACGAAAACCCACACATGTACCCATTTGCTGAAATGCAACGTTGGAAAACCCATCCACTGATCAAGCAATATCTTGAAGGTGGTAAGCGTATTTCATACGGCGCACGTGCAGTCGTAAAAGGTGGTTTAAACTCACTGCCTAAATTGACGTTCCCAGGCGGTTGCTTGATTGGTGATGATGCAGGTTTCTTAAACTTTGCAAAAATCAAAGGCTCGCATACGGCTATGAAGTCAGGCATGCTCTGTGGTGAAGCTGTATTTGAAGCGATTGCTGCGGGTGTTGAAAAAGGTGGTGAAGTTGGCTATGCACGTGTTGCTGAAGGCGAAGATTTCTTTATCAAAGAATTAACCTCTTATACAGACAAATTCAACAATAGTTGGTTGAAAGAAGAGTTACATCGTTCACGTAACTTTGGCCCTGCAATGCATAAATTCGGTTTATGGATGGGTGGTGCATTTAACTTTATCGATCAAAATATTTTTAAAGTGCCATTTACATTGCATGACTTAGTGCCTGATTTCAGTGCATTAAAAACTGTAGATGCGTCTACATTCAAACCGAACTATCCAAAACCAGATGGTAAGTTGACTTTTGACCGTTTGTCTTCTGTATTCGTTTCAAATACGGTTCATGAAGAAAATCAGCCTGCGCACTTGAAGTTAACGGATGCCTCTATTCCTGTAAATGTAAACTTACCAAAATGGGATGAGCCTGCTCAGCGCTACTGCCCTGCGGGTGTTTATGAAATCATGGAAAATGATGACGGCTCTAAGCGTTTCCAAATCAACGCTGCGAACTGTGTTCACTGTAAGACTTGCGATATTAAAGACCCTTCACAAAACATCACTTGGGTAACACCTGAGGGTGGCGGTGGTCCTAATTACCCTAACATGTAATTTCTTTTTGACATAAAAAATAAACCCGCCGAGTGCGGGTTTATTTCTTTGTATATTTAATTTAATTCTAATAACCCAACATCAAATAAAGATTGAGTAAAATTATCCCAAAATTTCTCAAAATTTTTCGGAATATGCTTATTATCAGTAAATCCAAACTCACTTTTTTCAGCTTTCCATCGCTGAGATAATTCTCTTCGAGCATCAGCCAAAATCAATTTCTTCGGGCTTAAATAGTCTTCTAAAATGATTCCATCCCGCTCACACTCAGCTTTTAAAGTTTCAATTGTAGAGAGTTGTGAATTAATATTTTTAAAAGATGAATGCTTTAACAAATAGGTTAAATCAAAAATATCTTTGAAACGAGGATTCACAATACATTGATGCAACTTCCATGCAATTTGTGTCGCTAAAGAAGGCGTTTGTGATAAGTTAAAATTCTTTCCAACCAATGGAATGTATGTCAGATTGTACTGAAAATCAGAAATTTTTAAATTGAATGAAACATCAATATTAACATCAATTTTCTGCCCATTAATCCATGCAAGTATAGAAGTACTGACTGTTGGAAAATCATCAGACATCACATAATCCAATTCCCACCAATAGTGTTCTTTTGAAAATGCTTCATAGCGAATACCATCATTCAAATCAACGGTCGTTAAATAATTCATCCACTCATTTAAATGATCTTCTACAAAACTTCGATCTACAAGCGGTTTTAGACATACCCAATCTAAATCTTGAGGCTTCCGTTCAATATATGCAGGAAAATATTGTCGAGTTAAAAAACTACCTTTCAACATAAAAGGGAAATAGTGATGACTTTTAGCAAAACGTCGAATCAGCCCTTCACATGCAAGTTGTCTCATTTCATTCATTTTAGTCTTCTTTGTTATTCAAATACTGAGCCAACCTTGATCTAAAGCGATATTACTATCATAAATACAGCACTCTACTCTTTCTTTAATGAGTTTTCTATTTTGATTGTATAATTCCGCTTTTAATTGTATTAATCTTGCCAAAAAAATCGAGGCATCACCATATTCACGCAAGGTTAAAAATCTATATTTTTCAAAATTTTTTAATGAATTATAAGACAAATGAACTCGATGAATTTCACAGAATATTTTTAATTCTAAAACATGTTTATATTCAATTTGTCCATGCCATTCATAATAATCGATTTTAAAATCATCGCTTACATCTTTAAAAAAAGGAATTTCATATTTTTTTCGAATGATGGCTATTTGATTGTGTTCAAAAAGATTAATCCAACGTTGTACGGCTTGATGTACTCGTGTTAATTGATTTTCTTGCATTTCCTTTGAAAGCATAATTTGACGTGGGTGATCACCTCTAGCAAGAATGATTTCAAGAGGCTTCGCATCCAATTCCAAACAAACTTTTTTAAATTTGAAAAATGATTCCTCATTTTTCAAATCAGCAGTCAGATGCACTTCTATTTTTTGTTTTTGCATCTATTTTCCTTAAAAAATCATCAGCCTTTTTGCACCAAATAATGAAATTCTTTATTGCCCTGCTCATCAAGTTTTTCTTCTTGCAAAAGTAGCTCATGTCCCAAATGCATACAAAACTTTGGAATATCCCAAGAGGTTGAATTATCCGTTGCAAAAACCTCAACAATATCACCTGATTTGGACTTACGAATTGCTTGATGCAACATCATCACAGGCTCAGGACAACGCAAACCACGAGTATTCAACTGTATGCTCGGTGTAGGCAACTGTTCAGACATATTCATTCTCAAAAATCAGGAAAAGAGTGATCTGATTTTAACATAAACTTCCTTGATGAATCAGCACTGTCTCTTCTCTACAAAATGACGCATAGTTTCATCGTCTCAATGCATTTATTCGATAGACATCTGTATTTTCTAAGGTATGATAAAAATTCGATTATTTGATATTTAGAGTCTTTAGGAAAGATCATGCACGAGGAATCAGGCACGTCGTGGGGAATGCGTGGCTTACGCAAATGGTTAGGTACAGCACCCGAAACTCGCGATGAATTGCTAAAATTAGTACAAGATTCACGTCGTTTTTTAGAACCCGATACCGTTGCCATGTTAGAAGGCGTTTTAGACCTTCCTGCAACAAAAATTCGTGAAGTCATGACCCCACGAACTGCAATGGTTAGCTTACAAGAAGACGACCAATTACTTGATATTTTGCATGTTTTAATCGAATCTGCACATTCTCGTTTTCCTGTATTTTCAGCCGACCAACCTGAAAATGTTGTGGGTATTTTACTTGCAAAGGACTTATTACCTTACTTAACCGATCGCACCATTAAGGTTGATGTGCATAGCATTATGCGTCAGCCTCTGTTTGTCCCTGAAAGTGCGCGTTCTGACCAAGTTTTGCGTATGTTGAAAAATACGCAAACCCATATTGCCATTGTGATTGATGAATATGGTTCTACAGCAGGTTTGGTCACTTTAGAAGATATTTTAGAAGAGATCGTGGGTGAAATTGAGGATGAACATGACAATGTCGATGAAGAAGCTCAATTTATTCTCCCCGACCCTTCACATAACACAGCCAATGCGTGGATCGTACAAGCACTTACACCAATTGAACACTTTAACAATGTTTTAGATGCTGATTTTTCTGACGATGAAGTAGAAACTATGGGCGGTCTATTGCTTCAAGAAATGGGCTTAGTAAGTGACTTACAAGGACAAGTGATTGAACTTGAATCATGGCAATTTACCATTATTGAAGCAGATGCCCGCACTATTCATCTGATTCGAGCTGTACGTAAATGAGAGCCTATTTTGACAAATTACTAAATCCGTCAGAACAACAAAAGCAAATTCCTTTTATTATTCCACTTTTAATTTGTTTGATGTCAGGTGCGGTGTTTAGTCTCGCACTTGCCCCTTTTCACTGGTGGTGGCTGGCTATTTTATCGCCTGCACTTCTTTATGCGAGTCTTAAAGGACGTAATCCCAAACAAGCATTCATTTTGGGTTGGAGCTATGGTTTTGGTCTATGGTTCGTTGGTGCTTTTTGGCTCTATACATCCATTCATACTTATGGCGATACAAATGCAGTTCTAAGCGTCCTCATGATCATGATCATGGCGCTATTAATGGGTTTATTTACAGCCGTTCAAACATGGTTATATCGACGCTTCTTCCCAGAAACGCCTTTAACCTTTGCACCGCTTTGGGTCGCATTTGAATGGGCAAAAACATGGGTATTTACAGGCTTTCCGTGGTTATTTGCAGGTTATGCCTTCACTGAACGCTTCTTAGATGGCTATGCACCGTTATTTGGTGTCTTTGCAGTGTCATTTGTCGTGATTATTCTTGCTTGTGCACTCGTTGAGATTTTGCATAAAAAACTGATTTGGATCATTCCTTCAGCCATTTTATTATTGGGTGCTTGGGGTGCTTCATTTATTCATTTTGTGCAACCTAAAGCTGAGAAACCACTTTCTGTTTCACTCATTCAAGGCAATATTCCACAAGATTTAAAATGGCTGACTGAATATCAAATCAAGACCTTACAAATTTATGTAGAGTTAACCCGTAATGAATGGGGACGTGATCTGATTGTTTGGCCTGAGTCTTCTATTCCTTTATTCCAAAGTGATATTCCTGACTTTTTACACATGATGGATGAAAAAGCCAAGCAAACAGGTTCAGCATGGGTCACAGGGATTCCTTATTGGGACTTACAAGAGTCCAAACAAGTGGGGCATCCCATGTATTACAATAGCATGATGGCTTCTGGTACAGATTCATCAGGTCTATATAAAAAGCAACGCCTTGTTCCTTTTGGTGAATACATTCCATTATCAGGTTTACTGAGTTGGGTGCTTCCTGCTCTACAAAATGACCCATCTATGAGTGGTTTCTCTCGTGGTGAAAGTGATCAAAAACCTTTTAAAATCAAAAATCATGAACTTGCAGCAGCAGTTTGTTATGAGGTGGCATATCCGAACTTGACACGTCGTAATGCGACCAATAGTGATTTTCTGGTGACTGTATCTAATGATGCGTGGTTTACAGGTACAGCAGGACCTCAACAGCATTTACAAATGGTACAAATGCGCGCCAAAGAAAATGGACGATGGTTTATTCGTGCGACGAACACAGGTGTTACTGCTTTTATTGACCATAATGGTCATATTGTGAAACAAGCACCTATGGATCAAAAGGCGGTTTTACGTGGTGATTTACCCGCAATGCAAGGTGAAACTTTGTATACACGCTTAAGTGATTGGCCAATTTTAATCTTCTCTTTATTATTATTGATTGTGGGTTGGATATATCGTCCACGTAAAGTTGATGTAAGTTTTAAGTCTAGACGTTGATTTCACTACATCAGCAACTTTATTTTAAAAATAAAAAAACCGAGCATCCAAGCTCGGTTTTTTACGTTATCGTCATCTTATTAAATTTGAGTTGCTAAATAAGACAACATACTCGCTAAAAATAGCATAGGCATATAACGATAAACTCGAACTAAAATGCCATCAAATTTAGATAAATGCTCAACATTTAATGTTGAAACTATTGCATTTAAAGCGTGATAAAAACTAATGATTGCAACTGCGCTAAAGACGCTCAAACCTAAAAAGCCCATCATAATTTGGCTACTTGCATCTAGGTCTTGCCATACATTGAATAATACTCGACTCATCGGCAATAAACTCAAAATCAAAAGAACAGATTTGAGCATAGACCAATGAAATTGATTAATTTCATCTGACAAAAATAATGCTTTCATCTTATTCTCCTTGCAATTTAGTTGCCTTTAAAGAGCATTATGCAAGCTTTTAAATAAATAAAAAGTCTATTTTTATCCATGATTTAACTTTCTTGTAACTATTAAATATGGGAATAATTCTTATTATATATCTCAATAAAATAATTTATTTATTTTTAATATTTATCATCAAGTTACATTTAAACATATAATCAAGAAACATAATCACTTCACTTCATATTTATTCATTCAACTAAGTAAAGTGATTATTTCCTTCACAACAAAGCGATTTAATTAAGGTTGATAATAAATATCCGCATCATTGCCTTCACCACCTTGCTGACCATCTGCACCAAACGAATATAAATCGAATGGACGACCTTCAGAACCTGGAATCACATATTGCACATCATTTTCCCAACTGTCTTTTGGATAACCGCCTTTCAAATACCCCCCAGGCATCCAATTTTTCGCATTGGCAGGTTGATTCACTAAAGCATCTAAACCACCTTCTTGAGTATTAGGGAAATGTCCATTGTCCAATTTATATTGGTCTAAAGCACCCGCAACACCTTTTAAAGTAATTTTTGTGGTATCCACTTTGGCTTTTTCGCCACGTCCCATCACATTCGGTACGATCAGTGCAGCCAACACACCTAAAATTACAATCACCACCATCACTTCAATCAGTGTAAAACCCGATTGTTTATTTCTATTCATTTTCCTTTGCATTTACTTACTCTCTAAAATTATTTATAAAAATAATCAAAATATTTCGCTTAAATCATATTGTTCATATTGACGATTGGCAACATCACAGCGATCACAATCACCAAAACAATACCTGCCATAAACACCAACATCAAAGGTTCAAGCAGTGCCAATAACGTTGAAATAAACGTACTCACTTCACGATCTTGCATATCTGAAGCACGCTCTAACATACGATCTAACTCACCTGATGCTTCGCCACTTTTAATCATTTGCACCATCATCGGTGGGAAATAACCACAACGCTCTAATTGAGTTGCAAGATTTCCACCTTCCGTGACTTTTTCTGCAGCAATATTCACAGCATCACGAATGATCCAATTATTACTGACGGCTGCGCCAATTTTCAGCGCATCCACCAATGGAACCCCTGATTTGGTTAAAATGGACAAGGTACTGGCAAAACGTGCCGAATTTATACCACGGGATAATTTACCAAATAATGGCAACCTGAGTGCTAAACGATCAAAAGCATAATGGCCTGCGGTTGTTTTTAAAAACCGTATTAACAAGAAAATCCCCATCACACTTGCAACCAACACAAAAGGCCATGAAGTACGAATAAAATCACTGGCTTTCATCAATGCGACCGTAATCCAAGGTAAGGCTTGTTTACTTTGATCAAAGGTTTTAACAATGTCAGGGACTACATAAGTCATCAATCCCATGACGATGCCAAACGACATGAGCATCAAAATAATGGGATAGATCATGGCACCTTGTACTTTCTTTTGCATGGCAAAACGGTTTTCGGTGTAATCTGACAATTGATCTAAAATTAAATCCAAATGCCCTGAACGCTCACCCGCAGCAACTGTGGCAATGTATAAGTCTGGAAAACTTCCCGATTGTTGCATCGCTTGTGCCAAAGAATGCCCTTCAAGCACTTTAGAGCGCACAGCTAACAGTAAGTTTTGTACATGTGTTTTTTCACTTTGTTTGGCAACAGCACGTAAAGCCTCTTCAAGTGGAATAGATGCCGCAACCAACACTGATAACTGACGCGTCATCAGTGCCAACTCATAGGCTGAAAATTTCTTTTGAAATAATCCCGTACTTTTACTTTTATCCTTTTGCTCGACAGCGTCAACGGTCACTGGAATCCATTCTTTATCCCGCAATTGTTGTCGAATTTGGCGTGCTGAATCTCCCTCTAACACACCTTTTTGTTGCTTTCCTGAAGCATCAATAGCAGTAAATTGATATGCTGGCATTATAATGCTCTAGTTTTCCCAAATTCTTGTCTCTTAGCAGTTGCATAAGACCCTTAAAATCATTCATATTCTAAGACATTATTCAAAGATCATCATGACTGCTACACTCTATCATACGCTCAACGCTACACGATACTTTTTCATTCAAGTGTAATTCATCATTTATGCCAAACTCTGTAAATGCCACCTCGCCTGTATCCGAACCCACCATCTACCGTGTACGCGTTGCTGTACCCGTATTTTTATATGACCACTTTGACTATAAAGTAACGGCAGAGCAATATGCTCAAGCAGATGTAGGTATGCGTGTCGCTGTGTCTTTTGGACGGCAAAAGCTTGTTGCCATTATTACTGAAAAATTAGCAATAGATGAACCACTTGACCCTCGTTTTCAACTTAAATTTGTCACTGAATTTTTAGATGATCGTCCAATTCTAAATGAGAAAGTTTTAAGTTTGTTGACATGGGCAGCACAATATTACCAATTTCCAATTGGTGAAGTCATGCACACGGCTTTGCCGACATTATTGCGCCAAGGTAAACCTTACAACTTACTCGCACGTGTTTGGAAAGTATTAGATTTACACGCCGAAGATAAAGTTAAACGCTCTGAAAAACAGCAAGATGCTTATAAAATTTTAAAATTACACCCTCAAGGCACACAAGAAAATATTTTAAATCTGAGCGGTATAGAAACGGCAACCTTAAAAGCGTTGGAAAAGAAAGAAATCATTGTCTGTGATTTAGAGCCACAAAACTTTAAACCTGAGCCTGTTCGTTTGGCACAAATGCCACTCACAGCAAATGATGAGCAGAAAAAAGCCATTCAAACCATTTTAAAAGCTCAAAAAAAATATCAAGCATTTTTACTCGATGGTTTGACAGGCAGTGGGAAAACTGAAGTCTATCTGCAAGTTATGCAAGAGGTCTTAAAGCAAGGCAAACAAGTACTCGTATTAGTGCCCGAAATCGGTTTAACACCGCAAACCGTCAGCCGTTTCCAATCTCGTTTTCACTGCAATATTGCGCTGTTACACTCAGGTTTAAATGATAGTAAACGCTTACAAGCATGGCAGCACACTGAAACAGGAAAAGCCTCGATTATTCTAGGAACACGTTCTGCAATTTTCACCCCCATGCCCAATCTGGGTTTGATTATTCTGGATGAAGAGCATGATCTTTCCTTCAAGCAACAAGAAGGTTTTCGTTATCACGCCCGAGATGTTGCCTTGTATCGTGCACATTTGGAAAATTGTCCGATTATTTTAGGCTCTGCGACACCAAGCATTGACAGTTATTGTTTAGTCCAACAAGGCAAACTCACTCGCTTAGAGTTAAATCAACGTGCAGGTACAGCAGTCATGCCTAAAATGCACGTCATTGATTTAAAAATCAGTAAAAAAACCGCAGGTTTAAGCGAGCAATTGATCAGTGAAATTGGTAAACGTCTAGAGAAAAAAGAACAAGTTTTAATTTTTTTAAATCGACGTGGCTATGCTCCTGTCCTGATTTGTGAAAGTTGTGGATGGCAAGCCAATTGTCCACATTGTGATGCCCATTTCACCCTGCATTTAAAACCTTATTCGCATTTACATTGTCACCATTGTGGGACGATTAATCGCTTACCTGATGCTTGTCCTGAATGTCAGCAAGAGACTTTAAAACCGATTGGCATGGGTACAGCCAAAGTGGAAGAAGCACTTAATGAGCTATTCCCTAAATATCCTGTACTCCGTGTCGATCGTGATTCGACGAGTCGGGTTGGCAGTTGGCAAAAAATCTATGATCAGATCCAAAAAAGTGAACCCACCATTTTATTAGGCACACAAATGTTGGCAAAAGGACATCATTTTCCTTATGTCACTTTAGTGGCGATTTTGGACATCGATGCAGGTTTATTGAGTGTTGATTTTCGTGCTACAGAACGCACAGCGCAGTTAATTGTACAAGTGGCAGGACGTTCGGGACGTGGTGAGAAAAAGGGCGATGTTTATTTACAAACATTAAGACCTGAGCATCCACTATTAAATATATTATTGAATGAAAATTATCGGGCTTTTGCCAAGCAAACATTGGCAGACCGAAAAATTGCTCAAATGCCGCCCTATCGTTACGCGATTTTGATCCGTTGTGAGTCAAGAGTTCAACAGGATAATCAAAGCTTTTTAACGGAAATGACCCAACAATTAAGACAACAGTCAGCGGAAAATTTAATCGATATTTGGGGACCTATTCCTGCCCCTATGGAGCGTAAAGCAGGTCGTTATCAAGCTCATGTTGTTTTACTCTCGCATGACCGTGCCAAAATGCACTTTTATGTTCGTCAATGGTGGCAATATGTACTTCAACAAAAACCTTCTCAAATGAAACTGACCATTGATGTCGACCCACAAGAGTTAAGCTAATGTTGATTTGCACACTATATAGGGTAGAGCAACAAGATAACGTTCAGCTTTATCAAGTCTAATATCTTTATGGCCATCATGTTAGAAATTTTTTTGTTACTTCTGCCCTATGAAAAATAAATTATGACCGCTCCCTCTCTCAATTGTTCAATAACATATGGGTGCTATGCCAAAAAGCCATAATTAATTTTATAGAATGATGCAAAAATACAGTACAGGTAAAACATGCAGTCTCAGTAAAACTACTGAGTGCATTTAAAAATCAAGGTACAATTTCTAAAGTAAAAAAATTAGGACAGGTCAATGTCACCGTTATTACAAATAACGCTTTTTCTAGGTGCAGCATTAATACTCGTACCTTTAGGTAAAAAATTTGGGATCGCTACAGTTCTCGGCTATCTCTTTACAGGAATCTTACTCGGCCCTAGCGTTTTTAATATTGCCAGTGATCCCGAAGAAATTATGCACCTTGCCGAATTTGGCGTGATTTTACTGATGTTTCTCATCGGGCTAGAACTACGCCCACAGCGTTTATGGGAAATGCGTCAATCCATTTTTGTCATGGGTAGCTTGCAAGTTGTTGTGACAGGCATCGTGCTCATGGGAACCGTGTTTTTACTGTTACAACAATCACTTTCTGCAAGTTTTGTCATTGGTTTTGCGCTAGCCCTGTCTTCCACAGCTTTCGTTCTACAGCTTTTATCAGAAAAACAACAACTCAATACCACACATGGTCAGCAATCTTTTTCTATTTTACTGTTCCAAGATATTGCAGCGATTCCCTTACTTGCAGTAATACCACTGCTCTCAGGGAATGAATCTACCCATCATGGTATTGCTTATTTTGCAGCGATTATTGCAACCTTTACAGGACTGTTTTTATTTAGTCGCTATGTCATGCGCCCTTTTTTCAGATTTGTGGCAAAAAGTGGCGCCACTGAACTACTGACTGCTGTGGGTTTATTTATTGTCCTTGCAGTCGTTTTACTCATGGATACGCTTGGCATCAGCACGACGCTAGGTGCATTTTTAACAGGTGTGCTGTTGGCTGATTCAGAATTTCGTCATGAAATTGAAGCCAGTATTTCTCCATTTAAAGGGCTGCTTTTAGGTTTGTTTTTTATGACCGTGGGCATGACTACGCAATTAAATTTGCTGGTGGAACATCCTCTACAAATTATCGGTGCTGCCCTGCTCTTAATCATTATTAAAATGATTGCCATGACCGCAATCGCTCGTTTTAAAAAAATGAATTGGCAAAATAGTTTGATGGTTGCAACCTGTCTTGCTCAAGGCGGTGAATTCGCTTTTGTTGTGTTAAATGTTGCCAAAAGTGAAAAAGTCATTCAGGCGGCCATTTCAGAGCCAATTACATTGGTCGTAACCTTGTCGATGGTCTTTACGCCTATCGTGTTTTGGTTGGTTTCAACATGGGTTTTACCTTTATTTAATAAAGATCAAACACCTGAATATGACGATATTCCAAATCAGCATCCACCGTTAATTATTGCGGGCTTTGGTCGTGTTGGGCAAATTGTGGCTCGTTTAGCCCATATGCAACATTTTCCTTTTACAGCCATTGACCATAACTTACAAAAAATAGACTTTGTACGGCGCTATGGCGGTACATTGTATTATGGTGATGTGACTTTGCCTGATTTATTACGTTCGGCAGGCATTGAACAAGCAAAAGTATTTGTGCTTGCCATTGATGACGTAGAAGATTCAATGAATGTGGCACGCCATATCCGTTTAAATTATCCAAATTTAACGTTATTGGTCCGTGCACGTGACCGTTATCATATGCACTTATTACGTGATTTAGGTGTTAAGCATATTTGGCGCGAAACCTATTTAACGTCTTTAGGCATAGGGTACCGTACTTTATGTGAATTGGGTTTAGACAAGTCAACTGCTTATGACAGCGTTGAGTTATTTAGAAATTATGATGAAGAACTCTTAGCACGCCAACAACGTATTTATACAGATGAACAGAAAGTATATGAAAGTTATCGTGATTTCATATCAGAACTTGAGCATTTATTTGAAAGCGATGCGCAAATCACACAACATGATGCAGACCAATTTGAAGACAATCCTGATATTGATGAGTCAGGTTTAGAACGCAAAGAGGTATTAAAACACACCGATGATCGTATCAATGTAACCCGTGATCATCAAAACTAAGCGGATATTTCTAAAAAAGTATGCTTGTGATTTACAATATCGTCACCATTTAAACAGGGATTTGGAGAATTTTATGTCTGATTTACGTCAACGTTTTTATATTGAAGATAGCCCTGTTCGTGGTGAAGTTGTGCATTTAGAAAATGCTTTACAAACAATTTTGGCACAACGTCAATATGCACCAGCAATTCAAATACTATTAGGTGAAATGCTCAGTGCAACCGCTTTGCTTGCAAGCACATTAAAAATTAAAGGGCGTATCAGCTTACAAATCCAAGCACAAGGCAGCTTTAAGTGGGCAATGGCTGAATGTAATCATTTAGGCGAAATCCGTGCGCTGGCAGATTATGAAGAAGATCCACGTTTTGCTGATGCAAAAGACAGTAGTACCGTACTCGCTACGCTCACTTCACCTGTATTATTTATTAATATCGAGCCTGAACATGGTGAACGTTATCAAGGAATTATCGCATTAGATCAACCTACTTTGGCAGGTTGCTTGATGCAATATTATGACCTGTCTGCACAAATCCCCACCCGCATTGTTTTAGCAAGTACCGCAGAGCGTTCAGGCGGCTTACTCATTCAACTCTTACCTCGTAATGATGATGAAGAACAACAATGGGTCGATGAAGACTTGTGGCCACGCCTCACCATGTTAACTGAAACACTAAAACATGATGAACTGACTGACTTAACAGCGCAAGATATCCTCTATCGTCTCTATAATGAAGAAGAAGTTCGTTTACCTGAAGCTGAGCAACTCAAGTTTTCATGTACTTGTTCACGTGAAAAATGTGCGAATGCACTGATTCAAATTGGTTTAGAAGCAGTAAAAGAAACCTTAGAAGTCAACAACCCAATCGATATGGATTGTCAATTTTGCAATAAACGCTATCAATTTACTGCAAAAGAAGCCCTCAGCTTATTTGGTGAACATTTAAGTTAGTAAAAATAAAAAATAAATTAAGTAACACTAAGTAATTTAATTTATTCATAAAATGTGTCTTGCCTTTCTTTAAAAAAAGAGTAAATCTAGATTTACTCTTTTTTTAATTATAAGATTAGGGGACACAATAATGCTAACAAAATCACTTATTCTATCAAGTCTCATTTTTTCCACACTCTGTTTTGCAGCGCCTGATTTGACGGGAAAATGGCGAACGGTAGATGATAAAACAGGTTATTCCAGAGCGGATGTAGAAATTACCAAGAACAATCAAGGAATTTATACTGGTAAAATTATTGAGATCCGCCCAATTCCAAATAAACCTTTAGAAGAAAATTGTAGTCATTGCAAAGGCACTTTAAAAAATGTGCCTTATATGAATTTGGAAATTTTAAGTGGTTTTCGTCAATCACCTAAAGAGCCGCTGTTATTTACAGATGGTCAAGTTTTAGATCCACTTTCAGGCAATGTCTATCATGGAAAGATTAAACTCAATGCCAAAGGTACACGCTTAACGATGCGTGGCTATATTGGTATTTCATTACTCGGGCGCTCTGCAACTTGGATTCGCTTAACAGAATAGAAGTCAGCTTGTCGTCACAAAATGCCTTTTCTTTTTCGTAAATATATGCACTAAGCTAATCATTTTTATCATGATTAGCTTTAATCTATAAAAATACACATCAACCCATTGTTTTGAATATCATATTTAAACAATAAAATCATATAGATAAAAAATAAAGAATATCGAATCACATATTATCATCTTTATTTTGACAGTTTTTGAAACAATATCTTAACCAAGTAACCCTTTTAACTTTGCTCAAAATGGCATATTAATGAATGAAATCAAGATCAAAAATGATATCCAAATATGGCAAAAAATTATTATGAAGAACTTGGTGTTGCAAGAGATGCAACAGCAGACCAAATCAAAAAAGCATACCGAAAATTAGCACGTAAATACCATCCTGATGTCAGCAAAGAAGCGAATGCTGAAGAAAAGATGCAAGCCATCAATGTCGCATATGACACGCTAAGCAACGAAGAAAAGAAAAAACAATATGACTTTGAACTTGACCATCCACAAGGCTTTACAGGGGGTGGTTTTGGTGGTCAAGCAGGTGCTCAAGGCTTCGATGGCAGTCAATTTTATCGTAGCAGCAGCACAGGTGATGCACAAGATTTTAGTGGTTTTGAAGATTTGTTTGGACGCTTTGGTGGCGGCTTCGGCGGTGGTCATCAACAAGATTTTGGGCAACGCCAATCTCGTCAACAGCGCAGTTATCGAGGTGAAGATCAACACGCAAGTATAGAAGTCCCCATTCAAGTGGCTTATGAAGGTTCAACACAAACTATCACCCTACAAATTCCAACCTATAATGCTTATGGTGAACCTGAAGTTCAACGTAAAACCTTACAAGTTAAAATTCCTAAAGGAATGAAAGAAGGTCAGCAAATTCGTCTGTCTAAACAAGGACAAGCTGGCATCAATGGGGGTGAAAATGGTGACTTATATATCGAAATATTGTACCAAGACACTGACCGCGTTCGTGTTGAAGATGCTGATATTTATTACACTATAGATATTACACCTTGGGAAGCAGCATTAGGAAAAAGTGTAGAAATCAATACACCTGCTGGTAAAGTTCAAGTGAATATTCCTAAAAATAGTAAACAAAGCCAACAATTACGTTTAAAAGATAAAGGAATACCAAGTAAAACTGCAGGACATTTATATCTTATTTTGAATATTGTTTATCCTAAAGCGGATACCCCTCAAGAGCAACAAGCATATCAAGACTATGCCGATGCTTTTCCAAACTTTAAAGTACGATAAGCTTGCGAGATCCTAAAGGAGCACATTCATGACTACTATACATTATCGGGAAATTATCTGTAATGGCTGTCAAGACGTTGAGATCGTTGATGAACGATTGTGTTTTGATTTAACTCACTTTGCTCAAGCATGCGGTCAAAGCCCTGAATGGGTACTGCAACTTCTTGAATATGATATTTTACCAGCAAGACCACAAGACCGCATTCATCAATTTTTTGGTGAAGATGTCACTCGTGCACGCCGTGCATACCGACTACAACGTGATTTTGAAGCGAGCTTCTCAGCCGTTGCCATGATGATGGATTTAATTGATGAAGTGCAACAGTTACGTAAGCAAATCAAACACACGCATCATTAATTTAAACTTTTATTCACTGCAAAACCCACAAAAGCAAACTAGAATATCCTTTTAGCGATATTCTAGTTTGGATATGATCAATTTAATGTTTTCACTTTAAATCCCTCACCTGATTTATTGATAAACATTCAGTAAAGCCAATTTTTTTAAAGTTTCCATCGTATTTCTATTCACAATATCCAAAGGATTGCGTTCAGGCGCATAATCTACGACTTGCGCTAACTTTCCATCAGTATTCTCTGCATTTAAAGGCAATAACATCAGCGTGTTTCCATTTCTAGACAGTATAGTCTTCTTTGAAATTACCTTTATATTGTTAGCTCTGAACTCCGCATAACCATCATTTGCATGTTTTTTATACGATGGATTAGCCACAGAATGTAATCCTAGTTTTTCTGATTGTGGATTGGCAAATTCGTCTAAATAAATTAAAAGAACATTAAATTTATTCAATAACTGTTCATCATTCATTGCTAAATCAGCAAATTTTAATGAATAATCCCAATTCAAATCTCTATCATTGTACAAAAATGAATTACTGGTTGAAGTGATTGCCTCTTTCATTTCATTGTTTAAAACTTGATAGCGATCTTGCTTATCATCATTATTATTTACCCAAAACTCCCATAACGGTGTGATGCTTGGAACAATATTTTTGACTTTTGATTCATATACCCCATTCTTATGATTCTTATCGACCGTTCCAAGCCATTTATGTGTAGGTTGCACAACCCATTCACGCCCATAAATCACCTGATAAACACCAAACATTTGTACAAATACAAGTGTAGGCACTTGTCCTTTATTATAAATATATACTGGATACCATGGCGTTTGCATCGGCGTATTTGTATAAAGACGCAGTGGATTCATTCCATTGTCATCATAAACCACTGATTGAACCACTTGATAATTTGCCGAAATATCCTTCCAAGTCATTAATTCAGGATATCCTTTGTCATTTGTACGCATTGGCATATATCCTCCTGAACCTTTCGACCAAACTTTCCCATATGCGGGATCGAGTAAAACCATCACATACTTATAGTACTCAGGAGTATTTAAAGCTTTATAAAGCTTACTTTGTGTCATCTGCTGCTCTGTGCCTAATTCTTTTAGCACCCAATCATTAAAAATCTCATTCGGAATATCTACACCTTGTTGGATGGCAATCAAAATAGTGCTATAAGCAGAATCCGTTGCAGCTTGATAAAATGTGTGGAATTTGTCCTTCATTTCCACGGATACACCACTGACAGAAATGCCTGAAAGAAAATTTAAATAGCTATCTAGACGCCCAAGTTTTTCTAAACGCATCAATAAATTGACTAAATTTGGAAAATCCGCCAATGTCCGTGCTTGCTCGCCTGGAATATTCAACTTAGGGCGCAGTTGAGGAATCACCTCATCATAGCTTAGGGTCTCAAAACTACTGGTAAATGTACCAGGAATGAGAATTTGATTACTATTATTTTGTAATAATGGTGGTTTGATATTATTTTGTCTCACATCGTTAAGCTTAGCTAACTCTTGCTGAAATTTTTGATCCATTTCCACAGAATTGTTTGCTTTCATTAGTGTATTGATTGCAACTTGCTCTGTTTCTAGATATGCCTCTTCCGCCATCTTTGCGATTGTAGATTGTTGTAAACCACTGTTCATCAAATGTTTAGCTTGTGATTCATCTGCACCATAGTAAGCTTTCCATTCCGCCAAATCTTTAAACACGGAATCAGGTGGAGTCAATTTTTTTCTAGGTTCAGTTGGCTCAGGAAGTTTAAGTTCTACTTGTGTAGGCAGTGTGCTCATCGCTGGAATTTGTACACTATCATTTTGTTGCTCTGCCATACTATTCAACATATTGGTTAAATTGGATTGCCACTCCGTTGTATTAATCGAATTATCAGGTTCTGCTTCAACATTTACGGTTATATTTTTAAAGGCTTTTGCATCTGCATTTCTTACATGATATTGATAACTTCCTGAAGCATTCCCGCCCCATGTCAATGCACTATAAGAAATCGATGCTGTTCCACCATGTTGTCGCTCTCTATTTTTTGTTGTTTTCCCCCAGTTTAATTGACCAATTCCTCGCGCACGATTAATCACATTGACTTTTGATACAAAAGAATCACCATATTGGCTATAAAAATGCTGAATAGATGCAATTATATGACCACGTAATTCCTTCATATTTTTCACCAATACTTCCCGTATTTTAGTATCAGCACAAAGCCCATATTGGGTTTGAAGTTGAGCAAATACATCCTCCATTTCAGATAAAATCTGAATATCACCATAAGGATTCATTGCATCATCACTCCATGGCTTAGTATCAATCGTCACCTCTTTAAAATAAGGCTTCTGATCACATTGACCTTCGGTTGGCATGTCTACAATGGTTTGTATTTTCTTTTTAAGCTGCTCAGATGTCAGCTCCGTCCCTCTCAGATAGCGTTCAAAATTTTCATAGCCATTAAAGTTATCAGGTAAAATTTGGATCGACTTACCCACATTCTCTCGTGTCATAATGGCTGAGATATCACCTGTTGAACTCGCATCCAAATAGGCTAAAGCATGATGTGTCGAACCCGCTACTTTTAAACCACCATACCGAACACTTGCAGAAGCATCTATCGTATGTTGACTGGATACAGAATGATTACTGGCTTTACTGCTTAACTCAAAACTACTTTTTTCTTTCCCTTGTTGCTGCTCTATATATAGGCGATCCCCAAGTGAACCTAGATCAAAGATTGAAATAGGGTGATAGGTTGAATCAAGTGTATTGACAGGATATCCGACATTCATCGATTTAATGCTTGTCGCTGTAATGGGTGTTCCTTTTCCACTTGCATTTAAATAAATATTGAAATCACTTTCATTCATATCAAAGTGTTCAGCCAACACAGGATATTGTGTAGCAAAAGATGATTGTAAAGCTTGTTCTGTTGCAGTCTCATTTTTATTTTCTGTTTCACACCCCACCAAAGGAAACAGAATAATTAACATCATAGGTAATCGATAAGCCATCCCATTTCCCATCCATTTTTTAAAATAATATATTAAAACAGTATCTTAACGACTGATATCACTGAGATTGGGTATTTTAAAGACTATTTTTTAATCAAATCTAATAAAATTATTTAGTTTTTTTTCCGCTTTAAATCAATTAGAAATCAGCTCATCATCGGGATGTTAAATACATTCGTCATTAATTTGATTAATTCATTTCAAATTGTTAAATAAGGATGACAGGTGAAGATTTAACCTGTCATCATAGTCTTCTTATCAAATCAAAACTGGTATTAAGAGGTTATTTGCACCGATGAATTCCAAAATTATGAATAAGAAAATCAAACACATGTTTCCTGAACACAGTGAACTTGTAAATACGCTTAAAGATGAGAATCCACGATTTGCCAAGCTCTTTGAAGAGCATGATGAATTAGACAGAACCATCACGCATCTAGAGCTCGACCCAATTAATCATGTACATGATGATATCGAGGTTCTAAAGCGTAAAAAACTTAAAATTAAAGATGAACTCTATCTACTTTTACAAAAAGCATCTGTATTGCCCCCCAAATAATCTTATCGTGGCTTATTTCAGTTTTGTGATTTTTTCAACTTCTTTCATGGTTTGTTTAATCGGCTCATAGTCCAAAAACCATAACAGATTGACGTGTTGATTTTTATGTTGTTGCGCCAACATGTCAATCACACTTCTTTCACCACGCCCCACTAAATGTCTACGATAAAAATAAATTAACAATGCAACAGTACAAATCAACATGGCAGAAAGCATCAACCAAAAACCGATCGGACTTTTTAAGCCTGGAATAAACTCAAAGTTCATTCCATACACCCCTGTCAGCAATGTTAATGGTGCAAAAACAGCAGTAATAATCGCCAAAATACGCATATTTTCATTGGTTTGGTTGGATATCGCTGAAAAATGTAAATTAATTGCTGCTTGTATTGCACTGCTTAAACGTGATGTATATTTTTGAATTCGCTCTACATGGCTACTTAAATCATCAACGCGTACTAACATTAAATCTTGTTTATCTGATTTTTTCTTGCCTTTAAAATGGGAATAATTATCCACGATCTCATCGCGTAACTCCTGTAAAGCATCCATTTGTTCTTCACATAAATTTTCAATCTGTTGAAAAACCATCATTTCTTGAAAAAGCTGATGCCATTTAGAAAAACGTCGATTACCCTGTAACAAATCTTGTTGCCAATACTCAACCCGTCGCGTCAGTGGCTTTCTTAAATCTAAATAGCCATCAATCATACTATTGAGTAAACGCAATGCTAAATCTAAAGGCGTCGCAGGTAGTTTTCTAGGTTTATTTTGTTCCTCAAAATCTTTAGTCATAATATTCATAATACGGTTTAAATAACTTTCAAAAGCATAGTTACCCTTTTCATGAATACTGACCAACACATGCGGTGTAATGACAAAACTGATCGGAGAAGATGTTAATCCAAATACACTTTCATGCTGTTCAACCGCGGCTTCCCCACTCAAGATATGGTCATCTGGCGTAATAAGTTTACGAAAAATCAATAAATCATAATCTTCCATAGCATCAAAAGCACATGGATGCTCAAGATTTAAAATGTCACGAATATGATATTCATTTAAATGAATCCCTGTTAATTCAAAAATCTCTTTTTGCCAATCCTCACTGCGATTCACCACATCTTCACGCGTACAATCAATCCAAATAAATTGTTGCTCTGCCAAAGAGACAGGCTGATTTTGAATACAAATATAGCTTTGTTCTAAAGGTTGAAAAAAATAAAAAGTTTGCATAAATCATATTCTCAAACACAATTTTATTGACAAAAATTGGCGCTATTTTTAGAAAATTAATTCGCATATCTTACTGTAAATTAAACACTGACTTTATGCTGAATCCATGATTTTTTGTAGAGCAATAGTGCATGTTACAAAGGTTAAAAATACAGATACCTTAAAAATCTAGACGAATCCGCCATAATCCCATAATATATTTATGGGATAAAGGAAATCTGAAACCCACTCCAATATTCAGTCCATACGCGTCAGGTACAATCAAAAACAGAACAATATTTTTTAAACCTAAGAGGACGATATATGTTTCCAGAATACCGCAATTTAATTAGTCAACTTAAGCAAGATGATGCCCATTTCTCTAGAATTTTTGATGAGCATAATAAGTTAGATCATGAAATCATTCGCTTAGAACAAGATCCTATCACTCAAGGAATTGATACGATTGATGTTTTAAAAAGAAAGAAACTCAAACTTAAAGAGGAATTATATGAAATTTTACAAAAAGCAGATCAAAATTAATCTTTTGAGATAAATTTTAAAAAATAAAAAGTCCGCATCAAGCGGACTTTTTATTCAACTTACACATTAAGCTTGTGCAATGTCTTTCATTGTTAATTTGATACGACCACGATTGTCTACATCAGCAACTTGTACTTTGATTTCTTGACCTTCAGCAAGAACATCTGACACATTAGCGACACGTTCATTTGAAATTTGAGAAATGTGAAGTAAACCGTCAGTACCTGGAAGGATATTCACGAACGCACCGAATTCAACGATACGAATCACTTTACCTGTATAAATTGTACCTGGTTCAACTTCAGCAGTCAGTGCTTGGATTTTTGCAATTGCAGCTTGAGCAGCCGCTTTAGACTCACCAAATACACGTACTGTACCATTGTCTTCAATATCAATCGCAGCTTTGGTTTCTTCTGTGATTTGACGAATGGTTGCACCACCTTTACCGATCACATCACGGATTTTATCAGGATTGATGTTGATCACTTGGAATGTTGGAGCAAACATTGAAATTTCAGGACGCGCGCGTGAAATCACTTGGTTCATTGCATTAAGGATGTGCATACGACCTGCATACGCTTGGTTCAATGCAACTTCCATGATCTCTTCAGTAATACCTTCGATCTTGATGTCCATTTGAAGCGCAGTAATACCGTTTGCAGAACCTGCCACTTTAAAGTCCATGTCACCAAGGTGATCTTCGTCACCCAAGATGTCAGAAAGAACGGCAAAACGTTCGCCTTCTTTCACTAGACCCATTGCGATACCCGCAACTGGTGCTTTAAGTGGAACACCTGCATCCATAAGTGACAATGAAGCACCACATACAGAAGCCATTGAAGATGAACCGTTAGATTCAGTGATGTCAGATACGATACGGATGACGTACGGGAAGCGGTCAGCTGCAGGAAGAACAGCTTGAACACCACGACGTGCCAAACGACCATGACCGATTTCACGGCGTTTAGGACCAGACTCACGACCTGTTTCACCTACAGAGTATGCAGGGAAGTTGTAGTGAAGCATGAAGTTATCAGTTTTCGTACCTGCAAGGGTATCGACCATCAACGCATCACGTGTATTACCTAATGTCGTTGTCACTAATGCTTGAGTTTCACCACGTGTGAACAATGCAGAACCGTGTGCACGATCCAATACACCCACTTGTACATCAAGCGCACGAACAGTTTTAGTATCACGACCATCGATACGTGGCTTACCAGACAAGATATTGTCACGTACTGTACGATATTTAAGATCTTCGAATAATTCGTTTAATTCATCTGCAATGCCAGTTTCGTCGTTTTCTGGAACGAACTGAGCTACTGCTTCAGCATGAAGTGCATCAAGTGCAGCATAACGGTCTTGTTTCACTGCAATGGTGTAGGCTTCTGAGATTTTCGCTTCAAAAGATTCTTTTAATTTCGCACGAAGGTCTTCGTTTTTCGCTGGAGCAACCCAGTCAGACTCTTTCGCACCCGCAGCAGCTGCAAATTCTTTAATCGCTTGGATCGCGATTTGCATTTCGTCATGACCGAAAAGTACTGCGCCAAGCATTTGGTCTTCTGAAAGTTCTTTCGCTTCAGATTCAACCATGAGTACTGCAGATTCAGTACCCGCAACCACTAAATCTAAATCAGATTGAGCTTGTTGTTCAAAGTTCGGGTTAAGAACATATTCACCGTTGATTAAACCAACACGTGCCGCACCAATTGGACCACGGAAAGGAGTACCTGCAATGGCAAGTGCAGCAGAAGTACCTAACATTGCAGCAATGTCAGCTTCCATAGTTTTGTCAGAAGACACTACAGTTGCAGTCACTTGAATTTCGTTATAGTAACCTTCTGGAAACAATGGACGAATTGGACGGTCAATCAAACGAGAGATTAAAGTTTCAGCTTCTGAAGCACGACCTTCACGCTTACCATAACCGCCCGGGATACGACCCGCAGCATATTGTTTTTCTTGGTAGTTTACTGTAAGTGGGAAGAAGTCTTGACCTGCTTTTGCAGTCGGTTGAGCAACAACAGCAACTAAAACGGTTACGCCCCCCATAGTAATGACAACAGTATTTGCTTGACGCGCAACACGACCCGTTTCAAGTACAACATTGTAATGACCATATTGAAATTCTTTACGAACGATATTAAACATTGACATGTATTTTTGTTTCCTGGTTCTTTTGAACAGTTATTCTAGTGGAGACCCCTAAGGTTTGGCATTCACACCACCTCAACAGCTGGCAAATGACAAAGCTTAGAAGCCGACCTCACTAGACAATCATTTTATAAAACTTACGTTTTAGACACGAAGAAGGAGCGAATATTCGCCCCTTCCATTATCTAGCCAAAGCTAGACAGACTTTAGTTTTCAGCAATACAGCATTGCTCATGCAATAATCCGAAAATAAAAGTTTAAATCGAATTAACGACGTAAACCTAAAGCAGCAATCAAATCGCTGTAACGTGTAGTATCTTTACCTTTAAGGTAGTCAAGAAGTTTACGACGTTGGTTAACCATACGGATCAAACCACGACGGCTGTGATGATCGTGTTTGTGATCTTTGAAGTGACCTTGTAAATCATTGATTTGAGCAGTCAATAATGCTACTTGTACTTCAGGTGAACCAGTGTCATTTTCTGCACGAGCGAATTTTGCAATGATTTCTGCGCGATCTGCGTTTGTTAAAGCCATTCGATTTCTCCGAGATGCTTAAATAAGTATTTGATAAAAATCAATTTAATATTAAAAATTAAATTTGACTGCCGTGCATCACTACAGCAGTCGACTATTTTAAAGGAACTGCCCTGAGATTGCAAAATTATCGTCAGGATATTTCAGTTTTATCACGTTCTCTTTGCACATTTATGACAAGGTTAAGGCAGTTCGGACACTGACAATAATGGCACACAAAGGCAGACTAAACCTTAGAAAAATAAAATGGATCCAGTCGTGAAAACATTTTCAACCAACACCTGTTATGTACCCAAAGATTTAGGCCAAATTATACAGTCCAAACATGAGGTCTCAGCCGAACTCGGTGGTATGACCGAAAAGCAAGTCGATAAAATTTGGTCAAGTATTGAATCCCTTTATAAAACAGGTAATCACCCCTTGATTAGTATATGCCTTCGACGTAATGGACAAGTCATGCTCAATCGCAGCATTGGTTACGCACAAGGCAGCACAGCTCAAGGTTTGGCTGAAAATGCCATCATTGCCACACCAGACACACCAATCTGCCTATTTTCAGCATCGAAAATGATCACAGCAATGTTGATTCATATGTTAGATGAAACAGGTGAAATCAATTTACTTGATCCGATTAGTTACTATATTCCCGAATACGCTCAAAATGGCAAACGCCGTGCCACTATTTTTCACTTATTATCACATCGTGGTGGCATTCCTCGAGTAGAAGCCGAGGTCACTCCTGAGTTACTCTTTGATAAAGAAAAAATTTTACAACAGCTCTATGCATCGAAACCGATTTCACCAGCAGGTGCACACCTTGCTTATCATGCCGTGACCGCTGGCTATATTTTAGGTGAGCTGATTGAACGAGTAACAGGACAAGATATTCGACAATTTTTACATGAGAAAATTGAAAAACCGATGGATATGCCCTTTTTCAATTATGGCTTAAAACCAGAATTTCGTGATCAAGTTGCCCTCAATAGTGCAACAGGTATCCATCCAAAATTTGGAACTGACTTATATTTGAATCATGTTTTAGGTGGCGGTTTAGAATTAGCGGTGAATGTCACCAATGATCATCGTTTTATGGACACTGTTTGTCCTGCTGGCAATATTTATACCAATGCCGAGCAAGCCAATCGTTTTTTTGAAATGCTACTCAATGGCGGACAATATCGTGGTAAACAGATCATGAGCCCACGCACAGTTTTCCGTGCCACGCTACCGACATCCACGACAACCATTGATCGTACGATTTTAGCTCCCATGCGCTATGCACTCGGTCCTATGCTAGGCAGTAATCCTGTGGGAATTTTTGGGCCACATACTGGACAAGCATTTGGACACCTCGGTTTTTCAAATATCTTATGCTGGGCAGACCCTGAACGTGACATTAGTGTCAGTATTTTAAATACTGGCAAATCTGTGGTGGGTACTCATTTGGCGGCGCTTGCTAATGTACTGTTTCAAGTTTCTACACAATGCCCAAAAATTCGCAAAGAACAACGCCGTGGTTTGTTTGGGACAGATGCAACAGAAACGGATCAGGTCTAAAGTACAAATTCATGTGAATATTTTATTGAAAAAATATGAGAGCTTATTCATTACATCTAAATGATTTAAACTTCAATTAAGAAAAAGCCCTTAGATTACTCTAAGGGCTTTTTTTGCGCTGTAGTTTCTTATTTTGTCTTTCTTGTTTTTTTATTTATTTTTATAGTGATCTCATTTCACTTATAACTATATAGTGAGTCCTTTTGTTTATATATTTCCTTATGTACATATAATGCCACAATCAAAAATATGATGAAAGTCGCATTTATCTTATATTTTTGTAAGATATAACGTACATTGTGTATGTTTTATAACATTATTGTAAATACAGAAGATATAAAAAAGCCCTGTAGTCTCTCCCAAAACTACAAGGCTTAGCGGCTGTAAGTTTCCTCTTTTATACTTACATCATGTAAGTTCGCAGTCTCTCGACTTTAAATTATTGTTATTGTGCAATTTTGCTTAGTGTTCCTTACCAAGCTTCTTTATATAACCATCATCTCAAAAACTTTGATCTAGCTCTATGCGTCAATCTCTTGAATTAGTGTAAGCAATTTCTTACAAAACCAACATTATTTAATTAAGATTAATAATTAATATAAATTTTTAATTTTTTTAATCAACCCACTCTGTCTTTGTGTTGCTACAGTTAATGCTTGATGAAAAGCACCTGCCTCGACTAATAAGCTCACTACTGATTTTGCACGGGTAATGGCGGTATAAAGCAATTCTTGACTTAACGTTTTTTGTGCTGCGGCATCCAAAATGACCATCGTATGCTGAAACTCAGAACCTTGTGATTTATGAATGGTTAAAGCAAATGCTGTTTGAATTGATTTTGGTAAACGTGAAGCGACAATCCATTTATCTAGACTTGGAAAATACACTTCAAACTGCTCCAGGTCCTGACGATGTTTAAAGCAGATCCCAATATCACCATTAGATAAGCCCAATTGATAATCATTGTAATCCATCATCACAGGTCGACCTACATACCAGTCCCCTTGTCTATAAATCTGTGGAATGGCAGACAATAAGGTATTTTCCATTTCAGCATTAATGGCTTTCAAACCAAGACCACCATGGCGAACTGCAGTTAAAATGCGATACTGATCAAAAGCTTGAATTACTTTTTCTATTTGTTGAGGTGATTCAATATCCTCTAAATATGCCTTTAAACTATTAAAATAATCTTGAAAACCAAGTGCTAACTTTTGGTAATACGCCATATATAAATCATGGGGAATCTGTTCAGGTAAGTATTCCAATTGCACCACATCACGCATCTGTGCGCTGAGTTCAATTTTTTGTATCGGCTTTTGAGTCACAATATGCTGCTCAAAATCTTGTAAAAGTTGTGATTGAGAGTGTTCTACAAGGTGACTTTGTTGAATAAAATGCGCAAATTTTCCAATGGCTGCATCTTGTTTAAAACGGTGTGTGGTCACTAAATTTACCCGATTGTCTTGTAACATCGGAACACGTTGTAAATCCGCCAAGACTGAGCCAACATCGACAGAAGCTAATTGATTAGCATCTCCCAATAAAATCAAACGACAATTTTCAGGTACGGCTTCAAAGAGCATTGTTGCGAGATTTAAATCCAACATAGATGCTTCATCAACCACAATCACATCATAAGGTAAAGGCTGCGTTAAATGAAAACGTGGCATATGTTGATTGCCCAACCCCAATAATCCATGAATGGTGACAGGCTTAAACACGTCTAAACTCAACCCAAACCCTTGTAGTTTTGGATCACTCAAAGATTTTTGTAAGGCTTCGCCCATACGTTGTGCCGCTTTTCCTGTAGGGGCTGCCATTGCAATGCGAATATTGGGCAAAGCCTGATGTAAAACAGCAATAATACGTGCCAGTGTGTAAGTTTTACCTGTCCCAGGACCACCCGTAATAATATTAAATGCATTTTGCGAAACCATATTTAACGCATTTTTTTGATGTAAATCACTCAATAAATGATCAAAATCTTGCGTTGAAATCTGCTCAATATGTTGCTGTTTTAAGCGAATCACTTGCTGCGCTAAACGCTTTTCAAGTTGCCAATAACGGTACAAATACAAATATTCATCATCAAATACAAAAGGTGCAACACGCTCTTGTTGCTGATTTTTATCATGAATTTTATTTTCATCTATAAATAGTGGTGTGAGGTTGTCTACATTTTGCCTCTCGCGTTTTAGACAACTGTCTCCTTGTAAAGAAGTCATTAAGATTTCACTGATGATTTTAAATGAATCTTCATGTAATTTCTCATTATTTAAATACTGTTGTAACAGATAATTTGTCCAGTTGCTAACCCATTGAGGTAATTCATTTTCTAAATTTTGACTATTTTCCACACAGTTATCCTCAGAGTTATCTACAGAGTTTTCAACAAATTTATCCACAACATAGTTCATTGTTTATACAGAAATTCATCTAAATATTCATGCAATATTGCCAAGTTTATCCTCAGCAAAATAACCCAATATCGCGTCAAGCCTAAGAATAAATTCTGAATCAGGTCGCCAATAATAGTACCCTTGCCCAACTTCACCATTCATGCCACGTAGGTATAAATAACTTGCGCCACCTAAATGTTGATCAATCTGATAATGCTCAAGTTTAATGCTTAAGTAACGATGTAAGGCCACCAGATACAATGCGGCTTGTAACCAATAACTTGCGGAACTCATACTATTTTGAATAGCATCAGCGTTATAATGCTGCTGGTCTGTACCTAAAAAATTACTTTTATAGTCGGCAATGTGATAACGCTGACCATCAAAAAATACAAGGTCGATTGAACCATTCAAATATCGTGCTGAATTTGCACGATTAAATTCAGGCATTTGAATCTTTTGGGTATCTTTATATTCATCAAATAAGTCATAAATACGTTGAATGGCCAAGACCCGATCTGACAGTGCCAAATAAAATGGAAACTCCGCTAAATGTTCATGTGCTTGCAATTGTCCTAAACAAAAATGATCCAATAGGGGCGTATTCAAAACATCCTGTAACCATGCCATAACCCATTGAATGAGGGTATCTTCATGCTGCTGTTGCAACGCTTCACTCGGAAATGCCTGTTGATATTTTTCAATCAGCTCCGCCCATAATCCTGCATAGTCATTTTTAAAACGGCGGTGAATCTCTAAATGCCAAAATTGTCGGTTCTGAAAATCGATATGCTCAAAAATTTCATGTAAGAAATTCCCTGCGACTGTACCTTTGGGAAAATTAGCTTTGATCCATGCAATGGGTTGCACTGGCTGTGATGGATTGGCTGGATTGTTTTGCCATCCAAAATTTGCTTTTTCAGATTGTACTTCATCCGCAGCACGGTCTTGCCCATGTTCAAACACTGCCAAATGATCCTGCGCTTTTTGTCGTACTGAATGCTGAGCCAAAGCACTGAAACTGGTTTTTCCTCGTGGATAAAAACGTTGACTTGGAAAAGCTTGGGCAACAATGACAGGCTGAATCTCTGTTTCGATCTTTTTTAAACGTGGTGGACATTCTGTCAGTAAGGGTTCAACAACACTGCCGCAATGTTCAAAAGCTGCAGCAGGATGCCCACGCCAAAACGCAAGTCCTGTGGTCGATTTGGTTTTTAATTTGCCCTTTTTATCATATTGATCAAGATCATTACGCATCACGGCATAGACACGGTGACTTGCCCGCGTCAGTGCGACATACCATAAACGGTGATGTTCAGCTAAAGCACGCTCTTTATGATGTTGTTTTGCTAAGCTTTTGTCATCTTTATCTTCGGTATTTAAAGAAATGACTCGATGTTTTTCAATTTGATGATTGTCGTGATTCAATTGTTCAGTATGGGTAAAAATCAAAGAATTATCACTATTGAGGGCTTTGTCTGCACCCAATAAAAAGACCACATTAAACTCTAAACCTTTAGAAGCATGAATGGTCATCAACCTGATCCCTGCTGCATTGGACAATTTACGTTCTAACTCCCATTCTCGCTCCATTGGTGAAGTCAGTTGTTTTAAATACCAATGATAAAGATTTTGTGCACCTTGATATTCCTCACTATGTTGACTCAGCAGCTCAGTCAAATGACGTAAATTGACCACCACACGTTCATTATCACGGCTGCGTGTTGCGACTAATTTCGTCCAGACGGAAAATTGATGCAGCGTATATTGCCATGCTGTTAAAAAGCCTTGATTCAGCCACATTTCACGAATTAAATCGAACTGTTCAATATATTGACTCAAGCCATCAGCATGTTGTTCCAATTTAATCAAATCAGACAATTGAAAACCCAATAAACGACTCAGCAAAGCACGTTTTACTTTCGCCTCGTCATAAGGGTGCATAATCGCTGTCAATACAGCCCCAACATCACGGGCGATTTGACTGTCAAATACGCTCTGTTTAGATTCTCTATTGCATAAGATGCCATAAAACTGCAATGCGTTTTGCGCTGCATCTAAGTCACTTTTGCTCGGTGCTAAAATTGCAATATCGCTTTCATCTAAAGGGCGTTGTTGTCCTTTTTCCTGAAAATATAATGTCCCTTGAATACTTTGATTGAGTAAATCTCGAATCTTCCAAGCCACTTGCTCTGCTTCTTGTTCAGGCTTTTCCAATTGTAGCCAGCGTAAAGGCTGTAAATTTTCACTTTCACCTTGCATAAGTGCAGGATGCGGACGACTACCCGCTTGTACAGGTGGGTAAATCACCTGTTCTCCAAAATCCATTTGTCGTTGAAATAAGGCATCTACTGTTTCAACTAAGGGTTTGACCGAACGATGGTTATAAATCAGGTTATATTCATGCCCGTCTTTACCAAAGACATCTTGATGTGCCTTTAAGAACGTCAACATATCACCACCACGGAAACCATAAATAGCCTGTTTACGGTCACCGACCATGATCATACAGCCTTGTTTGACACGACTGGGATGGCGCCAAATTTGTGCCAACATATCATCCTGATCTTGGTTGGTGTCTTGAAATTCATCCACTAAAATTAAGGGATAACGTGCATGTACAAAAGTCGCAAAACGTTGTCCCTGCTCACCTTGCAACGCTTCAGCCAGTGTCCGAATTTGCTGTGCAAAGGTAGTTTCACCTTTTTGTTGTAAAACTTGTGGTAAGCGTTTTTTAACTTCCTGAACCAAATGGATATTTAACTGTTCTTCTACTTTGGTTAAAGCACCTTTAAACGCATGATAAATTTCAAAAAAAATAGTGAATGCACGAATGACAGGATGAAAATTAAAATCATCATACACTTGCTGTGGAATTTTTTTGGTTTTTGCAGTACTTAACGTTTTTTGGGTTAATTTTTCTAAAAGACTGAGGGTTTGACTGTATTTTTCATCAAAAAGTACCGCATAACCGTTTTCTTTGAGTTTTTCGATCAAGAGGGGCAAGTCGTTAAACAATAAAGACTTCATCACACCTGGCTCGCTCCAAGGTTTAAGGAACTTATCCGCTGAAATACTCTCTAACTCATAATAAGGTGAAAGCTTCGAAATAGTACTCAAATCCACTGCGACCAAATCAGCAACAGCTTGTTTTAACTGATTAAAATCAATATTAACATCTTGAGATTGCAATATTTTTGCATTGCTAAAATTAAGCGTTTTATCGACAAGATCAATGTAGCCATCTTGAGATTTTAGCTTTTTATTGACGACTAAATAATCCACCACTTCTTGTGGTTGTGCTTGAATCCATTCTCGTAGCACATCGTGAATGAGTTGATGACTATAACTTTTTGCATCATCGGTAATTTCAGCCCGTTCAATCTTGCCACTTTCAAAGGCAAATTCACGCAATAACTTTTGACTAAAACTGTCCAATGTCCCCACAAATAATTCATCTAACTGATCAATAACCAATTTCAAACGCTCACAAGCATAGGCAACTTGTGTCGCAAAAGTCAGTAATAATTTGGCAAATAATGGATCTTTTTCCTTTTGTGCTTTAAGCAATATTTCTTGTTCGCTCAAGTCACGACAAGCATCAAAATAACGATACGTTTCCTGTAAACGCGCACGAATACGACTCTTTAACTCCGCTGCCGCTTTACGGGTAAATGTCGTCGCAATCACTTGGCGAGGAAGATATTTTTCAAGAAAAATCCGCACCATTAGACTCGATAATGTATAGGTTTTCCCTGTCCCTGCCGATGCTTCAATCCAATGCAAACCTGAAAAATGCAAATCTGCAATTGGTTCATTCGAAATCTTTTTATTCAGCATACTGGTCTTTATAAAACTCTGATGAACAACAGTGTTGGCAGAAGTGTGCTCAGTCATGATTATTCCTCTGCAACTTTTTGATGTTGATAAATCGGTTGATATAAGTCGTAGGCAAACAGATCACAAGCATGTTGCAGCAAAGCTGTTGCGTCTTGTTCCTGTAAAATAAACTGCCAGTCTCTGTGTTTTTTACTCGACTCTGTTCGATCCAAACTATACGTCAGGAACGCATCGCTTTTATTCCATTCTTTTAATACAGCATCAATGCTATTCAACACCCATTGCCCTGCTTCATTCCGAGTCCATTCCACTTCCTGCTCTGCATTCATCACCAATAAATCTTGGCTATTTGCTTTCTTCGTCATCAATAATTCAGCAGGTAAAACCAAAGGTTCAGCCTGACCATAAACATAGGCTTTAAACCATGCCAATAAATACGCCTTAGCTTGCGCCGAAGTTAACCCTGTGTTGACAATGGTGGCATCACTAAATATTGTAATACGTTGTAAACCCTGTGCTTGTTCACCTGCTAAATTTAAATAGCTCAGCCATAGCAAATATTCAAGCCATACTTTGGTACGCCGTGTACCCCTTGCACTTGCAGCATCCAAACTGATCCAATGCCCAGCATGTTGTTTCGGCACCGTGATATTCATCACCACATTATTTTCAATACACCATTGCCGTTGCGTAGTCGCTGTTACTTCAGCTGCATACAGATGCAAACGTTCTTTTAAACGCTCCTGTTCAACCAAACTCATTTGCCATGCACTGTATTGCACTTTACCAATCGGCAATTGATCTTGTAATAATCCAATATCAGCCATTAAATTTGATTCACAATCAACATGGTCTGCATGCACTGCATTTTGTTTTTGTAGAAAATGTCGAATTTGATATTTTGCCAAACCATCAAGCACCAAGGGTTCATTTAATGCAGGGATATCTTCCGCGCGTAGATTTTCCACACCCAAAGTTTTCAGATATAACCGTGCAGGGAATGTAACATCCTGAATCCATTGTGCTGCATCCAACACCGTGATGTTTTCTTGCACCATAGGATAAGGTGTATTCACCCAAGCTTCTCGCGGTGACAAATTTGCCGTTTGCTGAATTTTTTGTGCCACTGCAAACCATTGATCTTGATAACGTAACTGATCTGTAGAGGTAAAACCACTTGGGTCAAACGGTTGTAAGTGATGTACATGATATAAAGACTGAATTTGTTCAGGAATTTCAATACCTTCTTTTTCAATCATCCGATCAGCACGCTCAAGGGATGGTTTGTCAGATGGATCATGCCTCATATCATCAGGCGATTGTGCAATCAATGCGATATGATTGATCAATTCTTGTAATACGCTCGATGGATCACGTACTTCACCATCACTGACGTCAAAGCCATTATAAAATAACCACAGATTTTCCTGCGCAAGCAATAAAGCATCTAAAAATGCGCCTTGATCATCATCCAAACGTGAACGATCACCCAATTGTGGTTTTAAAATTTCCATTAAATCAAAAGGTAAATGAGTATTTCGATTTGGAAATTTGCCACTATCCAAATTCAACATCACAATCAATTTATAAGGTAATGGTCGAATTTGCCCAATTTGGCTAAAAGTAATCTGTCCTGTCGGTAAAGCCTGATCAAATTGTCCTTCCAACACATTTTGAATTTCATGCAACAAATAAGGCAAAGGTAGATCGATATTACGCAGCACTGCTATATCTTGCGCATCATGCTGTGGTGCATTACGCTGATCATAATAATTTGCCAAAGTCAGCATACGTTCTTGTTTTTTGACAATTTCACGCACCGATTTTAAAGCCTCAACCCCACATTGCTCAAACTCAACAATGTCTTGCATCAAACGTTTTAACCATGATTCAACATGGATTTTTTGCTGAGATAAAGTAGACGTTTCATGTGCAATCATCCACTCACGGCGCGCGGCAAAATCCTGATAAATCTCGATCAAGGTCGCAATCAGTTCAAAATCACTCGGCAATACTTGCGCATAACTTAATGTATCGCCCTGTGGATGAGAAAAAATGGTATGTTCAGGAATAGCAACACCCAATGCCAAACGATCTAGCGCATATTTAAAACTAAAGCGATAATCGGTATCGTCAGCACTTAAAGTACGCTGTAAATGCACTGCATCCAAACCACGTTTAAAGCCTGCATTAATCAATAACGCAACCATACGTTCAGTATTGGAAATGTCCAAGCCATAACGCAATTGGGTGGCATTCAAACTCAGCCAATCCGCGAAATCTTCAACACTGAAACGCCCTTGCACCAACTGAATCCGCCCCAACACTGCTCGCCATGCATTGACTGCATCAAGCTGTATAACCCCTGCAATTTTGACAGGTAAATAAACACTATCTTGGTTGGGAATATGCGGAAAAATACTGCGAACCAATGGTTCAATTTGTTTTAAATCCGGTGCTAACACCAAAATATCACTTGGACGATGTGGATTGTCCACTGTGCCCTGCGCTAACCAATGGATGAGTTGATCTTTCAATACTTCCAACTGACGCAATGCCGAATGACAAACATGAATTTGAATCGAATCATCCTCTTTAGCAATCGGATAAGCATGTGGTTCAGGTTCAACCAAATACAAAATATCGGACTGTAATTTGGTCAGTAAATTTTTCGGTTCTTCATCGACAAATGCATCAATCCACTGCCCTTCTTCACCTGAAGACAAATTGGAAAGAATCGAGAAATGGTCACGCGCTTGCTTACCAAAACGAGTCAGCAAGGGATGACGAGACTCACGAATTTCAGCATTAAAATTTAACGTAAATTCATCAAAAAACTTTTGAATATCGGCATCTGTGGCTTTGGGATATTTGGCAATAAAACGTTCTTTCACCCTTAAATCGTATTGTTTTTTCCAGTTCGGATCGACACTGTCTGCCCAATATTCTTGTGAGGGGTTGTAGTGCAAAATCACCACATCCACATATTGCCCCAAACGTCTTAAAAACTGCAACTGACTGGGTGGTAAGTCCAATAAGGTAAACACAATCAACTGGTCAGGTAATTTTTTCAGGGCTTGTGGTCGTTTCGCGGGATCATCCATAACTTGCCAAAAATCCGCATCAATCCCTTGCATTTCAACAAAGTCTTCATGAAAGGTGTGTTGCCACAACCAGCGCTGCCAATGTTCCAACTCTTGGGCTTGATTTAACGTAAAAGCCGAAACTTGTTGCTGAGTCTTAAAAAATTGTTGTTCTAAATCAAGTTCCTGACCACGCCCCCATTGCCCTAACCAATTGCTTGGACAATGACATAACTCACCGCAGCCTCGCTGACAATCCCCTCGATATTGCATATAGTTACTGAACAATTTCGAGACTTGTTCTGCAGTCCAATACAACATGCTTTGTTTTTTCAGTTGTTTTTCCAAACCATGGTCCAGCTGTGCAGCTGCATCATAAATCCGTTGAATAATACCAAATAATGGATGATCTTCTGCAAGTGTATTGTCCTCGGCAACAATAAAGCCTTTTAAGGTTTGATAAATACGCCACTTCATAATCAAACGGGGAATATTGGCTTTACGGACTTTATCTTTATCCTCCAAAACTTGCTGATATGCAAACCACTGAAAGCCACGAATACGCTGATGAAAGATGGTATTGGCACTCATGCCTTGCTGTTCTGCCATTTTTTGGCTCAGCCATTCTTCAATTGCAGGACTAGGAACAATAAAATGTTGTGGCTTTAGGACAGAAAAAGGGTCATTTGAGACAACATGGGTGCTTTTTAAAACCCCCTGAACCAAGACCTCTATTGATTGGCTTTGAATAACATGAATTGCCATAATCCCTCAACCATTTTGCTACTTATTGTTCTGTTTATGCACAAAAACATAAACATTCGCCACTATACAACTGCATCATACTATGGCATTTTTACTGCATTATTTGGAAATAACTTTATTATTTCAAGCTAAAATAATGCAACCGCATAAATACGATAAATAGTTTGAATTACAGGTAGATATTTTATGAAAATTGATAAAATCCCAGACTCCATTGACCCAAGTCTAAACCTAGAAACTGTTCGAAATGAATGTTTAGAACTCGTCAAAAAACGTGCTTATTTTTCAGCAGGTGCTGCGATTATTCCCGTCCCATTTTTTGATGTCGTGATCGATGTGGGAATTTTGTCGCAATTAATCCCTGAAATTAATGCCCGTTTTGGTTTAGCCCCTGAGCAAATCAGTGTATATGACCCAAAAACCAAACAGATTCATTGGAATGAACTACGTAAACGTGGCTTTGAGTTTTCAGGTCTAGTGGTGGCACGTACTGCGGTTAAATCCTCACTCAATAATGTTGCAGCCAAAGTCATTACCAAACAAGTGACCAAATTTATTCCTTTGGGTGGTTCAATCATTGCGGCAAGTTTGGGTTATATCGTGATGAAAAAAGTGGCTGAAGCCCATGTAGATGAATGTTATAAATTAGCAAAAGGCATTCAAAACAAACAAAAAGAAAAGATTGTGCAATATTCTTAATGTCTTAATTGAAAAAGCGGATGATTAATCCGCTTTTTTTTGCATGAGATAAAGTGTTATTCAACAGTATATTTGGCAATAGTACGATAAATATACTAGATTCAAAAACGCCTACCTAGCTCTCAATCTGCTTTCAATTGCTTTAAAATGGTCTTTAAAATTTCAATACGTGCTGTGTATTTATCATTGGTTGAAATCACATGCCACGGTGCATAAAACGTATGTGTGCGTTGCAACATATCTGCTGCGGCATTCAAATAATCATCCCAATGGCTACGATTGCGCCAATCATCTTCTGTAATTTTAAAACGCTTATGTGGTGTTTCTTCTCGTGCTTTAAAACGTGCTTCTTGTTCATCTTTGCTAATGGCAAGCCAAAACTTCACAATGACATATTGATTATCAGTTAAGTCTTTTTCAAAACGATTAATTTCATCATAGGCACGTTGCCACTCAACAGGTGTGGCAAAACCTTCGATGCGTTCGACCAAGACACGCCCGTACCATGTACGATCAAAAATCGAGATCTTCTCATCTTCCAATAATTTTGTCCAAAAGCGCCATAAATAAGGACGTGCTAATTCATATTTTTCAGGTGCTGCAATGGTATAAATGCCGTATTCTCGTGGGTCTAACTTTTTAACAATCCGCTTAATTGCCCCACCTTTACCCGCAGCATCCATCCCCTCAAAGGTAATAATCACTTTACGCCCATCAAAACGCATGGCTTCCGCGACTTTCTTGGTCAGCTTTTTCAACTCGTTTTGATAGTCTGACTCATCCATTGCATCACTTGAAACGTCAAGTAATGCTTTAGGCACTTCTGCTTGCTGCCATTTTTCTTTGACTTGTGTGGCATAGCTTGGCAAATGCTGCAAGTTTTTTAAAATATATTGCGCAAACTGCTGATCCCGCATTTCTTCATTTTCACAGTCAATCACCATCCAATCATCGGTAAAACGCTGACGTAATTTTTGCACATTGTCATATTGTTTTTTATTGCGCCAATCTAAACCGTGTAATTTGTGCCAACGTTGGTCTTCAGCATCCATTTTATCTAAGCGTTTTTGTAATGATTTCCATGACAAATCAAACCAAACTTTGATGACATCAACATGATTATTTTTTAAATCCTGTTCAAAGGCATTCATTTGTGAGACATAAGCATCGAACAAGGTATCATCCATGGGTGCAGAAACATGCAAAGCTGTGGACAATAAGTCACTGTACCAATTCCCAAACATCACTAAAATCTGCCCTTCAGCAGGAATATAACGCGCGTATGGCTGCCAAAAGGCTTGATCTTTTTGCATCATATACGGAGGATCAGCTTTGACTCGTAAATATCGAGGATCAACCCACTCACGCAGTTGTTTCACTGCTTCGCCCTTACCCGCAAGTTCAATGCCACTGACCAAAATCACCAAACTTTTGGCATTTTTTTGTCCTCGCGTATTTTTCAAAGCATATTGTGCTTCGATCAGATCCAAAGACAGTTGATTGGGATCAACCAATTCACATGCGGATTCAGTTATTTTCATAAATAGGCTCTTTTCTTATGTTTTCATTATACTTTTTTAAGTTTACAAAGATTTGCTCTGCCTGCACACATTTTTTGTATCAGTTTTTATAGCAAAATATGCCTCTTATATTTTCAATTACACTCTAAATCAAGCACCAACTGACTTAATTTCAGTCATTTTCATATCATATCGTCATGGTTGTTCAGATAAACTGTGATTATGATTTTCTTGAATATATAGAAATTGAGTTCACACATGTCTAAACTCGCAGCACTTGACCAACTTTTAGAAGAATATAAGCAGTTAAATTATCATCAAAATCCTGTACTTAAAAAACGTTTGCATGAAGCACAAGATTGGTTAAAAGCACGTATTTTAGCAACCCATACTGAGTTATTTAACCGCAAAGAAAATAAACTCATGGCAGACTATTTTATTCACCGTCTCTATGGTGGTCCTGATTTTGATGATTTAGCCATTCAAATTGAACGTTTGTTAAAATATGCACACAAAGCGGAAAAAATCATTCCTGAAAATGCCATCCAAACAGGTTTAAAATCAGTTGGTTTGGCTGTATTAGCAATGCGACTTGATGAGCAAGTTGCAGCGCAACTGTTACAAGATTATCCCATAGATCAATCGATTGATGATGAAATGATGCGCTTAACCTTAATCAAGCTTGACCAACATGATGCCCGTTTACAACAATTGGGCTTATTGGATGATTTAGGAGCTGCATTGGACAAATACATGCGTTCATTTATCATGCATACTGCTTTTAAAATGTGTAAAGGCACCGCACATAAGTATCAATTTGATTTGATGTATGACTTTATTGGTGAAGGTTTTACTGCAATGAAACCAATGAAATCTGCGGCTGATTTTATTCATGCATTTACAGTCAAAGAACGTGAAATTGTCAATAATGTACATTCAGGACAAGCCAATCCTTTTAGAATATGATAAGGTTTTATGATCGAATTGACGACATAAACGCCATATTTTCTATAATATTATTTGGGGTTTAACATTAACCTTAAATTTTGCATGATCGGCACTGTAAAAAATCACAGAATCTGTCATCATGCAAAATATGGCAAGATTTCTTATTTTTGTGTTCAGGAGTGACTCACGTGTCGGATGAAAACCAAAAGCCAAGCCAAGCAGCTGAATCGGCAACAAATACAGACAAAGTCAGTCCATTCTTAACAGAACCATTACCGCAAGGTGCGCCACAAGGTCAGCAACAATCTTTACAACAACAGTTGACCGATACCCCTGTTTCAGGAACAGTACCCAAATATAATCTGCCACGTGGTGCCAATACAGGCAATGTCGGCGCAACCACGCATTTCGGGTATCAAACCGTCAACAGTGAAGATAAAGCACAAAAAGTGGCTGAAGTATTCCATTCTGTTGCAGCCAAATACGACATCATGAATGACTTAATGTCATTTGGTATTCACCGTTTATGGAAACGCTTTGCGATCAATATGTCTGGTGTGCGCCGTGGTCAGCGCGTGCTTGATATCGCAGGCGGTACTGGTGACTTGGCTAAAGTATTTAGCCGTGAAGTCGGTCCTACCGGTCATGTGGTTCTATCAGATATTAATGAATCCATGCTCAATGTCGGTCGTGACCGTCTGATTGATGCAGGTTGTACCAATGTTGATTTTGTCTTAGCAAATGCTGAAACCTTAGAGCCATTTGAAGACAATAGTTTTGACCTACTAACCATCAGTTTTGGTCTACGTAATGTGACCGATAAAGATGCAGCCCTTGCAGCCATGTACCGTGTGCTTAAGCCGGGTGGTCGTTTACTGATTTTAGAATTTTCTAAACCTGTGTTTGAGCCATTCTCAAAATTGTATGATCTGTATTCATTCACGGCATTGCCAATCATGGGTAAAATCGTGGCGAATGACTCAGAAAGCTATAAATATTTAGCTGAATCCATCCGTATGCACCCTGACCAACGTACCTTAAAAGGCATGATGGAAAATGCAGGCTTCCAAAATACCGATTACCATAACTTAACGGGTGGAATTGTTGCGGTACACCGCGGCTTCAAACTATAAGTTTCCCCCAAATAGCATAAAGGTTGAATTATGTGGTCCATTCTGGCACTGGGTGCAGTTGAACGACTCATCAATCAATTTATCAATCTGGATGCGATCACTCGTATTCAGTTCAATCAATTACAAGACAAGTTGCTGCGTGTAGTGATTGATTCACCACAGCTGTCTGTAGATGTATTTTTTGATGAAAATAAAGTCCGTTTAGAACCGACTGTGACAGGTAAAAGTGAAACACCTTCGGTTTTTGAGCAACGTCCTTTTGATCAAAATACGGTCATCACGGAAGCAACTGCAACCTTGCATGTAAAAAGCATCGTTGAATTGGCAAAGCTATTTTTAGCTGATGATATTGGCAATATTCCATTGCAAGGTGATTATCATTTATTGCAGGATATTCAACGTATTATCCAACAGGCCGAGCCTGATTTAGCGTCACATTTAAGCCCGTGGATTGGTCCTGCATTGGCACATGAAATTGCCAAAATTCAGCTTGCACCGAAGCATTTAAAGCGTTCCCTGCAAAGTCATTTATTCTTTGCCGAGGATTTTTTAAAAGAAGACACAGGCTTATTTGCACCACGTTGGCAAATGGATGATCTGCAACAAGATACCCGTCAACTCAATCAGAATATCGATCGACTTGAAGCTAAAATTCAGCAGCTACAGCAACAACTCAACCCCACTACTCCCTCTTAACATCAGGTAATGTAATTTATGATTCCGCATATTAGCCGTTTACTCGAACTTTGGCGCATCGCCGCGCACTATAGACTCGACACACTGGTTCCTGCGGAAGAATTACCTGAAAAAGCCCGCCATGCTTTGTCGCTTATTCGTATGCACCCTGCAGCATGGTCAAGTAAAGAGAAAAAGAATCCTCTCAAGCTCAAAGAGGCTTTGGAGCAAATGGGTCCTTTGGCAATTAAAATGGGGCAATTGCTCTCAACACGCCGTGATTTAATTCCACCTGAAATTCTACAGCAATTGGTTTTATTACAAGATCGAGTGAAACCATTCGGTGTTGATGTTGCCAAAACCCGTATTGAAGAATCCTTAAAAGCCAATATTACGACACTTTTTGCTCGTTTTGATGAGCAACCTTTGGCTGCGGCATCTATTGCGCAAGTGCATACTGCGGCTTTGCATGATGGTCGCGAAGTGGTGGTCAAAGTTACCCGTCCTGACATTCGCAGCCAAATTTTAGAAGATTTTGAAATTCTCAGATGGCTCGGTGCAAGCTTAGAAAAACGACTTGAAGCTGCTCGTGCGGTTCATATTTCAGAAATTATCGAGAACTATCGTCAAGTCATTTTAAATGAACTGGATCTGACTTTAGAAGCGGATAACACACGCCGTATGCGCCATTACTTCACAGGCTCAAGCATGATGTATGTGCCTGAAGTGTATATGGACAGCAAAGATGTGATGGTGGCTGAACGCATTACAGGCGTACCAATTTCAGATATTGAAACCTTTGAAAAACTCGGCATGGATCGTAAAGATCTAGCTGAAAAAGGTTTAACCATTTTCTTTACCCAAGTGTTCCGTGACAACTTTTTCCATGCCGACATGCATCCGGGAAATGTCTTTGTTGAAACCCTGAATCCGAGCAAACCTCGTTATATTGCACTCGACTGTGCAATTATGGGTGAGTTGTCTAAGTCCGATCAGATGACCGTTGCCCGTATGTTACTTGCGGTCATGAACAGCGACTTTATGCAACTGATTCAGATTGTGCATCAAGCAGGTTGGATTCCACCGGGAACCGATCAAGATGCTTTAGCCCGTGAAATGCGTCGTACAGTTGGACCTATGGTGTCCAAACCGATGCATGAATTGGACTTTGCAGGCATCCTGATTCAGGTCATGGATATTGCACGTCGTTTCCATTTGGAAATCCCACCACAACTGATGTTATTACTGAAAACATTGGTACATGTAGAAGGTTTAGGCACAGACCTTTATCCTGATTTGGACATTTGGAGTCTAGCAAAACCGATTCTAACCGAATGGGTTAAAGCGCAAATGAATCCACAGAAAAACTTAAAAGAATTGGGACAAAAAATTCCTGATTTACTTTTAGGTGCGCAAGATTTCCCAACGCTGATGATCGACAGTTTAAATGGTTTAAAAAATCAGTCGGCATGGCATGCTAAACAGCTACATGAATTACAAATGATGCGTTTGGAAGTGGAACATCAACAAAAACGTAGTTGGATGTTCGGCAGTATCATGGCGATTTTCTTATCTATTGCGATTATTGCACCGTGGTATATTTCTATTGTGTTGATTGTATTGGCAAGTGTTTTAGCCGTTTGGCGGATTGCAAAGTAAATTAAGAAAAGCATCAAAAATCACATCAAAACTGGTGTGATTTTTAAATCAGAAATACAAAGATAATATAATATGGCTACTCATTCTAAAATAAGCATTCTCCATCCTTCCATCCAAACTATCTTAGATGAAATAAAAAAATTTTATAAAGTTACTGACCAACTCAGTTTACCTGTTGTTCAAGAATGGTATTTTCACGACTACGATAAAAAGACTGATACTATTATCGTTTCATGCAACTACAGTATTCATTGGGTTGATATTGTCTTTAATTATCATGATTTAACAGATCCTCTCATTTTTGATTTTTTAATCTATTTATCAAAAAAATATAAGACCATAATTTTACTTGGTTATCTACAAACTACTAGCGCAGATGCACAATTTATAATACTTGAAAATGGAATTATCCAATACAATATTGCACATTATTTAATTGAAGATAAAATTGTCATGACTCAAAAATTTGGCTTAGAAAATTCTAATCATATTTTTAGGTCGGACTTACCTGAAGTTGGTCAGGCATTTAATTCAGAAATACAAGAATTCTTAGATTTAGATGATTGGAATAACTTTTTTGACAGCTGTAATCGTGAATATACTTTTGACTATTCAACCCATCTCGAAGAATATTTGCATTTATGTTGGTATAAAGAAAGCCCATGACTCCCAAGTCACCCACTGAAACCTATCGCCATTGTCCTGTCACGGCTTATTCCTAAAATACTCACATCCGTTTGAGTGAATGAAACCATGACCCAAATTTTACAAAAACGCCCTGCTGCATTAACAATTCAAGCAGGCTCACTTGCCAAACAACTCATAGAAAAAGAAGGACTACAAGCACATCATGTCGACATGATTCCCGGTGCGGCAGGTGGTCCAAAAGGCATTGGTTTAATGGGTCTCGACCAAGCCATCTTTGGTGAGTTTCTTCCACAAGCCAAACAACGCCGCTTTTTAATTGGCTCATCTGTGGGTGCATGGCGTTTTGCAGGAATTGTAGCGCAAGGTGAAAAACTTGGACCTGAAAAATTGGCTGAGTTATATATCAATTTGCCCTTTAAAAAAGGCATGAAAATTGCGGATATCGAAAAAATATCACGTGATATGTTGCATGGTATTTTAGGCGATCAAACGCAAAGATTGGTTGATCATCCTGATTATCATTTGACGATCATTGCGGCGAAAGCTGAGCATCTGTTTCAAAGTGACCACAAATTTGCGCTATATAGTTCCTTGCTTGGAATTATCGGTAGCAATGCGATTTCACGTGATCATTTAAATAAATTTATGCAACGTGTCATTTGTCAGCCGACTGATTTTCCACAATTTAAAATTCAGGATGATGCGTTTAAAACCCATTATATTAACTTTAATACCGACAATGTCGCCGATTGGCTCATGGCTTCGGGTTCCATTCCTGCGGTCACCCCTGCAGTGAAAAATATTGCTGACGCACCTAAAGGGGCTTATCGTGATGGGGGTTTAATTGACTATCACATTGACCTACCTTTTGAGAGTAAAGGGATTGTTTTATATCCCCATTTCACCGACAGCATCACCCCTGGCTGGTTCGACAAGATGTTTAAATCGCGCAGAGCCAATCCACAAAATCAGGCACGTACTTTGCTGATTTCTCCCTCTCAGGATTATTTAAATTCATTGCCTTTAGGTCGTTTACCTGACCGTAAAGACTTTGTTTTAAAAGGCTTGTCTGATGCTGAGCGTAAAAAATTATGGAAGCAAACCGTGGTTGAAAGCCAACGTATGGGCGATGAGTTTTTGGAATTGGTCGAAAAGCAGAATTTTGCGGAAGTGATGCAAGGTTTGTAATTCAAAAATAAAGAATTTATGATTATACAAAGCTTTGGCAGACTTACCCTCAACATCGTCAAAGCTCGACTGCTTTTTATCACTTTTAAGTCATCTACTGACACTGTTATATCAATCTGATCATTGGTGGGCGTGTGATTTGATCTTACAGGCCCACATTGAAAATATAGATTCAAAACTTATTCTGACTTTACCACTCTTTAGATCATAAGCTGATTAAATAATTTCCAAGATTTCCCGCAAATCACTCCAAATCACGTAAACTATAGACCTCTACGTTAAAAGCGTAGCGCTCAAACCTTTTAAATTAGTAACTTGGTGAAATCCTATGAACAACTTGCAATGGCTCGATGAAGTAAAATTTAACGAACAAGGACTTATTCCTGCTATTGCACAGCATCATCAAACAGGACGTATTTTGATGGTGGCATGGATGAACCGTGAAGCACTACAACTCACCGCGGAAAAAATGCGTGGTGTTTACTTCTCACGTTCACGCAATAAACTCTGGTTTAAAGGCGAAGAGTCAGGACATTTTCAAACCGTTTATGAAATCCGTTTAGACTGCGATGCTGACGTTATTGTGTTACAAATTGAACAGGAAGGTGGTATCGCTTGCCATACTGGTCGTGAGTCTTGTTTTTACCGCAAACTTACGCCAAATGGTTGGGAAATTGTCGATGCTCAGCTCAAAGATCCGAACGCCATTTATGGTGGCAAGTCTGAAGAGAAGTCATCTAACCCACATACATTGGCAATGAATGCTTCCAATGCCCAAGCTGAACAAGTTGAAGTTTTGGGTTATTTGGGCAAAATGATGGCAGAACGTAAAAAAGCCGATCCTGAATCGTCTTATGTGGCAAAACTTTATCATAAAGGTTTAAATAAAATCTTAGAAAAAGTCGGTGAAGAAAGCTTTGAAACTGTGATTGCTGCAAAAGAATATCAAGCACATGACAATGAAGACAATAAAAATGACCTCATTTATGAAGTGGCAGATGTTTGGTTTCATACCATTGTCATGCTAGGTTATTTCGACCTAGATGTACAATTGGTGCTTAATGAATTGGCACGTCGTCAAGGTTTATCGGGTTTGGTTGAAAAGGCCAATCGCCAACACTAAAATTTTCCAATAAAAATAAGCGCAGAATGCGCTTATTTTTTTAAATCAATCTTTTAAAGCTAAAACTTAACGTTTTTGTTCAATCGCAGCACCTGCACCACCACCGATTGCACCACCAATCGCAGCACCTGCATTGCCACCGAATACGCCTTTACCAATTGCTGAACCAATCGCGCCACCTACACCACTATAGGTTGCATTACGGTTAGAACCATTTTGGGTTTTACTGCCCACTGCAGCACCTGCACCACCGCCAAGCGCAGCACCTGTACCGCCACCCACGTTATTCCCCACACCACCACCAATTGCACCACCTAAAGCAGCTGATGCAACACGTTTATCATTACTTGACATATTTTCACAACCTGCCAACAGCATAGTTGAAAGTGATGCAACTGCCAAAACTGTAATAACCTTTTTCATATTCATCTCCATCAGTCCTTTTTTAACTCTTGCCATCTTAATCTTATTTCATGAATTGAATCTTTATAGTGTGTTAAAAAACGCAACTTTTCATGCATATTTTGTAAATCCATAGCACATAAAAAAAGACGCCCTCGGGCGTCTTCTTCATTTCAAATTCTAAATGAATTTCTTAGAAAGAATCTTCATTTAAAGCTTGTGAAAATGCTTGGTCAACTTCAGAGAAGTCATTTACAAGTTCATGTTCAGCAGCTTCTGCTTCTTGACGACGACGTTCTAAGTGGTAAGCCAAACCTGTACCCGCTGGGATCAGACGACCTACAACCACGTTCTCTTTCAAGCCACGTAATTCATCTTCTTTACCTGTTACAGCCGCTTCAGTTAACACACGTGTTGTTTCTTGGAACGATGCAGCAGAGATGAATGAGTCTGTAGAAAGCGATGCTTTGGTAATACCCATCAATTGACGTTCAAACTTCGCAGGGAATTTGTTTTGAGCCGCAACCGCTTGGTTTTCGCCCACAACACGGATGTAATCCACTTGTTCGCCTTTGATGAAGCTTGTATCACCGCCATCAGTGATATCAACTTTACGCAACATTTGACGTACGATAACTTCAATGTGCTTATCGTTGATTTTTACACCTTGTAGACGATAAACGTCTTGAACTTCGTTCACGATGTAGTTGGTTAATGCAACTTCACCTTTCAAACGCAAGATGTCATGTGGGTTTTGTGGACCATCAGAAATGGTTTCACCACGGTTCACATGCTCGCCTTCGAATACGTTGATTTGACGCCATTTCGGAATCAATTCTTCGTAGATCTCAGAACCATCATCAGGTGTGATCACTAAACGGTTTTTACCTTTAGTTTCTTTACCGAAGCTGACGATACCAGACACTTCTGCAAGGATCGCATGTTCTTTCGGTTTACGTGCTTCGAATAAGTCAGCTACACGTGGTAAACCACCGGTAATATCACGCGTACGAGAGGTTTCTTGTGGTACACGACCGATAACATCACCGACACCGATTGTTTCGCCATCACGAACAGTCACAATCGTGTTTTGTGGCAAGAAGTAGAACTGTTCACCACCATCGGTTGTATCTAGCACAATCGCAGGACGTAAATCTTTACCAGAAGCTGGACGCGCTGTTACAGGTAAAATTTCAGTTGTGGTCATACCTGTTGCATCATCAGTTTTCGATGTTGCAGTCACACCATCAGCAATTTGGCTGAAGCGTGCTTTACCCGCAACTTCCGTCACTAATGGATGCGTATGTGGATCCCAAGTTGCAACAATACCGCCTCCTTCAACAAGCTCACCATCTTTAATTAAGATGGATGCACCGTAAGGAAGTTTATAACGTTCACGCTCACGACCTAAATCATCCGCAATACCAATTTCACCTGAACGTGAAACAGAGACCAAATGCCCTTTAGCATGTTGTACAGTTTTCACATTATGGAAACGTACTGTACCTTTATTACGTACTTGAACGCTATTTGCAGCAGAAGTTCGACTTGCAGCACCACCGACGTGGAACGTACGCATGGTTAACTGTGTACCAGGCTCACCAATGGATTGTGCAGCCATTACACCGACAGACTCACCTGGATTTACCAAGTGACCACGTGCAAGGTCACGACCGTAACATTTCGCACAAACACCAAATGTCGATGCACAGCTTACAACTGAACGTACTTTAACTTCGTCAACACCAGAATCTTCAAGGTATTGAGCAAGTTTTTCATCAATCAAAGTATTACGAGGCAAGATAACTTCATCTGAACCCACTTTAGTAACATCTTCAGCAGTTACACGACCTAATACACGTTGGCTCAATGGCTCAATGACATCACCACCTTGAATAAATGGTGTCATGACAAGACCATCATAAGTACCACAATCAGGCTCAGTGATGACTAAGTCTTGTGCTACGTCAACCAAACGACGAGTCAAGTAACCTGAGTTCGCTGTTTTCAATGCAGTATCGGCCAAACCTTTACGTGCACCGTGTGTTGAAATGAAGTACTGAAGTACAGTCAAACCTTCACGGAAGTTTGCTTTAATTGGGGTTTCAATGATCGAACCATCTGGTTTCGCCATCAAACCACGCATACCTGCTAACTGACGAATCTGAGCTGCAGAACCACGGGCACCTGAGTCAGACATCATATAGATACTGTTGAAGGATTTTTGTTTCTCGTCTTCACCCTGTTTATTTTTAACAGTCGTGAATGACAAGTTATCCATCATCGCTTTGGCAACTTGGTCGTTGGTACGTGCCCAAATATCGACCACTTTATTATAACGTTCACCCGCAGTTACGAAACCTTGCTCAAACTGATGTTCAATTTCACGAACTTCTGTTTCAGCTTTGTCGATAATTGCTTGCTTTTGTGGCGGAATCAACATGTCTTCCATACCCACAGAAACACCTGAACGTGTTGCTTGACGGAAGCCCAAGTACATCAATTGGTCAGCGAAGATAACTGTATCTTTTAGACCCAATTTACGGTAGCAAGAGTTGATTAACTTCGAGATGTTTTTCTTGGTCATCTCAACGTTAATTTGTTGGAAATCCATCCCTTCAGGAACAACTTCCCAAAGGAGGCAACGACCTGGAGTTGTGTCCACAACAATAGTTTGATGCTCACGGTTACCATTTTCATCAATCACAGTTTGGTGTACACGTGCTTTTACACGAGCGTGTAAGTCTACTTGACCTGTAGCCAATGCACGGTTAACTTCGTGAGTATCCGCAAACACCATGCCTTCGCCTTTGGCATTGATTGCATCACGTGTGATGTAATACAAACCCAAGACCACGTCCTGAGAAGGCACGATAATCGGCTCACCATTTGCAGGTGATAAGATGTTATTGGTTGACATCATTAACGCACGAGCTTCAAGCTGAGCTTCAAGTGTTAATGGAACGTGTACCGCCATTTGGTCACCGTCGAAGTCGGCGTTAAACGCAGCACATACGAGTGGGTGAAGACGGATCGCTTTACCTTCAATTAAAGTCGGTTCAAATGCTTGAAGACCTAAACGGTGAAGTGTTGGCGCACGGTTCAACATAATTGGATGTTGACGAATGACAGATGCAAGTACATCCCAAACTTCTGGTGTCTCACGTTCAACCATTTTCTTCGCAGCTTTAATGGTTGTTGCTTGGCCTGAAGCTTGTAGTTTCGCAAAGATAAATGGTTTGAATAATTCAAGTGCCATTTTCTTAGGAAGACCACATTGGTGCAAACGTAGTGATGGACCAACGGTAATCACCGAACGACCAGAGTAGTCAACACGCTTACCAAGTAAGTTTTGACGGAAACGACCTTGTTTACCTTTGATCATATCTGCCAAAGATTTCAGCGGACGTTTGTTTGAACCTGTAATTGCACGACCACGACGACCGTTATCTAACAATGCATCTACAGACTCTTGTAACATACGTTTTTCGTTACGTACGATAATGTCTGGCGCTGCAAGGTCAAGAAGACGTTTCAAACGGTTGTTACGGTTGATGACACGACGATACAAATCGTTCAAGTCAGAAGTCGCAAAACGACCACCTTCAAGCGGTACAAGCGGACGAAGATCTGGTGGAAGAACTGGAAGTACAGTCAACACCATCCATTCAGGCTTGTTATTTGAATCGTTGAATGCTTCCATCAATTTCAAACGTTTAGAGGCTTTTTTAAGTTTAGTCTCAGACGTTGTATTTGGAATTTCTTCACGAAGACGTGTAATTTCAGCTTCAAGATCGATGTCTTTTAACAAATCTTGAACTGCTTCAGCACCCATTTTCGCGCTGAATTCATCACCGTGTTCTTCTAACGCTGTGAAATATTCTTCATCATTCAGAAGTTGATATTTTTCAAGCGGTGTCATACCTGGATCAGTAACGACATAAGATTCGAAATACAATACACGTTCGATATCACGTAAAGTCATATCAAGTAACAAACCGATACGGCTTGGTAATGATTTCAAAAACCAAATATGTGCAACAGGTGAAGCAAGTTCAATGTGACCCATACGTTCACGACGAACTTTCGCAGTCGTTACTTCAACGCCACATTTTTCACAAATGACGCCTTTGTATTTCATACGCTTGTATTTACCACACAAGCATTCGTAATCTTTGACTGGACCAAAGATTTTGGCACAGAATAAACCATCACGTTCTGGTTTGAACGTACGATAGTTAATCGTCTCAGGTTTTTTTACTTCACCATGAGACCATGACTTAATCATTTCTGGTGACGCAAGACCAATACGGATGCGATCAAACTCTACAGGAGCATGACCGTCTGAGTCCGTCTTTTTGCGCATGATATCGAGCAAGTCTTTCAATTTTTTTCTCCGTGTGTTGTGGAGATTTTCACTCTACAACTGGGTCACAAATATTGTTTTTTAACTGAAAAATCCCCTAAGTCCCCCACTTAGTACAAATGAGGTCTTAGGGAGATTTCAATGGCTAATTAGTCACCATTTTTCAGTTCAATGTTGATACCTAAAGAACGGATCTCTTTGGTCAATACGTTGAACGATTCAGGCATACCTGGGTCCATATAATGGTTACCATCTACAATGTTCTTATAGATGCGAGTACGACCTTCAACGTCATCCGACTTCACAGTAAGCATTTCTTGAAGTGTATAAGCAGCACCATAAGCTTCAAGTGCCCAGACCTCCATCTCACCGAAACGCTGACCACCGAATTGAGCTTTACCACCCAATGGCTGCTGCGTTACTAGAGAGTAAGAACCAGTAGAACGTGCATGCATCTTGTCATCAACCAAGTGGTTGAGTTTCAACATGTACATATAACCTACAGTGACTGGACGGTCGAAACGCTCACCTGTACGTCCGTCATACAATACGGTTTGACCTGTACGTGAAATACCACCAAGTTCAAGTAAGTCTTTGATTTGTGACTCTTCAGCACCATCAAATACTGGTGTTGCTAAAGGCACACCCTTACGTAAATTACCTGATAATACCAAGATTTCATCGTCAGTTAAGCTATCAAGATCTTCTTGCTCGCCACCAACTTGGTTATAAATCTTGTCTAAGAATTCACGTAACTCAAGAATAGTACGTTGTTCTTGCAACATCTTATCGATCTTGTCACCAAGACCTTTTGCTGCCATACCCAAGTGAGTTTCTAGAATCTGACCCACGTTCATACGTGATGGTACACCTAACGGGTTAAGTACCACATCAACAGGCACACCGTTTGCATCATGTGGCATGTCTTCTACAGGTAAGATGTTTGATACAACACCTTTGTTCCCGTGACGACCCGCCATTTTATCACCCGGTTGGATGCGACGTTTAACAGCTAAATACACTTTAACAACTTTCAATACGCCAGTTGTAAGTTCATCACCTGTAGAAAGTTTGCGTTTTTTCTCTGCAAATTTCTCATCAATTTCAAGACTCTTCTCTTTCAAGAACACTTGAATTTGTGTCAAACGTTCAGCAATTGCTTCGTCAACAGGTTGGATTTCAAGCAGATCTACCAACTCTAAACTAGACAACACGTCTTCAGTGATTTTTTGACCACGTTTAGTTGTGCCACCACCATTCGACTCTTGACCATTCAACAAGCGAACCACACGCTCACGTGCTGCTTCTTCGAAGATTTTGTATTCTTCTTTCAAGTCTTTACGGTAAGCATCAAGTTGTGCTTTTTCAATTGCTTGAGCACGTTCATCTTTTTCAATGCCATCACGAGTGAAGACTTGAACATCGATGACTGTACCTTTCACACCAGACGATACGCGTAAAGATGAATCTTTAACGTCAGCCGCTTTCTCACCAAAGATTGCACGAAGCAATTTTTCTTCAGGTGTTAATTGCGTTTCGCCTTTCGGTGTTACTTTACCAACAAGAATATCACCTGCTGTCACTTCAGCACCGATATACACAATCCCTGACTCATCCAATTTAGACAGTGCAGCTTCACCCACGTTAGGAATATCCGCAGTAATTTCTTCTGCACCTAACTTAGTATCACGTGCTACACATGACAATTCTTGAATATGAATTGAAGTCAAACGATCTTCTTGAAGTACACGCTCAGAAAGTAAAATCGAGTCTTCGTAGTTGTAACCGTTCCAAGTCATGAACGCAACGCGCATGTTTTGACCGAGTGCTAATTCACCACCATCAGTCGATGGACCATCAGCAAGAACGTCACCACGACCCACTTTATCACCAAGGCTTACAAGCACTTTTTGGTTAATACAAGTGTTTTGGTTCGAACGTGTATATTTGATCAAGTTGTAGATATCTACACCTGCCTCACCCGCGATCATTTCGTCTTCATTGACACGAATAACCACACGAGAAGCATCAACAAACTCAATACGTCCGCCACGTTTCGCAATCACACACACACCAGAGTCATGTGCTACGTTTGCTTCCATACCTGTACCAACAAGTGGTTTGTCAGCAAGCAATGTAGGAACAGCCTGACGTTGCATGTTTGAACCCATCAATGCACGGTTGGCGTCATCGTGTTCAAGGAACGGAATCAATGATGCCGCAACAGATACAACCTGCTGTGCAGAAACGTCCATATGCGTCACTTTTTCAGGAGGCATACGAACGAATTCGCCTTGATGACGTACAGAAACAAATTCTTCAGTCAAATGACCATCTTGATCGATCCCTGAATCGGCCTGTGCAATCACAGTACCGACTTCTTCAATCGCAGATAAATATTCAACTTCATCTGTTACACGACCATCAATAACTTTACGGTAAGGTGTTTCCAAGAAACCGAAGCTATTACATTTCGCATACACTGAAAGTGAGTTGATCAAACCAATGTTTGGACCCTCAGGAGTCTCAATTGGACATACACGACCATAATGCGTTTGATGTACGTCACGTACCTCAAAGCCCGCACGCTCACGTGTTAAACCACCAGGCCCGAGTGCTGATACACGACGTTTGTGTGTAATTTCAGACAATGGGTTATTTTGGTCCATGAACTGAGACAATTGGCTTGAACCAAAGAATTCTTTGATTGCAGCAGCAACTGGTTTTGCATTGATCAAATCTTGTGGTGACAAATTATCTGTTTCAGCTTGGCTTAAACGCTCTTTTACAGCACGTTCAACACGAACAAGACCTACACGGAATTGGTTTTCTGTCATTTCACCAACAGAACGCACACGACGGTTACCTAAATGGTCAATATCGTCGACTTCGCCTTTACCATTACGAATTTCAACCAATGTTTTTAATACATCAGTAATGTCTTCGTTTGAAAGAATACCTTCAACTTCACGTGATTTTTGGTCAGTACCGACTTCATAAGGACGACCTAAACGACGGTTAAACTTCATACGACCCACTGGCGATAAATCATAACGCTCAGTTGAGAAGAATAAGTTATTGAATAAGTTTTCAGCAGCTTCTTTTGTTGGTGGCTCACCTGGACGCATTACTTTGTAGATTTCTACCAGTGCTTCTTCACGACCTGAAGTCGTATCTGCACGTAAAGTATCTGCAACGAATGGACCACGGTCGATGTCATTGGTATAAAGCACGTTAAACTGCTTAACGCCGCCTTCCGCAATTTTCACCATAATTTCATGGCTAAGCACTGTATTGGCAGGAATCACTTCACCATCATGTAAAGTAATATCCTGTGCAACAATACGCTCATATAAATATTCATCAGGTACAGGAAGCTTAGTTAAGCCCGCTGCTTCCATTTGACGTACATGACGCGCATTGATACGCTTACCTTGTTCAACAATCACTTTACCGTCATTGTCTGCAATATCAAACTGCGCCATTTCACCACGTAGGCGTTCTGGCACTAGGTCAATTTGATAACTGCCCATATCAAGATATACAGGAACTTTTTCATAGAACATGTCTAGAATTTGTTCGTTGCTATAGTTCAACGCACGTAAAACAACAGTCGCAAGTAATTTACGACGACGGTCAATACGTACATAAACTAAATCTTTCGCATCAAACTCAAAGTCTAACCATGAACCACGGTAAGGAATAATACGTGCTGAATACAACACTTTACCGCTTGAATGAGTTTTACCTTTGTCATGATCGAAGAACACACCTGGAGAACGGTGTAACTGAGATACGATTACACGCTCAGTACCGTTAATCACAAATGTACCGTTCTCTGTCATGAGTGGCATTTCACCCATGTAAACTTCTTGTTCACGAACGTCTTTGATTGATTTCGTTTCACGATCTTTAATGATCAAACGAATTTTTACGCGCATTGGTGCCGCATAAGTTGAGCCGCGAAGAATACATTCACGTACATCAAACTCTGGTTTACCAAGGCTATACTCAACGAATTCTAAAGCAGCATTGCCAGAATAACTTTCTATTGGAAACACTGAACGAAATGCGGCTTGGAGACCGATATCTTCGCGGTTTTTTGGAGTTTTGCCATCTTGTAAGAATGTTCTGTACGAGTCGACTTGGATCGCGAGCAGGTACGGAGCATCCATCACTTGGGGCAATTTACCAAAATTCTTACGGATCCGTTTCTTTTCGGTATATGAGTATGCCATCTGGAGTCCTCGGAAAGTAAACTAAACCCGCCTGCAGAACGGATTTAGAAGGAATTACGCAGGTCGATATGACCACCACCTTTTACAAATGCTGCAATTTTCAGTGGTATAAAACGCTTAACAATATTTTTAAAATGGAAAAATATTGTTAAGCGTTTGATTTTGTTTGCTTATTCTTAAAATTGATGATTTTTCTATCATTCAATCTAAAATCGAGCCGATTATTGTAACGCAAAAAGGCTGATAGCCCAAGAGCTATCAGCCAATTTGTGGAGTCGATTTTTAAATAATCGACCCCCTAAGCGATTACTTAAGTTTAACTTCAGCACCAGCTTCTTCAAGTTTTTTCTTAAGTTCTTCAGCTTCTTCTTTAGAAACGCCTTCTTTGATTGCAGAAGGAGCGCCTTCAACAAGATCTTTCGCTTCTTTAAGACCAAGACCAGTTGCTTCACGAACTGCTTTAATTACAGCAACTTTGTTAGCACCGAAGCTAGCAAGTTCAACTGTGAATTCTGATTGCTCTTCAGCAGCAGCAGCGCCAGCACCTGGAGCAGCAGCTACAGCTACAGCAGCAGCAGATACATTGAATTTTTCTTCGAAAGCAGAAATTAATTCAACAAGTTCAAGAACAGTTTTTTCAGCAACTGCGTTTAAGATTTCTTCGTTAGTTAAAGCCATGAGAGTAACTCCAAATGGATATTGAATGGTGTGTAAAAATGTTTAAGCTTAAGCAGCTTCTGACTCGTTTTTCTCTTTGAGCGCTGTAATAAGGCGACCCAATTTCGAAATAGGAGCTTGAAGAACGTTTGCAAGCATAGTAAGCGCTTTCTCTTGGTTTGGAAGGTTCGCGATTACGCTAACTTCAGCACCTTGATAAACTTTACCGTCAAATGCAGCAGCTTTAAGTTCAAATGCTTTATTAGTTTTAGCAAATTCTTCAAACAAACGAGCTGCAGCGCCCATGTCGTCTTCAGAAGTTGAGAAAGCTAAGATTGTTGGGCCAACAAGGTTGTCATTCAAAATATTGAATTGAGTGTCTTGAAGCGCACGTTTAGCCAAAGTATTACGTACTACACGAGTAGCAACACCTAGTTTACGCGCTTCAACACGTAGAGCAGTTAATTGCTCAACAGTTAAACCTTGGTAGTCAGCAACAACAGCAGCATACGCAGTAGAAGCAACTTCTGTTACTTCAGCTACGATCTGTTTTTTGTCTTCGATAAGAAGAGCCATTGTAAAACCTCCTAACGGTGATTTATGCACTCTAAAAAAGTGCACTCCCAATTCGTAAACCTTTCGATTTACACGCGGAGGAGGAACAAATCACACCACCGCGTCTACTCAGACTGGATTTTTAAGAAGTGGCTTCGAAAAACCACCTCGCCTGAGGTCTTTGACGCTGATAAATATTCACTTATCAATTCAAAGTTTGCCTGAGTTTGCGAGAAACTACGTTTCTTGCGAAAATTTTAAAGCGATGCTTTAAAATTTTCTCAGGGCTTTAAAATTCTTTATTTAAATAAGTTAAAACTTATTTAGAAACGTTTTGTACATCCACAGTAAGACCAGGACCCATCGTTGAGCTCAAAGTGATCTTTTGAATGTAGATACCTTTAGAAGTCGCAGGTTTTGCTTTCTTAAGGTCAGCAATAAGTGCTTCAACGTTTGAACGAACAGCTTCAGCAGTAAAACCTACTTGACCGATCGCAGCATGGATGATACCCGCTTTGTCTACACGGTAACGTGCTTGACCCGCTTTTGCATTTTTAACTGCAGTTGCTACGTCAGGAGTTACAGTACCCACTTTAGGGTTTGGCATTAAGCCACGTGGACCAAGAATTGTACCTAACTTACCAACAACGCGCATTGCATCTGGAGCAGCAATAACAACATCAAAGTCAAGGTTACCCGCTTGGATGCTTTCAGCAAGATCATCAAAACCAACAACGTCCGCGCCTTCAGCTTTAGCAGCTTCAGCAGCAGCGCCTTGAGCAAACACAGCTACACGTACAGTTTTACCAGTACCTGCAGGAAGTGTCGTCGCACCACGAACAACTTGGTCAGATTTACGAGGGTCAACACCTAGGTTTACAGCAACATCCAAAGACTCTTTGAATTTAACTGCAGGAAGACCATTAAGAACTGCAACCGCTTCTTCCAAAGTGTAAACTTTGTGTGCTTCAACAGCAGCAACGATGGCTTTTTGACGTTTAGTTAATTTAGCCATGTCTTATAGCTCCACTTCCAAGCCCATAGAACGTGCAGAACCAGCGATGGTACGAACACGTGCGTCTAAATCAGCACCAGTTAAATCTGGTTCTTTAGTAGTCGCAATTTCTTCCAATTGAGCACGAGTCAACTTACCAACTTTAGTTTTGTTAGGTACAGCTGAACCCTTTTGGATACCCGCAGCTTTCTTAAGAAGAATCGCAGCAGGAGGAGTTTTCATGATGAAAGTGAACGACTTATCGTTGTACACAGTAATCACGACTGGAATTGGAAGACCAGCTTCAAGTTTTTGTGTCGCAGCATTGAATTCTTTACAGAATGCCATGATGTTAACACCACGTTGACCTAGTGCAGGACCAATCGGTGGAGATGGATTCGCTTTACCAGCTGGAACTTGCAGCTTGATATAGCCGTCAATCTTCTTAGCCATTATCTAATACCTCTGGGTAGTAACGCCGTTAGGCTCCCCATTTTATTCACACAGCAAACATATTACTGCGATAATAACAATGCCCGATAAAATCGGGCGCTTTTCAACCAACAATGATTAAACTGTTTTTTCGACTTGACGAAATTCCAATTCAACTTGTGTTGGTCGATTAAACACGTTAATCGTTAAGGTTAAACGTGATTTATCGTATATAACTTCTTCCACCACACCTTTAAAGTCTGTGAATGGACCGTCAATAACCAATAATTCTTCGCCTGGTTCAAACATTGTCTTAGGACGAGGTGCTTCACCAGTATTGCGTACACGTGCAAGAATCGCATCAGCTTCTTTTTGCGTAATGGGTGCAGGCTTTTCTGCTGTACCACCGATGAAACCTAATACTTTTGGACATTCTTTAACAATGTGCCAAGTTTCATCATTCATTTCCATTTCAACTAACACATAGCCAGGAAAGAATTTACGCTCTGATTTACGTTTCTTACCATCCTTCATTTCCACTACTTCTTCAGTAGGAACAAGGACTTCACCAAAGCTATCAGCAACAGCGCTACGCTGGATTCGATCATTAAGTGAACGCATCACTTGTTTTTCATAACCAGAATAGGCATGAATAATGTACCAACGTTTCATAGCTCTCTTACCCGATAATAAACTTCATAAACCAACCAATAATGTAGTCAAAGCACCACAAAATGATCGCCGCAACCACTACTACCAGTAGAACTTGCCATGAAGCTGTAACTGTTTCATGTTTCGTAGGCCAAGTCACTCGACGTAATTCTAATCGAGCATCCTTCAACAAACGAACAAAGCCTTTGCCTTGATGGGTGGCGTATAATAAACCTAAAGCCACTACGATACAAGCTATAATTACCCCAATGCGCACCCAAATGCTATTTGCAGGTGCCCAATATGCTGGTAAAAACTGTGGAACCATCATTGAACCAATCAACAGAATCAATGCAAAGATCCATAACACCACATCAAATGGTGTACCAGAGCTTACAACTTCAGCAGGGTTATTTCTTTGAGGAATTGGCGCGCCGCCCATTGCGTCACGCGATTTATCATTCGACATTCTTTTACTCGTCGTAGGATTCGCGACTTATTATATGACCAGATCAGTCGGCATCAAGCTTTTTATTTAAAAATATGGCAGGTCAGGAGGGACTCGAACCCCCAACATTCGGTTTTGGAGACCGACGCTCTACCAATTGAACTACTGACCTATAAGACAAACCGAGAATCGAAACCCTCGGTTTGAGATAAAACAATTATGCAGTAACTTTAGAAACTACACCAGCACCCACTGTACGACCACCTTCACGGATCGCAAAACGTAGACCTGGG